>JBJOPV010000129.1:0-10330 GCA_046050625.1 Pseudomonadota bacterium
CTGACCGCGCGGCTGTCGCGCTGGCATTTCTCGCCGACCGCGCGTGCGGCCGGCAACCTGGAGCGCGAGGGCATCCGCGCCGGCGTGCACGTCGTGGGCAACACCGCGGTGGACGCCGCGCTGCAGGGCACCGCGCGGGTGGACGCGCTGCTGGCCGCGGGCGCGCCGGTGCTGCCGGCCGCGCTGGAGCCGCTGCGCCAGGGCCTGGCGCTGGCGAAGTGGCGCCTGATCACCGTGACCGCGCACCGGCGCGAGAACTGGGGCGAGGGCATCGCCTCGATCGCGCAGGCGGTGGCGCAGCTGCTGGAGGCGCACCCGGATGTCGCCGTGGTCTGGCCGGTGCACGGCAACCCGGCGGTGCGCGACGCGGTCCATGCCGAGCTGGCGGCCAAGGTGCCGGCGCTCGAAGGCCGGCTGACGCTGTGCGAGCCGCTCGACTACCCCGCGCTGCTGTGGTGCCTGCACCGCAGCGTGCTGGCGCTGACCGACTCCGGCGGCATCCAGGAGGAAGGCGCGGCGCTGTCCTGCCCGGTGCTGGTGCTGCGCAACACCACGGAGCGCCCCGAGCTGATCGACGCCGGCGCCGGCCTGATCGTCGGCACCGACCGCGCGCGCATCGTCTCGACCGTCTCGGGCCTGCTCGCCGAGCCGGACGGCGCCGGCCTGCAGCGCATGCGCGACGCCACCAACCCCTTCGGCGACGGCACGACCGCACGCCAGATCGCCGACGTGCTGCAGCGCGACCTTGATCTCTGATCCCCTGATCCTGCGTGCCGCTGAACCGGAAGCTCCGATGAAGACCCAGCCCCCCCCCGCACCGCGCCTGGCGCGGATCGCCATCGCCTTGGCCACCAGCACGGCGCTGACCGCCATCGCCCTGCCGGCCGCTGCCCGCGATACCGTCGAAGTCGGCGCCAGCAGCAGCCGCTACAGCGCCAGCCTGCCCAGCGGCCGCAGCGCCCATCTGCGCGGCAGCTGGGCGCTCGGCAGCGGCACGGTGCTCAACGCCGAGCTGCTGGGCGAGCGCAAGTTCGACGCCGATGGCGGCATCGCCGCCGCCGGCGTGACGCAGACGATCGACGCCGACTGGTTCGCCGGCGCCGCGCTGGCCGGCGGCTGGGGCGGGCCGAACTGGAACCGCTCGCGCGTCGACGCCTCGGTCTCGCGCAAGTGGGGCGCAGAGCGCCGCTGGATCACCACGCTGGGCGGCTACCACGCCCGCTTCGACGCCGGCCGCAGCGACAGCGGCCTGAAGATCTCGGCCACCTACTACGCGCAGTCCTTCGGCATCGTCGAGCTGGGCGCCACGCTCAACCGCAGCCGCCCGGGTCAGGTCAGCTCGACCATGCCCTGGCTGGCGCTGACGCTGGGCGTGCCGGGCGAGCAGACGCTGGCGCTGCGCGTCTCGCACGGCCGCGAGGCCTGGCTGGCGCTGGGCGACACGGTGCAGCCGGTCGACTTCTCCAGCACCACCGTCGGCGCCGACTGGCGCTGGTGGGTCGCGCCCGACTGGGGCGTGGTGCTGCGCGCCGAGCGCTATCTGAATCCGAGCTACCGCCGCACCACGCTGGGCGGCGGCGTGTTCGTGCAGATGTGAGGCCCGGGCCACGATGAGCAAGCTCCTGCGCCGGCTCCTGGGCCGCCCGGCCCGGCCCGACTTCCGCCACAGCCTGCAGCACTCGGTGCTGGGCGAGCTGCAGCACCACGGCCATCGCGGCGGCCGCATCGCGATGCACCGCTCGATCTGGGGCCTGCAGCTGCCGCGCCAGCGCCTGTTCAAGGGCCTGCTGCTGGCCACGCTGCTGACCGCCGTGCTGGCCAGCCAGATCGATGCGGCCAGCCAGCTCTGGAGCCAGCAGCTGCTGTGGTGGCTGGATCGGCTCGAGCTGTCGGGCCGCTTCCAGGCCTCGCTGCAGCCAGCCATGCTGCCCTTCCTGATCGCCACGCCAGCCCTCGAGCTGTTCGTCGATCTGCCCTCGAGCCGGACCTTGGCCTTCAACGCGATCGGCGTGGTGGCGCTGTGGTGGGCGGCCGGGCTGCTGCCTGACGCCGGCCGCCCGGCGATGTACCTGCTGCGGCTGGCCGCGCTCATCCACGGTGCGACGGTGCTGTTCTTCGTGTTGTGGCCGGCGAGCTTCCCGCACACGCCCCGCGAGCATGTCGGCAACGGCCTGCAGCAGATCTGGGTGCTGATGCTGCTGGCGCCCTGGATCCATCTGCCGACCTTCTGGTTCTTCGAGGTGAGCTGGTGGGCGCGGCTCGGCGTCACGCTGCTGACCTGGGCCTGGCTGCTGCTGCTGGCGCCGCTGCTCTACGCCCTGCACGCGCTGGTGCTGCATCACGCCGGCCTGCTGGCGATGCCGCTGCTGCACCTGCTGTTCGGGGTGATGGTGGCCATCATCGGCTTCGTCGCGATCTACGGCTGGGCGATCAGCCTGGCCAACGCCCGCACGCTGCGGCGACTGGAGCCGCGATGAGAAACCGCCTGAAGCCGATCCTGGCCGCGCTGGGCTTCAGCCTGGGTCTGGGCCTCCTGGCGCTGCCGGGCCGCAGCGGTGCAGCGCCGAGCGCACCGCCGCTGGAGAGCGGCTGCGCCGCCGCGGCGCTGGTCGATCCGGCCTTCCGCGACGCGGCCGTGCTGATGATGCGCAGGCTGGTGGTGCGCGCGCCCGGCCAGATCAGCGACGGCGCGATCCGGCGCACGCTGTCGCCGGCACATGTCGACGCCTCGGGCCGGGCCTGGCACCACATCGCCGCCTACGAGGCCAATCTGGGTCTGATCGGTGCGCTGCGCATCGACCCGACACTGCGCGAGGAGGCGGCGCGCTGGCTGCGCTGGCAGATCCGCCATCTGCCGGTCGACGGCCAGGACCGTGGCGTGCTGTTCGACCGCTGGATCAGCGCCGACGGTCGCGAGATGACGGTCTGCCCGCCCGACATCGAGCCACGCCACTGCCGCCAGATCGACGCCACCGACAGCACCATCGCGTCGATGTTCCTGCTGGCGCAGGCCTATCTGCGCCACGGCGGCGACCCGGCGCTGCTGCGCGAGCCGGCGATCGAGCGGGCCTTCCGCCGCGCCGCCACCACGCTGGCGCAGCTTCAGCAGCCCGACGGGCTGAGCCACGCCAAGCTCGATCACCCGGTCAGCTACCTGATGGATGCGGTCGAGGTGGCCGCGGGCTGGCGGGCGCTGGCTGCGCTGCAGCAGGAGGTGTGGAAGCAGCCGGCCGTGGCCGAGCTGAGCCACGAGCGCGAGCGGCGCACCTGGCGCGGCATCGAGCAGGTGCTGTGGCAGCCGCAGGCCAGTCTCTGGCTGACCAGCGCCGGCGCCGCCCCGGTGCAGAGCGGGCGCTGGTATCCGGACGTGATGGCCCAGGCCTGGCCGCTGCTGTGGAGCCCGCCCGAGGACCGGCTCACCCGCGAGCGTGGCCGCCAGGCCTGGCAGCGCGTCTCGGCGCGCTGGCCGGAGTGGCCGCGCCGCAATGTCGATCCAGCCGGCTTCTGGTGGCCGGCCGCGGCAGTCGCCGCGCACTGCAGCGGCGACCGCCATGCCGCCGCCGAGTGGGTGGCACGGGCACGGGCTGCATGGCTGCGCCCGGGCGAGCCTTTTCCCTGGCCCTTCCAGGTCAGCGACCTGCTGTGGCTGCTGTGGCTGGCCGAGCCCGGTCCGCCGCAGGCCCCGCTGCCCGAGCCGCTGAACGCCACGGCGCCGGCCGGCCTGCGCCAACCCTGAATCCCTATTCCGAGTCTTCCGACGACCACAGAGAGAGAGCAGACGATCATGACATCGAAGTTCAGTCCCCCTTCCCTGGCTGCGCTGGTGAGCCAGCTCTGGCGCCGCCCGGCCGTGCGGCTCGCACCGCTGGTGCTGGCCACGCTGGCCAGCCTGCCGGCGGCCGCCCAGTCACGCGACGCGCTGGTGCTGCTGGTGCCCGATGACGCGGTGGCCAGCAACTGGCCCGTCAAGGTCTGGACCGACTCCGCCGCCGAGGAAGGCGTGAAGCTGCAGACCATGACCAGCTCGCAGTTCCTCGCGCTGGGCAGCAGCTCGGCGGCGAAGATCTCCGGCCTGATCATGCCCGACAGCGCCCACGTCAAGGCCAGCGACGCAGTGGTGGCCGCGGTCAAGCAGTACACCAACCTCGGCGGCAAGCTGATGCTGGTCTATGACGCCGGCGCGTTGACCGATGCCGGCTTCTACGCGCCGACCAAGTCGCGCTTCTCCGATCTGGTCGGCGTCGACTACACGCTGTACGACAGCCTGCGCGACCGCGTCGTCGGCTTCGGCCCGGTCGTGGGCACCAAGGCGCGCCTGGAAAAGCTTTCGCTGCCGCCGGGCAAGTACCTGCCCTACGCCACAGCCAGCACCGTGGCCGGCACCAGCACGGCCACCACCTTCGTGCCGGCCAGCGCCAGCGACCCCGGTGGCACCCGCCACATGCAGCCGGCCATCATGGCCCGCGCGATGAAGCGCATCGACGCCAGCTCGCTGAACGTGCGCAAGCGCCAGACACTGGCGGTGCGCAACCTCCTTGGCCTGAACGCGCTGCCGGTGCCCAGCGTCAGCCTGTCGACCAAGGTGAGCACGGCCACCTCGACGCTGCCGCTGCTGTCGCTCAGCTCGGTGCCGATCACCACCGACTTCCTGCGTGCGCTGCTGTCGGGCGGCAGCTACGTCGACCAGAGCGGCACCACCAGCGCCGCCGACAGCACGCCTCAGGCCATCAGCACCTACGGCTACGGGTACGCCGACTACTTCAGCTACGTCACCACCGGCAACTTCGGCGGCAATGTCTGGCTGTCCTCGCCCGACCACGGCCTGGTGGCCGGTACCCGCAACGTCGGCAGCGGCCAGGTGCTGTTCGTCAACATGCCGCTGGGCTATTTCAAGGCCATCGGCACCGACTCGGCGCCGCTGCACGGCTTCCTCGACGCCTTCGCACGCGACGTGGTCAAGCTGCCGACGATGTCGGTGCAGCCGCGCGGCAAGGGCGGCCTGATCTACAACTGGCACATCGACGACGGCGACGATCTGACGGCCGACGCCAAGTACCTGCTCGACAGCACCTCGGTGCTCAAGCGCGGCCCGTTCTCGATCCACTTCACCGCGGGTCCGGACGTGGTCTCGCCGGGCGACGGCAACGGCATGAGCCTGGACACCAATGGCACGGCGCAGACCCAGTTCAAGCGCATCCGCGACCTGCCGGTCGGTCACCAGATCGGCTCGCACGGGGGCTGGAACCATGACCTCTACGGCCTGGGGGCCAACGAGGACAACGCCGCCACCTACCTGCCGTGGCTGGAGCTCAACCACGCCGCGGTCGACCGCCTGAGCGGCAAGCGCGCCACCGAGTACTCGGCCCCGCAGGGCAACAACCCGACCTGGGCAGTGAACTGGCTGGAGAACCGCGGCGTGGTCGGCATGTACTTCGTCGGCGACACCGGTGCGGCCAGCGTGCGCTCCTGGCGCGCGGGCAACCGTCTGACCCGATCGATGTGGAGCTTCCCGATCGTGCCGCTGGGCAAGTACGCCACCTTCGAGGAGTTCGAGGAGTTCGGCATCAGCGACCAGCAGTCGGGCCAGTGGCTGCTCGACCTGCAGAGCTTCGTGGTCAACCAGCGCACCAACCGGATGTTCTACAACCATCCGCCGGGCGCACGCGGCCACCTGCCGGCCCTGGCACCGATGCTGCAGCGCGCCGACTGGCTGCAGGCCATGGGCAAGTTCAAGTGGTACACCATGACCGAGATGGCCCAGTTCGGCAATCGCCGCCTGGGCGTGCAGTGGAATGCCGGCACCAGCAACGGCTTCGCCACCTTCAGCGCCAGCCACGCCAGCTCGCTCAAGGACATGACCTGGCTGCTGCCGCGCGACAGGTACATGCTGCCGGTCGTGACCAGCGGCTCGGGCCAAGTGGGCTACGACAGCACGAACTGGATCATCACCGCCAACAGTGGCACTGCGCTGAAGTTCGTCGCCGCCCAGCGCTGAACCGCGCGACCTCCCCGCGGCGTGCCGCCTCGATGACCTGACGGTGCGTGGCGACACCCGCCGGCTTCAGGCGGGATGAAGACGATCTGCCGCAGAATCGCGGCCGTCTCTTCGTCCTGCCGTCATGGAGGTTGCGTGATGTGGAAGCGTCTGACCCTGATCTGGTCGCTGGTGCGCGGTGACGCCAAGGTGGCGTGGCATGCCTTCAGGCAGCCGCACGCGCCGGGGTGGTTCCGCGCCGGCGTGATCGGCCTGGGGCTCTATCTGTTCTCGCCAGTCGACCTGATTCCGGACATCCTGCCGCTGCTGGGTCTGGCCGACGACCTGGTGCTGGTGCCGCTGGCCCTGCACTGGCTGCTGTCGCGGCTGCCCGCCGAGGTGCTGCAGGAGGCGCGTCGGCGCGCTGCCGGCCAGCCGGCGGGTGACACGCGCCATCCGCGCCGCCCGCCACTGGTCAAGCGGGTCGACTGAACGGCCGACGGGCGGCCCCGGGCCGGAGCGCGCGCTGCGCAGCCGCTACCATCGGGCCGATGAACCTGATCGACTTCGAACTGCGCGGCGACTTCATCCCGCTCGATGCCCTGCTGAAGGCCACCGCCGTCGCACCCAGCGGCGGCGCGGCCAAGACCCTGGTGGCCGATGGCCAGGTCCGGGTCGACGGCCAGCCCGAATCCCGCAAGACCTGCAAGATCCGCGCAGGCCAGGAGGTGGTGATCGAGGCCGCCCATGTGCGCATCCGGGTGCACGCGCCCCCGCTTTGAAAGTCCCCCTGAGGTCGACCCTGCCAAGATCAGGGTTGTCCCGGGGAACTTGCAGACCGCGAAATCGGTCTCATCTGGCGTGTTCAACCTCACACCCAACGAGACCGCGATGAAAACCTTCCTGCGCACTGCCGTGTGCGTGCTTGCCCTGTCCACCGCCCTGGCTCCGACGCTGGCCGAAGCCAAGCGCCTGGGCGGCGGCGGCTCCTCCGGAATGCAGCGCAGCGCACCGGCCCCGAAACCCGCACAGCAGCCGGGCACGCCCGCCCAGACGCCCAACCAGGCGCCGATGCAGCAGGCCGTGCCGGGCGCGGCCACGGCCGCCACCGGCGCAGCCGCGGCCGCCGGCAAGCGTTCCTGGATGGGCCCGCTGGCCGGTCTGGCCGCCGGCATCGGCCTGGCGGCGCTGCTGAGCCACTTCGGTCTGGGCGAGGCCTTCGCCGACATGATGATGATCGCGCTGCTGGCGCTGGTGGCGGTCTTTGCCATCCGCTGGCTGATGAACCGCAATCGCAAGACTGCACCGACGCTGGCCCCCGCCGGTGCAGGCGCCGGTTTCGGCGGCCAGCCGATGCAGCGCGGCAGCCATGAGGCCAGCTGGCCGAGCGCGCCCCCCCAGTCGGGCAGCAGCCCGTCGGTGTCCATGCCCGGCAGCGCGGCGGCCAGCTTCGGTGCCGCACCGGCTGCGGCCGCCTTCGCCCCGTCGCTGCCGGCCGACTTCGACCGTGCCGGCTTCGAGCGGGCTGCCCGGATGATCTTCATCCGCATGCAGGCGGCCAACGACCGTGCCGACCTCGAGGACCTGCGCCGCTTCACCACGCCGGAGATGTTCGCCGCGATCCGCGTGGATCTGCAGGACCGCCAGAGCGCGGCGCAGCAGACCGACGTGGTCGAGGTGCGTGCCGAGGCCATCGACTTCGTGCGCGAAAGCGCTCGCGACATCGTCAGCGTGCGCTACAGCGGCCTGATCCGCGAGGAGGCCGGGCGCGATGCCCAGGCCTTCGACGAAATCTGGCATCTGGTGCGCGAGTCGGCACACAGCGACGGCAGCTGGCTGATCGCTGGCATCCAGCAGAGCCACTGAATGGCAGGCAGCGGGTTCAGACGCCCCCCGCTGGTCTGAACCTGGTTGCGGCCGGCGTGCTTGGCGCGGTGGAGCCGCATGCCGGCCCGCGCAGCACATCGGCCACCTCGTGCGCGAGCTGCTGCAAGAAAGCGACAACCCATCCGCCCAGCGCGGGTCCTGATCCAAGGGAGGTGGCGCCACAACCGGAAATCCGTCACATTCGTAGCGTGCAATATTGCACATTCGAGGAGGATTTCTGATGAACATCGACACGATCCAGACCTTCCTGGGCACCACCGCGATCGACCTGCTGATGAAGATCGGCGCCGCGCTGATCTTCTGGATCGTCGGCCGCTGGCTGATCTCCAAGGTGGTGAGCCTGATCCAGGCGGGCATGAACCGCAACTCGATCGACCCGACGCTGACCAAATACCTGGGGTCGATCATCACCATCGCGCTGAACATCACCCTGGTGCTGGGCATCCTGGGCTACTTCGGCATCCAGACCACCTCGTTTGCCGCCATGCTGGCCGGTGCGGGCGTGGCCATCGGCGCGGCCTGGAGCGGCATGCTGGGCAATTTCGCCGCGGGCGCCTTCATGCTGGTGCTGCGGCCGTTCAAGGTCGGCGACTTCGTCACCATCGGCGGGGTGACCGGCACGGTGCACGAGCTCGGCCTGTTCGGCACGACGATGATCACGCCGGACAACGTCATGACCATCGTCGGCAACGGCAAGGTCTTCGGCGACACGGTGCAGAACTACTCGGCGCTGCCGGTGCGCCGCGTCGAGCGCACCGCGCAGCTGGCGCAGGGCGTCGATGCGCTGGATGCGATCGCGCGCCTGAAGGAGGCCATCGCGCAGATTCCCAATGTCGCGCAGAACCCGGCGCCCGAAGTCAACCTGCTCGATTTCAAGCTGGAGGGGGCGGTGATCGCGGTGCGGCCCTACACCCACACCGACCACTACTGGCAGGTCTACTTCGACACCAACGAGGCGATCGCCCGCGTCGGCCAGCAAGCCGGCTGGCCGGTGCCCGCGGCCCACCACCAGGTGGTGCAGGCCTGATCAGGTGGCGTCCACGCGCGGCAGCAGCTGATCGAGCAGCAGCCGCGCGGTGCTGGCATTGGTCGCGCACGGCACGTCATGCACGTCGCAGGCCCGAACCAGCGCATTGATGTCGGGCTCATGCGGCTGCGGCGTCATCGGATCGCGCAGGAAGACCACCGCGTCGATCTCGCCGATCGCCAGCCGCGCGCCGATCTGCAGGTCGCCGCCGAGCGGGCCGCTGAGCAGCCGCTCCACGTCCAGACCCACCTCCGCAGTCAGACGCCCACCCGTCGTTCCGGTCGCACACAGCGTGCAGCCCCGCAGTCGCGGGGCGAACTCCCGGGCCAGCGCGATCATGCGGGCCTTGCGCCCGTCATGCGCGATCAAGGCCAGGCGCAGCGGCCGGCACACGCCGGCAGGATCCAAGTCGGTCATGTCTCATCCTTTCTTGTGCGGGCGATCCTAGCGACCCCCGGTTACAGAACGGATTCTTCCGCTTCTGGATCGGCTCGAGATCAGACGACGGACGTGCAGTCCATCAGGGAATGCGCTAGAATCCGGGTCTGCTGTTGGCGCCGCTTTGATCGGCAGCACCGTGCAGCCTTTCGCACATCCCCTCTGACCTTCCTCTTTCCCTCATCCTCCGGCAGACCGCATCCCTTTGCAGGATCGGCGACTGCGGGGCTGCAGGCGCGGTCGGCGGCGATGCTATTCGACCCCGGCAGGCTTGATTCCAATCCCCTGTACCGACCGCGATGCCAGGCGCCATGCGGATGATGCGCCTTTGCCTTCGCCGGCCTGCCATCCCGTGTTTCCACCTCGCCAGAAGCGAGCCGGGAACCCCTGCCGAATGGCGCCTGAACGGCGCCGGATGAGAGTATTCACATGAGCTTTTCGACCCTGGGCCTGAACGAGGCCATCCTGCAAGCTGTCACTGCTGCCGGCTACGAGAACCCGACCGACGTGCAGGCGCAGACCATTCCTGCCGCAATGACCGGCGCGGACCTGCGCGTTTGCTCCAACACCGGCAGCGGCAAGACCGCCGCCTTCGTGCTGCCGGCGCTCGAGCGCGTGCTGGCCGCCCGCGAAGCCAATCCGGCCGCGAGCCGCCGCCCGCTGCGCGGCCAGCCGCCTCAAGGTCCGCGCGTGCTGGTGCTGGCCCCGACCCGCGAGCTGGCCATCCAGGTCTCCAAGGCTGCGGTGACCTACGGCAGCCACATCCCGCACCTGAAGGTGGCCACCGTCGTCGGCGGCGTGCCCTACGGCGCCCAGCTGGCCGCGCTGCGGGGCCCGATCGACCTGCTGATCGCCACCCCCGGCCGCCTGATCGATCACCTCGACAGCGGCAAGGCCATCCTGGGCCAGGTCGAGATGCTGATCCTGGACGAAGCCGACCGCATGCTCGACATGGGCTTCATCGAGGACATCGAGCGCATCGCCGAAGCGCTGCCGGTCGGCCG
>JBJOPV010000130.1:0-10305 GCA_046050625.1 Pseudomonadota bacterium
TCTCGTCGACATCGCGCAGCGCCGGCACGCGGTAGTGCGCGGCCGCGGCCTCGCACTGCTGGCGCCGGGTGTTGTACTCGCTGTCGACCAGGCCGCGGCGCACCCGCGAGTGCACGATCATCACCGCGACGCCGGCGGGCATCGGCACCGCGCGGCGCTGCGCCAGATGGCGGCAGTCGATCAGCAGCGCGTGGCCGGCCTGGCCGCAGGCGGAGATCATCTGGTCCATGATCCCGCAGTTGACGCCGACGAAGCGGTTCTCGGCGCGCTGCGCCAGCACCGCCAGGTCGGTGGGCGAGAGCAGCGCGTCGCCCAGGCCGCCGAGCTGGCGCCAGACCTGGCCGACCGCCACCTCCAGCGCCGCCGAGGACGACAGCCCGGCGCCCTGCGGCACATTGCCGGCGATCGCCAGATCCGCGCCTTGCAGCCGCAGGCCGCGCGCCGCGAGGTGCTCGCGCAGCATGTGCACCGTGCCGCGCACATAGTCGCTCCACTGCTGCGTCGGGTGGTGCGCGATGTCGCCGTCGAGGTCGATCTCGTCGGTCTCGCCGTGCAGGTCGGCGGCGACGACCCGCAGCCGCCGGTCCGGGCGCCGCCGCACCGCGATGACGGTGCGGTAGTCGATCGCGCAGGGCAGCACGAAGCCGTCGTTGTAGTCGGTGTGCTCGCCGATCAGGTTGACGCGGCCGGGGGCCTGGACATGGAAGTCCGGCGGCTGGCCGAAGGCCTGGTGCATCGCGTCGTCGCAGCGGCGCGCCAGGGGGTCGCGGAGGGCGCTCATGGGGATGTGCATCGGTAGTGGACGTCGCTGACCGCGCGCAGCTGCGCGGCGGCCTGCTCCGGGGTGAGGTCGCGCTGCGCCTCGGCCAGCATCTCGAAGCCGACCATGAACTTGCGCACCGTGGCCGAGCGCAGCAGCGGGGGATAGAAATGCGCGTGCAGCTGCCAGTGCAGGCCGGGCGTGCCGTCGAAGGGCGCGCCGTGCCAGCCCATCGAGTAGGGAAAGCTGCAGCGGAACAGGTTGTCGTAGCGGCTGGTGAGCCGGCGCAGCGCCTCGGCCAGGTCGTCGCGCTGCGCGGGCGTGAGCTGGGGCAGGCGCTGCACCGCGAAGCGCGGCAGCAGCAGCGTCTCGAAGGGCCAGGTCGCCCACCACGGCACCACCGCCAGCCAGTGCGCGGTCTGCACCACCACCCGCTCGCCGGCGGCGGCCTCGCGCTCGGCATAGTCGAGCAGCAGCGCCCGGCCGTGCGCGGCGAGGTGCTCGCGCTGGTGGCGGTCCTCGGTGGCGGCCTCGTTGGGCAGGTGGTCGCAGGCCCAGATCTGGCCGTGCGGATGCGGCTGCGAGCAGCCCATGATCGCGCCCTTGTTCTCGAAGACCTGCACCCACGGATAGCGCGCGCCGAGCGCCTCGCTCTGCGCCGCCCAGGTGTCGATCACGCCGCGGATCGCCGGCAGCGGCAGCTCCGGCAGCGTGCGCGCATGGTCGGGCGAGAAGCAGATGACGCGGCTGGTGCCGCGCGCGGCCTCGGCCCGGAACAGCGGGTCGGTGCCGGCCTGGGGCGCCGCGGCCGGCACCTCGGGCATCAGCGCCGCGTGGTCGTTGGTGAAGACGAAGGGGCCGGTGTAGTCGGGGTTGACCTCGCCGCTGACGCGCGTGTTGCCGGCGCACAGATAGCAGTGCGGATCATGCGCGGGCAGCACCGTGTCGTCGGTCGCCTCCTGCTGGCCCTGCCACGGGCGCTTCGCCCGGTGCGGCGAGACCAGCACCCACTGGCCGGTCAGCGGATTGCGGCGGCGGTGGCTGTGCTCGGCCGGATCGAAGCGGGGCGGAATCAGTTCGGTCGGCTCAGACACGCTCGATCCTCGCGATGAAGGCGGTCTCGGCCGGGGCACGCCGCATCGGCAGGCCGACCTCGGCCAGCCAGGCGCCGGCCAGGGTCACGCCCTCCGCGCTGTCCTGCGCATCGAAGAAGGGCGCGGTGTCATGCCGGCCCTCGCGCCGCGGCGCGCCGTCGGGGCGCAGCTCGCGCACCCGGTAGCGGGCGGCGGCGTCGAGCATCGGCAGGCGCAGCGCCGGCGGCTGGCGGTGGTCGCTCGGGCGGGTGCGCAGCACGATCAGCACGCCGTCGGCGCGGTCCGCATCGGCATGGAACTGCCAGCGCAGGCCGTCGCCGGCCTCGCCGCGCCAGACCCGGCCGTGGTGCAGCCGCTCGCGCAGCTGCTTGTGCAGCGCGATCCAGCCGCGCAGCTCGTCGGCCTCCTCGGTCGAGAGCCGCCGCGGGTCGAGCTCCACGCCGAGATGGCCCGACAGCGCCACCGCGGCGCGGAAGGCCATCGACTGCGTGCGCCCGGTGGTGTGCGCCGGCGCGGTGCCGACATGCGCGCCCATGATTTCCGGCGGGAAGAACTGCAGGAAGCCGTGCTGCATCTCGACCCGGGAGAGCGCGTCGATGCAGTCGCTGGTCCACACACGGTGCGCATGGCGCAGCACGCCGAAGTCGATGCGCCCGCCGCCGCCCGAGCAGCTCTCGATCTCCACCTCGGGGAAGGCCGTGCGCAGCCGCGCCATCAGCGCATAGGCCGCCAGCACCTGCGCGCGGTAGCCGGCGCGGCCGTCGCCCAGACCGGCCGGTGCCAGGTCGCGGTTCAGGTCCCATTTCAGGTAGCGGATCGGGTGCGCGGCCAGGAGCGCGGCGATCTTCTCGAACAGATGGTCGCTCGCCTCGGGGCGCGCGATGTCGAGCACCAGCTGGTGGCGCGCGGTCAGCAGCGGCCGCCCGGCGATCTGCAGCGCCCAGTCGGGATGGGCCCGGAACAGCTCGCTGTCCGGGCTGACCATTTCCGGCTCGACCCACAGGCCGAACTCCATGCCCAGCGCGTTCACATGCGCGATCAGCCCGCCCAGGCCGTCGGGAAACTTGGTCGCGTCGGGCCACCAGTCGCCGAGCGCCGCGCGGTCATGGTGGCGGCCGTGGAACCAGCCGTCGTCGAGCACGAAGCGCTCGATGCCCAGCGCCGCGGCGGCGGTGGCCATTGCCTTGACCGGGCCCGGATGCACGTCGAAGTAGACGCCCTCCCAGGTGTTGAGATGCACCGGGCGCGGGCGCATCGCGCCGCCCGGCCAGTCCAGGCGGCGGCGCAGCTCGACATGGAAGTTGGCCGCCAGGCCGTCGAGGCCTTCATCGGAGCAGCTCGCCACCAGCTCCGGCGTCGTCAGCGAGGCGCCCGGCGCCAGCCGGCCTTCGCCCGGTGCCAGCCATTCGCCGAACTGCCACTGGGACTGGCCGTCATGCAGCCATTCGATCGTCTGCTGGTGGTTGCCCGACCAGGCCAGGTGCGCGCCGAAGACCCGCCCGGTCTGCGCGGTCGCGCCCGGCGTGGTGACCACCGCGCCGGGAAAGCAGTCGTGGCTGGTGCGCCCGCGCCGGCTCTCCCGGCGCCACAGGCTGCGCGTCAGCAGGTCGGTCTGCGGCAGGAACTCGTGCACATGCTGGCCGGCGAAGGAGCGTACCGCGTCGCAGTGGCCGGGCAGCGGCAGCGTGCCGGCGGCCAGCCACTGCAGGTCGAGCGCGCTGTCGCCGTCGTTGTGCAGCGTCGAGCGCAGCACCAGCACGTCGCTGTCGGCGTCCAGCGCGATCGACAGGTCCAGGCGCAGCCGCGCCACCGCATCGCTCAGGTGCAGCGTCAGCGCGCGCCCCGGCACGGTCCACTCGGGCGTGCAGCCGGTCCAGCCCTGCGCGAAGTCGCGGCCCTCGCGGTGCGCCAGCAGCGCGCTCTGGCCGAACCAGCCGGTGCCGAAGACCGGCGCCACCGTCAGCGGCAGGTCCCGGTCGAGCGCGAAGGTCGGCAGCGCGCGGGTGTCGCGCAGCGCCGCACCCGGGTCGATGCCCTCGGGCAGGCGTGCGCCCCAGTGGCGCCACAGCGGCGCCTCGCCGGGCGGCAGTTCCAGCACCAGGCTGCTGCGCCGGCCGTGCAGCGCGATGAATTCAGCGGACAGCGTCGTCACGGCTCGGCCCTCAGCCCTTGGTCGCGCCGAGCGTCAGGCCGGCGATGAACTGCTTCTGCATCAGGAAGAAGATCGCCACCGGCGGCAGCGCCGCGATGATCGATCCGGCCGACACCAGATGCCACTGCGCCACCCACTGGCCGTTGAGCGACTTCAGCCCGCCGGTGACCGGCATCGCGTGGTCGCCCTGGATCAGCACGGTGGCCCAGAAGTAGTCGTTCCAGATGAAGGTGAAGATCAGCACCGACAGCGCCGCCAGCGCCGGGCGCACCAGCGGCAGCACCACGCGCCAGAAGATCTGCCACTCGCTGGCGCCCTCGATGCGCGCCGCCTCGATCAGCTCGTGGGGCAGGTCGCGGATGAAGTTGCGCATGAAGAAGGTGCAGAAGCCGGTCTGGAAGGCGATGTGGAACAGCACCAGCGCACCCACCGAGTCGTACAGGCCCAGGCGCAGGCTCAGGTCGCGCACCGGCACCATCAGGATCTGGAACGGGATGAAGTTGCCGCCGACGAAGAGGAAGAACACCGCCAGATTGGCCTTGAAGCGGTACACGCCCAGCGCGAAGCCGGCCAGGCAGCTCAGCGCGATCGCGCCGATCACCGTCGGGATCGCCACCATCAGGCTGTTGCCGATGTAGCGCGCGATCGGGGTGTCGCGGAACACGGCGGTGTAGTTCTCCAGCAGCTGCCATTCGGTCGGCAGGCCCCAGTGGTTGCCGGCGGCCATGTCGCCGGCGCCGCGGATGGAGGTCATCGCCACCGCCAGGATGGGCAGCAGCCAGACGATCAGCGCCAGCGGCAGGCCGGCCTTGTAGAGCCCGCGCGTCAACGGCGAGCAGCGTTCGATCGGGGTCGGGAACATCAGGCCAGGTCCTTCTCTTGCTGGTAGATGCGCCACAGCACGAAGGTGATGTAGACGAGCATGATCGAGAACAGCACGGTGGCGATCGCGGTGCCGTAGCCCATGCGGTAGCCGTATTCGCTCAGCGCCTGTTCATACATGTAGAAGGCGAGCACCCGCGAGGAGCCGTAGGGGCCGCCGGAGGTCATGATCGAGACCATGTCGAAGCTGCGCAGCGAGCCGATGATGGTCACCACCATCGCGATGAAGGTGGCCGGGCGCAGCTGCGGCAGCACCACATGCCAGAGCATCGACCAGCCCTTGGCGCCCTCCAGGCGCGCGGCCTCGATCAGGTCCGGGCGCACGCCGTTCAGCCCGGTGAGGTAGAGGATCATGCAGTAGGCGATCTGCGGGTAGAGCGCCGCGGCGATGACCCCGTAGTTCACCAGCCGCTCGTCGGACAGCACCGCCACGTCTGGCAGGCCGACCAGCGCCAGCAGCTGCGGCAGCAGTCCGATCGTCGGGTTGTAGAACCAGGTGAAGACCAGGCCGATGACGACCTGCGAGATCACGAAGGGGAAGAAGAACATCGACTTGACCAGCCGGATGCCCGTCACCGTCTGGTTCAGCAGCAGTGCCAGGCCCAGGCCGATCGGCACCGACAGCAGGAAGAGCACCAGCCACAGCAGGTTGTTCCTCAGCGCGACGCGGAAGTCCGGGTCGCCCGCCAGCTCGATGTAGTTGGCCAGGCCGATGTATCTGGCCTCGCCCAGGCCGTCCCAGTCGTACAGGCTGATCGCGATCGACTCGAAGATCGGCGCGATCACGTAGAGGCCGAACATCAGCAGCGCCGGCATCAGGAAGAGCCAGGGGGCGAGCTGACGCTGGTGGCGGCGCCACCAGGACAGGCGAGGGGGCGGGGCGGTCATCGGACGGGACGCAAGGGCGGACATCGGGGTGGCGGGCGGCGGGGCTTACTTGTAGACGCGCTGGCGCACCTGCTCGAGGCGCTCCAGCACCTCCTTGCGCGACTCCGGCTTGACCATGTAGCGCTGGAAGCCTTCCATGCCGGCCTTGGCCATCTCGGCGGGCGCGTCGCGGTCGTAGAACTGGCCCAGTGCGTAGGCGTTCGACAGCATCGTGAAGCCGTCCTTCAGATAGGTGTCGCTCGGGCGGGTGGCGTCCTTGTTGACCGGGAGCTGGCCGAGGATGGCGTTGACCTCGGTCTGCACCTTGGCGCTGGCCGCGTAGGCCAGGAAGCGCCGCGCGTCGGCCTTGTTCCTGGCCTTGGCGGGGATGTGGAGGGTGTCGGTCGGCGCGTCCTCGGCCATCGGCACGTCGGCGATCTTCGGGAACTGCATGAAGCCGAGCTGCGCCTCGCTCAGGCCGCCCTTCTTGAACGGGTCGACCGCGAAGTTGCCCATCAGGTACATCGCCGCCTCGCCCTTGACGAAGGCCGGCACCGCGTCCTGCCAGTCGTAGCTGGCGTGGTTGGCGAGGAAATAGCCCGGCTTGGTCAGCTCGTCCCAGCGGTCGAAGACCGCCTGCACCCGCGCGTCGGTGTAGGGCACCTTGCCGGCGGTGAGGTCCATGTGGAACTCGTAGCCGTTGACGCGCATGTTCAGGTAGTCGAACCAGCCGCCGGTGGGCCACAGCGCCTTGGTGCCGATCGCGAAGGGCGTGACGCCGGCGGCCTTGAGCTTGGCGCTGGCGGCCAGCAGCTCTTTCCAGTCCTTGGGCACCGCGACGCCGTTCTTCGCGAAGAGGTCCTTGCGGTAGTAGATGCCCCACTGGTAGTAGGTGTAGGGCACGCCCCACTGCTTGCCGCTGATCGTCATCGACGAGGCGGCGCTCTTGAGCTGGGTGCCGAGGTTTTCCTTGGTCCAGACGTCGGAGACATCCTCGAACAGGCCGGCATTGACGAACGGCGCCATGCGGTTGCCGGCATACCAGGTCACGATGTCGGGCGGATTGGCCGACAGGAAGTTGCGGATCGAGGTCTTGAAGCCTTCGTGGTCGAAAGTGTTGATCTTGACCGTCACGTCCGGGTTGGCGGCCATGAAGCCCTTGGCCATCGCCTCCCAGGCGGCCTTGGGCGCCGGGTCGGAGGCGTCGGTGTTGATGACCAGCGTGCCGGCCTGCGCGGCGCAGGCGGCCGCGGCCCAGGCCAGCACGGCCAGCTTCATCGTCGTCTTCTGGATCGTCTTCATCGCTTGTCTCCTGTCGTGTCGAGCGGGTGTCGAACGTCGTTGTCGGTCGGTGAGGTGAGAGAAAAGTGAGAGAAAAGGGCGCGGGCCGTGCGGCGGGACAAGCCGCCTCCGGTCATCTCAGGTGCGCCAGATCGCCAGCCCCCGGGGGGGCAGGGGCCGCTGCCCCAGCAGGGGCGCCGCGGTCGGGAGCGCCGGCGCGTCCAGGCACCGGTCGGAGAAGTTGAAGGCCAGCAGCAGGCGGCCGGCGCGGCTCAGGCGCAGGCCCTCGGGCAGCGGCGTGGCCCCCAGGCCCGCCTCGCCGGCCGCCTCGGCCAGCAGCGCCTGCCAGCCGTCGGCATCGAGCCAGCCGGCCAGGTAGCGCACCGGGCCGCGGCGGGTCAGCGCCGGGCGGCCGTCGGCGAAGCGCGCCAGCACCTCGGCGTCCTCGGCCGGGGCCAGATCCTCGCGCCAGCGGCGGATCTGCGCCGGCTGTCCGCCGATGACGACCGGCTCGGCGCAGCCCGGCGGCAGCGAGGCCACCCGCAGCACCTGCACGCCGGACAGCCCGGCCAGCGGGCCTGGCGGCAGGCCGTGGCCGGCGGGTGAATCGCCCGCAGGGAAGGACAGATGCGCCGACTTCGAGCCCGTGCGCGGGCCCAGCACGATCTGCGCGCCGCGTTTGGCGGCGGCCTCCAGCGCCGTCTGCAGCACCGGGCTGATCTGCGGCTGCGCCGCCACCACGATCAGCCGGTAGCCCGACAGGTCCGCGTCAGCCGGCACCAGGTCCACGTCCAGCCCCAGGCCGCGCAGGCCCTCATAGGCGCGGAACAGCAGCTCCAGCGGGTTGAAGTCGGCGCCCTGGGGCTGGATCTGCAGCATCCACAGCGCGGCGTAGTCGACCACCATCGCCACCGGCGCCGTCACCGCCAGCCGCACCGGGCCAGCGTCGTCCAGGCCGAGCGCGGCCAGCTCGGCGCCCACCTGCGCGGCCTCGGCGGCGCCCTGGTCCTCGCTCGAGTCCGGGCGCAGCAGGCCGGTGTGCATCTGCTCCTGCGCGAACGGCGCCTGGCGCCAGCGGAAGTAGCTCACCACCTCGGCGCCGTGCGCGAAGGCCTGCCAGGTCCACAGCCGCACCATGCCGTCCTCGGGCGCCGGGTTCCAGTGCGCCCAGTTGACCGGGCCGGGCTGCTGCTCCATCACCCACCAGCGGCCTTGGCCCTGCGCGTCGCGGCACAGGCCGCGGTAGAGGTCGTGGTGGAAGCCGGGAATGTCAGGGTGGCCGGTGCGGGCCCAGCGCGTCTTCTCCTCGGGCGTGAGGAAGAACATCTGCGTGAACCCGAGCGGATAGCTGTCCCAGGTGGCGATGTCGAGGTCGGCGGCCACCTCGTGGTGGTCGAACTCGGTGAAGAAGCCCATGAAGTTGTGCGACACCGGCCGCCCGGGCGAGTGCTCGCGCAGGATCTCGACCTGCTCGCGGTTGAAGGCGCGCACCTCGCTCGAGGCGAAGCGGCGCCAGTCGAGCCGGTGCGCCGGATGCGCCTCGGTGACGGTCAGCGCCGGCAGGTCGATCTCGTCGAAGCTGCGGTAGACCTGGCTCCAGAAGACGGTGCCCCAGGCCGCGTTGAGCGCGTCGATCGTCGTGTAGCGCTTGGCCAGCCAGCGCCGCAAGCCCTGCCGGGCGGAGGCGGACAGGCTCAGCACCGTGTCATGGCAGCCGTACTCGTTGTCGGTCTGCCAGGCCACGACCGCGGGGTGGCGGCCGTAGCGCTCGGCCACCGCGCGGCTGATGCGGCGCGACTCGGCGCGGTAGCCGGCGTGCGAGAAGCAGTAGTGGCGCCGCGAGCCGAAGCCGCGCGGGCGGCCCTGCAGGTCGACGGCGACCATGTCGGGCATGCGGTCATGCAGCCACTTCGGCGGCGTCGCGGTGGGTGTGCACATCACCACGCCCAGGCCGGCGGCGTGCAGCGTCTCGACCGCCTCGTCCAGCCAGGCCCAGTCGAACACGCCCGGCTCGGGCTCGATGCGGCTCCAGGCGAATTCGGCGATGCGCACCACGCGGATGCCCATCGCGTGCATGCGCCGCGCGTCCTCGGCCCACAGCGTGCGGGGCCAGTGTTCGGGGTAGTAGCAGACACCGAGCTTCATGGTCAGGCCGCCTCCGGCAGCCGGACATCGGCGGCCTCGACCGTGCGCGGCAGCGCCAGGCCCTGCTCGTCGAAGAGGTGGATCGCCTCGGCAGGCAGGCTGACCGCCAGCCGGGCGCCGGCGCCGGCGTGCGCCTGGCCCGGTGCCCGCGCGACGAAGGTCTCGGCGCCGCCGCCGGCCTCGAGGTAGAAGTAGGTCGCCTCGCCCAGGCGTTCCTGCCACTGCATCGGCCGCACGATCGGCTGTTCGGTATCGCCCAGCCGGGCATGTTCCGGACGAATGCCCAGCGTGACCGGTGCGCTTGGCCGCAGCCGTCGCGCGTCGACGGCGGCGCGGAGCAGCTCGCCGGCACCGCCGTCCAGCCGCACGGTGGCGTGCGTCGGGCCGGCCTCGACCAGCCGGCCGCGCAGGAAGTTCATCTTCGGCGAGCCGATGAAGCCGGCGACGAAGAGATTGCGCGGGCGGTGGTAGAGCTCCAGCGGGCTGCCGCACTGCGCCACCGAGCCTTCGCGCGCCACCGCCTCGCCGCTGTTGAGCAGCAGGATGCGGTCGGCCAGCGTCATCGCCTCGACCTGGTCATGGGTGACATAGACGGTGCTGGCGCGGCCGAAGTCGCGGTGCAGCTTGGCGATCTCGAAGCGGGTCTGCACCCGCAGCGCCGCGTCCAGGTTGGAGAGCGGCTCGTCGAACAGGAACACGCCGGGCTCGCGCACGATCGCGCGGCCGATGGCCACCCGCTGGCGCTGGCCGCCCGAGAGCGCCTTGGGCTTGCGCTCGAGCAGGTGCTCGAGCTGCAGCACGCGGGCCGCGGCCGTCACCTTCTCGCGGATCACCGCCTTGTCCACCTTGGCCAGCCCCAGGCCGAAGGCCATGTTCTCGTACACGCTCATGTGCGGGAACAGCGCGTAGGACTGGAACACCATCGCCACGCCGCGCTGCGCCGGCGCCACCTCGTTCATGCGCTGGCCGCCGATCCGCAGCTCGCCGCCGCTGATGTCCTCCAGCCCCGCGATCATGCGCAGCAGCGTCGACTTGCCGCAGCCCGAAGGCCCGACGAAGACGCAGAACTCGCCCTGCGCGATGTGCAGGTTCACGTCCCGGATGACGGGGGCGTGGTCGCCGTA
>JBJOPV010000131.1:0-10293 GCA_046050625.1 Pseudomonadota bacterium
GAGGGCTTCGGCCGCGAGGTGGTGGCGCTGCCGGTCGACGAGACCGCCGGCCTGCTGCCGGATGCCGACACCGGCGAGATCATCTCGCCGCTGGCCGCCTTCCTGACCCACGCCGCGCTGGAGGCCGGCGACAACCAGGCCCAGGCCGGCCAGGACGCGGTGCAGATGATGACGGTGCACGCCGCCAAGGGGCTGGAGTTCGACGCGGTCTTCATCACCGGGCTGGAGGAGAGCCTGTTCCCGCACGAGAACGCCGCCGCCGAGCCCGACGGGCTGGAGGAGGAGCGCCGGCTGATGTATGTGGCCATCACCCGCGCGCGCCAGCGCCTGCACCTGAGCTTCAGCCAGACGCGCATGCTGCACGGCCAGACGCGCTACCACGCACGCAGCCGCTTCCTGGCCGAGCTGCCGGACGCGGCGCTGAAGTGGCTGACGCCGAAGGAAGGCGGTTTCTCGGGCGGCTTCGGTGGTGGGTTCGGCCGGAGCAGCAGCCACGGCGGCGGATATGGCGGCGGCTCATCCGGCTTTGCCCGCAGCGCGGCGCCGGCCCCGGCGCCCGCCCCGCTGCCGCCGAAGCGCGAACCCGACCCGAGCGGCCAGGGCCTGCGCAAGGGCCTGCGCGTGTTCCACAACAAGTTCGGCGAGGGCGTGGTGCTGGCGCTGGAGGGCAGCGGTGCCGACGCCCGCGCCCAGGTCAGCTTTGGCCGTCACGGCACCAAGTGGCTGGCGCTGTCAGTGGCCAAGCTCACGCCGATCGACGACTGACACCTGCCACGCCACGCAGCGCGGTGACGATCGCGGCCGGATCGGCCAGCTCGGCGGTGCGAAAGGCCAGCCGCCCGAGCGCATCGATCACGAAGACCTGCGAGGTGTGGCGATCCGGCCCGCGACTGCTGCGGCCGCGCAGCCGCTCGAGCAGCAGATCGGCCTCGGCCAGCGCCGGCACGCCGGCCAGCCAGCGGGCGCCGGCGCCGTGACGCTGCCGCCAGGCCGCGAGCGCGCGGGCATCGTCGCCCAGCGGGTCGATGCTGACCGACAGCAGCTGCCAGGGCAGCAGCGGGGTGGGCGTGGGCAGCTGCGCCTGCGTCTGCGCGAACAGCGCGCCCTGCAGCGGGCAGACCGAGCTGCAGCCAGTGAACATCAGCTGCAGCGCGGTCACCCGGCCCTGCAGCAGCCGCGCCAGCGCCACGCGGCGGCCGTCATGCAGCGTCAGCACCAGCGCGGGCAGTGGCTGCGGTGGGGTGACCGGGCCCAGCTCGCCATGCGCCTGTGCCGGCGCGCCGGCCACCAGCCCGGCGGTCCCGGCCGCCAGTGCGCCCAGGCCGCGCAGCCAGGTGCGGCGTGTCATCGGGGCGGACGTTTTCATCGACCGAGCCTCATCGCGTCGCCACCAGATGCCGCCACAGCGCGGCGCAGTCGTGATCGTCGATGCGGTAGCGCGGCATCTCGCGCGGCAGCAGCACCGCGGCCGGATCGATGCCGGTGCGCAGCAGCTGGCAGAAGGCCCGCTCGTCATAGACCGACGGCGGCCCGCCACGCCGCGCCAGCGGCCGGGTCAGCGTGGCGGCATCGAGCCGGGGCGCACTGCCCGGCACCGCACCGAGGCCACCACCGTGGCAGTTGATGCAGCGCAGCGCCGCCACCGGCATCGCCTGCGCATGCCCAGCGATCTGGCCAGCCAGCGGCCGCTCGCCGCGCCACAGCGCCTCGCCGTGCGTGCGGGCGACCGCCTGCGGCGGCGTCGCCACCGCAGGCAGGACCGACAGGGCCATCAGCGCTGCCGCCATCACGGACACTCCCTTCATGGCGCGGCGGTGTACAGCACACCGATCGCGTCGAGGTGCTGCGCCGAGCGGCCGGTGAAGCCGACGATGCGCTGCCCCGCAGGCACGGTGAACGAGAAGCTCGTGACCCGGCTGAAGCCCCGGCTCAGGCCGTAGGGGCCGAGCACCCGGCCGGTGCTGGTGACGAAGCTCAGCTTCGAGACCAGACGGCCGTCGCCGATCTCGCCACGCACGCCCACCAGCGTCTCGCCGCTGGCCAGCGTGAAGCTCGAGCGGCTGCCGCCGGTGCCGCCGCGCCACGGCAGCGCCGACGGCGTCGCCTGGGCCTGCAGCCCGTCGATCCACCAGCCGGCGTTGATCGTCACCCCGGTCAGGCGCTGGCCCGCGGCCACCGGATCGGTGAAAGGCGTGCCGCCGGTGCCGCCAAACAGCGGCGAGGCCTGCACCGCAGGCGGTGGCACCGGCGGGGTCGGCGCGCTGGTCTCCTCGCGGCCGATCTGCGGCAGGTAGGCCACCAGCGCCGCGGTCTCGGCCGGCGTCAGCGTCACGCCGCGGTGCGCGACCAGGGCCTCGGCCAGCGTCGCGGCCCGGCCGTCGTGCAGATAGGGTGCGGTCGCCCAGACATCGCGCAGCGTCGGCACGTCGATGCCGGCCAGCGCCCCGCCCAGGCGCTGCCCGCTCGACGGCAGCAGCGTGCCGATGTCCATCAGGTTGCCGCTCGTGCTGCTGGCGGTGAACGCGACTCCGCCGTGGCACTGCGCGCAGTTCTTCGTGGCAAAGACCTGGCGGCCGAGCTGCGCATCGGCAGTGAGCGCACCGTCGGCGGCGCGCAGCGGGCTCGGGTCGGCGCTCGAGAGCGAGCCGACATAGGCCGCCAGCGCATCCAGATCGGCGCTGACGCCGGCCTTGCGGTCGCCCAGCGTCTGGTTGCGGCTGCCGGTGGCGAACTGCGCGTCCGTCATCAGGCCGGTGCCGAGCTGCAGCGTGCGGATCTGGTGCTCGAAGTCCTGCACCTCGTCGAAGTTGGCGCTCCAGTGCAGCCGCCCCTGGGCACCGGCGCGGCCGCGCAGGCTCGGGGTGTTGCGCAGGCCTTCGCCCAGGCTGGTGAAGTCCCAGGTGCGGCCGTCGTGGCTGCCGTCGTGGTGGCAGGCGGCGCAGCTGATGTAGCCGTCGCGCGCCAGCCGCGGATCGCGGGCATCGTAGAAGAGCTGCTTGCCGCGCAGCACGGAGGCCGGCAGCACCTCGGCCGCGGTGGCGGCCATCGCCTGCACCTGCGGCAGCACCGGCTCGCCGCGCTGCAGCAGCGGGCGCAGGTCATGCACGCCGATGCTGCGGTCCAGGAAGTTCTGCACATAGAGCGTCAGACCATCGGGCGACAGCGCCAGCCCCTGCGGGGCCCGTCCGGCATCGACGCGCAGCAGCTCGCGCCGCCCGGCCGGATCGACCACCGCGATCTGCCGGCTGGCCTCCAGCGCGACGAAGAGATAGCCGCCGCTCGGGTGGAAGACCGCCGCGCTGGCCACGCCGCCGTTGTCATGGTCGATGCGCGCGCCGGTGTCCTCGCTGAAGCTGCCCAGGTCGATGCGCGAGCTGACCGCACGCAGCGTGCTCTCGAAGGTCAGCGGCTGGCCGTCGCGCAGCGCGCCGCGGCGCAGATTGTCCTGCTTGGACGGCAGCCAGGCGCTGCGACCGTCGGGGGCGATGACCGGCGCGCCGAGATAGTTCGGAATGCCGCGGGCGCCCACCGTGGTGTCGGGCCGCTCGCTGTGGCGCAGCCAGACGGTGGACTGGCGCGCCAGCGTGGCCGCGTCCAGCACCGCCACCTCGCCGCCGCCGCGGGTGGTGTCCACCGTCGCCGTGCCTTCGCCCGGCAGCGGCGGCGAGATGAAGCGCGCCGCCAGCAGCCGGCGGCCGTCGGCCTGCAGCGCCAGATGGCGCATGTGCAGGCCGACCTCGGCGCTGGCCTGCACCGCACCGGCCGCCGACAGCCGCAGCACCCGCCCGGCCGCCTCCAGCGTGACCCAGGCCTGGCCGTCGGCGCCGATCACCAGACCGTAGGGCTGCGAGGCGCGCGGCAGCGCCAGCGTCTGCACCACCGCCAGCGTCGTCGGCGAGACAATGCTGATCGTCGCCGCATCGCGATTGACCACCCAGATGCGGCCGTCAGGCGCCAGCGCCAGCGTGCGCGGCGCCGCCCCGGTGGCGATCGTGGTCAGCCGGCTGTTCGTCGCCAGGTCGAAGACGCTGACGCTGCCGTGGTCGGGATTCACTGCCCAGAGCCGTGCCGACGCACCGCTGCGCGTCTCCACCGCCAGCGGCGAGGACGAGCGCCCCCCCTGCCCGACCACCGCGCCCTGCACCACCTGCCAGAACGAGCGGGTCGTCGTGCGGCCGTCGGTGGTGCGCAGCGTCACCGTCACGGTGTAGACACCCGGCGCCGCGTAGCTGCGGCTGGCCGAGGCCGAGTCCGACCAGGCGCCCGGCGCCGCGCCATCACCGAAGTCCCACTGGTACTGGTAGCTGCCAGCGACCGAAGGCTGCGCCGTCCACGACACCGTCGTGCCGGCGACGACCGGCGCGACGGTGATCGGCTGCAGCGTCGGCAGCGTCACCGGCGGCGGCAGGTCCGGCGTCGGGCGGCCGTGCACCTCGACTTCAGCCAGCTGCAGGAAATTCGTGCCGGCGAGCTGCACCCGCACGAAGCGGCCGCGCGCGCCGGTGGCCTCCAGGCGCAGCGCGCGCGGTGCGCCGCCGGCGACGCTCTGGCGCCAGACCGCCGGATCGGCCAGCAGCTGCGCCAGCGTGCGCCCGCCCATCGGCGTGGCCGAGACGAAGACATGGAAGTTCGTCAGCCGGTCGGCGCAGCAGTCGCTGCGGTTCCAGAGCCGGATCGCGTGCAGGTCATGGGCGCGGCCGAGGTCGACCTCCCACCAGGCGCCCGCCTCGCTCAGGGTGTGGGTGACCGAGCCGGCGGCCCAGTTGCCGTCGGTGTTGCCGTCGACCGCACGCGCCGCCGCCCCCGCCTCGTACTGCGAAGACTGGCTGGCGCTGCGGCCACGGGCGACGCTGGCGTCGAAGTGAATCACCTTCTCGTCGGCCGGGGCGCCGAGCGCGGCGAAGTCGCCGCTGGCCACCGGAGCGCTCCAGGTGCTGCCGTCGGCGCTGAGCAGCACCCGGTAGCGGCCGAGGGTGCCGTTGGGCGCACCGCTGCGCGGGCGGTAGCGCAGGCCGGTGACCTCCGCGCCCTGCTTCAGGTCGATCTCGATCCAGTGCGGCAGCGGCCGGTTCGTCGCGCTCCATTCGGTGTGCCAGATCGTCGCCGGATTGCCGTCGAGCACATTCGCCGCCGCGCCGTTCTCGCCGGCGGTCTCGGCGCTGTCGGCGCGCGCGCTCCAGCCGGTGCGCGGCAGGCTGCGTCCGTCCGCGCCGAGCAGCTCGATCTCCGCCGCCGACGACCACGGGTTGCCGTTGACCTCCGACAGCGCCTCCAGCCGCACGAAGCGGGTCGCGCGCGGATCGCCGACACGCCAGACGAAATCGGTCGAGACGGTGCGGCTGGCGCCGGCGCCGGTGACGGCGGTGACGAAGACCGAGACCCGGAAGGTGCCGGCCAGCGTCGGCGTGCCGCGGATGCGGCCGCTGGCGGCGTCGATCGTCATGCCGTCGGGCAGGCCGCTGGCGCGCCAGGTGGCGACCGTGCCGGCCGGCAGCGTCAGCCGCGGCGCGAAGTCCACCGCCGCGCCGACCGCAGCGCTCTGGTCGGCCACCGGCGCGATCGCCGGGCTGCCGTCGAGCCTCAGATGTAGCCGGGTCGACACCGAGGGCGTGCCGGCGGCGTTCAGCGCGAACAGCATCCAGTGGCCCGGCAGCGCCAGGCCCGGATTGCTCGGCATGTCCACCGCATAGCGGTTGCCGCCCAGCGCACGGAAATTCAGCGGCAGGCGGCGCTGGTCGTTGTTGACGGTGTGCGTGGTCGAGGACAGGCGCACGATCGAGAAGGCCTCGACCGGGCTGTCGGTCTGCACCTCGATGGTCTCACCGTGGCCGACCCGCTCGGGCACGGCCTGGATGACCGGGCGGGCCGCTTCGCTGCCGTCGGCGTTGAACAGATACGGCGGGCTGAGGATCTGCAGGTCCGGATGATTGGCCGCGCAGCCCGCGCCGCACAGCCCGCCGCCGGCCGACAGCACCCGGCCGTCAGGCAGCAGCAGCGCGATGCTGTGGTAGTTGCGCGGCACGCTCATCGCCGGCAGCGTCGCGAAGGTCTCGGTCTGCGGATCCCAGATCTCGGGCGCCAGCACCGCGTTGGCATCCGAGAAGCCGACCGCGTAGGTCTGCCCGCCCAGGATCACCACCCGGCCGTCGGGCAGCACCACGCTGTTGTGGAAGGCGCGCCGGTAGGCCATCGGCGCGACTTTCCGCACCGTCGCCCCGCCGGCCAGGTCGATCACGTAGGTGTTGGCATTGGCCTGCACGCTGTCGTAGCCGGGGCCGCCGCCGGTCTTGAGCACCCGGCCGGTGTCATACATCACCGTGGTGCCGCTGACGCTGAACTCGTCGTCGCCACGGCGCCCGGCGGGCTCGACCGCGCCGGTGCCGGTCGGATCGATCCAGTGCATGTTGACGCCAGGGCCGGCGTGAAAGACCCGCCCGTTGCCGGCCGGGATCAGCCAGAAATGCGAATCGCCGCCGAAGTTGCGTGACGGATCGGGCGACAGGAAGGCGTCGATCGGCACGCCGCTCAGCCGCCGCCAGCCGCCCGCCTCGGTCCAGACCTCGCCGTGCTTGTTGCCGACGCCGCCGCTCCACGAGCCGCCCAGCGTCAGCACGCTGCCGTCGGCCAGCAGCGTGTTGGCCTGGTAGCCGCGCGGAATGTTCATCGTCGCGCCGCTGCGCCAGGTGCCGGTGGCCGGGTCGAAGATCGAGGTCCGGGCCGAGTCCAGCCCGCCGTTGACCAGCAGCCGGCCGTCGGCCAGATGGGTGGTGCCGGGGCAGAACATGTCGTGGCCGGTCTCGGTGACCAGCCGCTCGGCGACCGCGCCGCTGACCGGGTCGAAGGTCAGCGTGTAGGTGCGCCCGGCCCCGCCGAAGCTGAATTTCTCCTCGGCCGACCACATCAGCACCCGCCCGTCGGGCAGATTGGCCGCCGACACTGGCACCAGCGGCAGCGTGCGCACCGCCGACCAGCGCGCCCGCGCCGGATCGATCGCCATCGTGCGCGCACGCGGCGCGGCCGCCTCGGTGGCGGCTGGCGAGGCGGCGGTCGACGTGGACGCGGCCTCCTCGTCCGAGCCCCAACAGCCCGCCAGCAGCAACGTGACCAGCAAGGCCGACAGCGCCCCGAGGCGGCGAGTACGGAACCGGGCGGGGTGGCCGGAACCGGCACAGACAAGAGAGAGACTGGGCATGGGCGAGCGCCTCGATCAGCTGTAATCAAATGTTTCCCGAATCATAGGAAGCATGTCGATCACGCTGGAACGCCCGCTCAGGGGGCGATCGCCAGGCCCTGGGGCCCGGATCACCGCCGAAATTCGCCGTCTGCGGCTTCTGCGGGATTCAGCGCGCCGGTGTGCTGGCGCCCGGCTCGCCCGGCAGCGGTGCCACGACGATGCCGCCGCCCTCGGCTGCAGCGGCGGCCGGCTCACCGCTGACCGCGTCGATGGTCTTGCCGATCGCCTTGCCGGTCACCTTGACGCCGGTGGTGACCACGGTGGCGCCGACCGACACCGCCGCACTGCCGACGGTGATGGCCGCCCCCGCCACCGAGCCGGCCACCGCCACCACGCCGCAGCCTGCCAGCGCCAGCGGCAGCACAACGAGCGCGGTCACGGCCAGGCCGCGGCGAAGATCAGGAGAGGTCAAGGCGATGTTCATGGCGGGATCGGTCAGCAGGGACAAGGAGGGTGATTGTCGCGGGTGAAGGCCCGGTGTCCAGGCGGGAGGTCGTCACACATCGGTCGTGAATCCGTCACGGTTTTTTCACGCAAGCCGCACACCATCGCGCCGTTCGTTACCTCTCTTCACCTGACAGCAACCCTCTGCCATGAACAAGCCCGTCGACCTCAGCGCCCTCGCCGCTCGCGCCGAAGAGGACAGCAACACCAGCGACAACCCGCATTTCGCCACGGTCCTGGACGCGCGCCTGAGCCGTCGTGGCCTGCTGCGCGGCAGCGTCGGCACGGCGGCCACCGCCCTGTTCGGCAGCGTCGCGCTGGCGGGCTGCGGCGGCGGCGACGACGACACCCCGGCGCCGACCCCGCCCGACGCCGGCGCGCTGTCCAGGCTCGGCTTCACCGCCGTGCCCAAGAGCATGGCCGACCAGGTGACGCTGGCCGCCGGCTACACCGCCACCGTCGTCTACGCGCTCGGCGACCCGCTGACCGCCTCGACCGCCGCCTACAAGAACGACGGCACCGACACCGATTTCGGCAACCGCGCCGGCGACCACCATGACGGCATGGAATGGTTCGGCCTGTCGGCTGACGGCCAGCCCTCGACCAGCGCCAACGATCGCGGCCTGCTCGCCATCAACCACGAGGCCACCACCGACGAGACGCTGTCGTCCTTCTTCCTGCACGCCACCGGCGGCACCAAGACGCTGCCGCGCCCGGCCGCGGAAGTGGACAAGGAAACCGCCATTCACGGCGTCTCTGTCGTCGAGATGAAGAAGTCCGGCAGCACCTGGGCCTCTGTGCAGAACTCGAGCTTCAACCGCCGTGTCACCGCGCTGACCGAAGTCGACATCGGCGGTCCGGCCAAGGGCCACGCGCTGCTGAAGACCAGGTATTCGATCGACGGCACCCGCACCCGCGGCACGCTGAACAACTGCGGCACCGGCCAGACGCCGTGGGGCAGCTTCCTGACCGGCGAAGAGAACTGGTTCGGCTACTTCACCCGCCCGGCCGGCGACAACGCCGCGCGCGGCAACGACAAGTCGGTCGTCGCGCTGAACCGCTACGGCCGCGCCGAAGGCGCCGCCTCACGCCACGGCTGGGAATCGGCCGGCAGTGCCGACATCTACGCCCGCTGGATCAACGCCAAGACCGGCACCTCGACCGACGGCAGCGACGACTACCGCAACGAGATGAACGGCATGGGCTACATCGTCGAGATGGACCCCTACAAGCCGGCCAGCCGCCTGGTCAAGCGCACCGCGCTGGGCCGCTTCGCGCACGAGAGCGCCGTCTTCTCGCTGCCGAAGGCCGGCGAGAAGCTCGCGGTCTACATGGGCGATGACTCGCGCAACGAGTACATCTACAAGTTCGTCTCCGACACCGCCTGGTCGGCCGCCGACGCCAACCCGAGCGACCGCCTGGCCACCGGCGCGAAGTACCTCGACAGCGGCAAGCTCTACGTCGCCAAGTTCGCCAGCGACGGCACCGGCCGCTGGATCGAGCTGAACCTGGCCGCGATCCCCTCGACCTACACCACCTACGCCTTCGCCGACGAGGCCGACATCCGCATCAACTGCCGCCTGGCCGCCGACGCGGTGGGCGCGACGAAGATGGACCGTCCGGAGTGGTGCGCCACCCACCCGACCAGCGGCGAGATCTACTTCACGCTGACCAACAACAGCAACCGCCGCGTCAGCCCGACCGCTGGCAGCAGCACCCAGCTCGTGCCCGACAGCGCCAACCCGCGCGCCTACACCGACATGAAGGGCACGACGGCACAGCAGGGCAACCCGAACGGCCACATCCTGCGCGTGAGGGAAGCGGCAGGCAGTGCCGCAGCCACCACCTTCACCTGGGACATCTACCTGTTCGGCGCCCAGGCCGACGCCGACACCGGCCTGGTCAACCTCTCCAGCCTGACCGCCGACCAGGACTTCTCCAGCCCGGACGGCCTGAAGTTCAGCAAGTCCACCGGCCTCTGCTGGATCCAGACCGACGACGGCGCCTACACCGACGTGACCAACTGCATGATGCTGGCGGGCATTCCCGGCACCGTCGGCGACGGCGCGAAGAAGACGCTGCCGCACAGCACTGCGCTGAGCGTCGACACCTTCATCGGCAAGGCCCCGACCGCCGACACGCTCAAGCGCTTCCTGGTCGGCCCGAAGGACTGCGAGATCACCGGCCTGGCCGAGACGCCGGACGGCAAGACGCTGTTCATCAACATCCAGCACCCGGGCGAAGGCACGAAGATGGCCGATGTCGCCGACCCGACGAAGTACACCAGCCAGTGGCCGTCGAACGCCGGCTACGGCGCGGGCAAGCGCCCGCGCTCGGCCACCATCGTCATCACCAAGAACGACGGCGGGCGCATCGGCAGCTGATCGGTCTCGGGCCCGGTCTCAGGGCGGCGGCGCCACCGACAGCGTCAGCCGCCCCTGCCCCCACTGCAGGTGAAAGTCCTGCAGGAAGCTGTTGCCGTACAGCACATAGGGCAGATCGACATCGATGACGACCGCGTCGACATCGCGGGCCTCCAGCGGCCCGAGCCGCACGCGCTCGATCTTCACCCGCCGCCCGACGCTGCGTCCGGCGGCGGTCTGCACATCGACCTC
>JBJOPV010000132.1:0-10255 GCA_046050625.1 Pseudomonadota bacterium
CCGAGCTCGCCGGCGAGGTCCTTGACCGCCTCGACGAAGCCCAGGCCGCCGTGCTCCATCAGGAAGCCGACCGCGTTGCCGTGCACGCCGCAGCCGAAGCAGTGGTAGGTCTGGCGTGAGGGGCTGACGACGAAGCTGGGCGACTTCTCGCCGTGGAAGGGGCACAGGCCCTTGTAGTTGATGCCGGCCTTCTTCAGCGGCACGGCGCGGCCCACCACGTCGACGATGTCGGCGCGGGCGAGCAGATCCTGGATGAAGCCTTGGGGTATCACGCGGCGGAGTCTAGCGGAGCGCTCCTGGCGCCTCTGGGTGCGTCCTTCCTAGAATGCCGCGATGTCTCTGCCCGCGCTCCTGTCCTCCGAAGGCCTGCACGACGCCTATGTGCTGGCCGTCTTCGCCACCGTCTACCTCGGCATGATCCTGGGCGGCCTGCCGAAGCTCCATCTCGACCGCACTGGCGTGGCGCTGCTGGGCGCCATCGCCATCGTCGGCGCCGAGGTGATGACGCCCGAGGCCGCCGCCCGCGCCATCCACCTGCCGACCATCCTGCTGCTGTTCTCCTTCATGGTGATCTCGGCGCAGATGCGCCTGGGCGGCTTCTACGGCGCGGTGACCCGGCGCATCGCGGCGCTGCCGCTGGGGCCGGTCGGGCTGATGGGCGTGGTGATCGCGGTGGCGGCGGCGCTGTCGGCGGTGTTCTCCAACGACATCGTCTGCCTGGCGGTGGCGCCGGTGCTGGCCGAGGCCTGCCTGCGCCGGCGGCTCGATCCGGTGCCTTTCCTGCTCGGTCTGGCCTGCGCGAGCAACATCGGCTCGGCCGCGACGCTGATCGGCAACCCGCAGAACATGCTGATCGGCGAGGTGCTGAAGATGCCGTTCGCCGGCTATGCGCTGCAGGCCATCGGGCCGGTCGTCGCCGGGCTGCTGGCGCTGTGGGCGCTGCTGGCCGGGTCGATGCGCCGCACGCCGCCGGTGGCCGAGCCGGACCCGGCGCAGCTCGCGGCCATCACCGCCGAGGTGCCGCCCTTCGACCGCTGGCAGACCGCCAAGGGCCTGGCGGTGGCGCTGGCGCTGGTCGGCGTGTTCCTGTTCACCGACTGGCCGCGCGACGTGGCGGCGCTGGCCGGCGCCGGCGTGCTGCTGCTGAGCCAGCGCTTCCACTCGTCGAAGGTGATGGGCCTGATCGACTGGGAGCTGCTGATCCTGTTCATGGGCCTGTTCGTCGTCAACCACGCGCTGGAGCAGACCGGCCTGACCCGGCAGGCGGTGGCCTGGCTGGGCGCGCAGGGCGTGGACCTGGCCGATCCGGCCACGCTCTTCGTCGCCATTCTCGGCCTGAGCAATCTGGTGTCGAACGTGCCGGCGGTGATGGTGCTGCTGCCGCTGGCGAACACCGGCTCCGGCGATCACGTCGGCGTGACGCTGGCGCTGGTCAGCACGATGGCGGGCAATCTGCTGATCGTCGGCTCGATCGCCAACCTCATCGTGGTGGACGCCGCCGCGCGCTGCGGCATCACCATCGACTGGCGCCGCCACGCGCGCACCGGCGTGCCGGTGACGCTCGTGACGCTGGCGGTGGTGGCGGGCTGGCTGGCGCTGCGCTGAGGCGGGGCTGAGGCGGGGCTGAGGCGCGGCGCGGTCGGTCAGTCCCCCAGCACCACGCCTTCCCGCCGCGGATCGGCGCCGCCGAGCCAGCCCGGGCGCGCCGGGTCGGTCGAGCGGCTGATGGCCTGCAGGCCGCTGGTCATCTCCTGCTCGCGCACCTCGTGGCCGCGGGCCCTCAGCGCCTCGATGACCGGGGCGGGGAAGCGGCCCTTCTCCAGCACGACTGGCCCGCCGGTGGTGCCGAAGTTGGGCAGGTCGATCGCCGCCTGCGGGTCGAGCCCCCACTGCAGCAGGCCGTGCAGCGTGCGTGCGGTGTAGTGGATGATCAGCGCGCCGCCGGGGCTGCCGGCGCTGGCGGCCAGCCGGCCCTGCTCGTCGAAGACCAGGGTCGGCGCCATCGACGAGCGCGGGCGCTTGCCCGGCTCGACCCGGTTGGCCACCGGGCGGCCGCTGGCGTCGGCGGGGACGAAGCTGAAGTCGCTCAGCTCGTTGTTCAGCAGGAAGCCGCGCACCATCTGGCGTGCGCCGAAGGCGTCCTCGATGGTCGTCGTCATCGACAGCGCGCGGCCCTGGGCGTCGACGATGCTGATGTGGCTGGTGCCGTATTCGATCTGCTCGGCCATCGGCGCGAAGCCGGTGCGCACCGGGCCGGGCACGCCGGCCGGTGCGGTCGGTGCGCGCTGCGACCCGATGCGCTGCGCCCGCGCGTCGAGGTAGGCGGGATCGAGCAGGCTGCGCCAGTCGCCGCCGGGCGCGGGCACGAAGTCGGGGTCGCCCAGATACTGCGCCCGGTCGGCGAAGGCCAGCCGCGAGGCTTCCATGTAGGTGTGCAGCCAGCCGGCCGAGGGCAGGCCGGTGTCGGCGGTCAGCGGCTCCTGCGCTGCGCCGGTGCGCGCCATCAGGCCGAGGATCTGGCCGACCGCGATCGCGCCTGAACTGGGCGGCGGAAAGCCGCAGATCTTCCAGCGGCGGCCGTCGGCGACGTGGGCGTGGCAGATCGCCTCGCGGGTCTTTGCCCGGTAGCCGGCCAGATCGGCCAGCGTCATCCGGCCCGGATTGCCGGGGTGGCCCTGCACCTTGGCGACGATGGCCTGCGCGATCTCGCCCTCGTGCAGCGCCTTTGCGCCCTCGCGGGCCAGGCGGCGCAGCACCTCGGCCAGCTCGGGGTTCTTCAGCCGGTGGCCGACTGGCCAGGGCGTGCCGTCGGGCTGGTAGAAGAAGGCGGCGGCCGCGGGGTCTTTCTTGAGGTGCGCATCGGCCTGCAGCATCGCGTGCAGCCGCGGGCTGACCGGGAAGCCCGCCTCGGCCAGGCGGATCGCCGGTTCGAACAGCTCGGCCCAGCGCAGTCGGCCGTGCTGCGCGTGCGCCATCTCCAGCATGCGCACCGTGCCGGGCACGCCCACCGCGCGCCCGCCGACCACCGCGTCATGGAAGGCCATCGGCGTGCCCTCCGGCGTCAGGAACAGGCGCTCGTCGGCGGCGGCCGGTGCGGTCTCGCGGCCGTCGAAGGCCTGGACCCGCTGGCCGTCCCAGTGCAGCAGGAAGGCACCGCCGCCGATGCCGCTGGACTGCGGCTCCACCAGCGTCAGCACCATCTGCACCGCGATCGCCGCGTCCAGCGCCGAGCCGCCTCGCGCGAGCATCTGCTGGCCGGCCTGGGTCGCCAGCGGGTTGGCCGCAGCCACCGCGAACTGCGCATGGCGGCTGGCCGGGCGGGCCGCCTGCAGGCCGGTGGCGATCTCGGGCTGGCGCGGCAGGCGGGTCTCGGGCGGGGCCGGCGGCGTGGCGCAGGCCGCCAGCAGCGCGGCGGTGATCAGCGCGGAGGTCGGGGCAGGGCGGCGAAGGATCATCATGCGTTCTCCCTGGGGCGTGCAGGCACCCGTGTGCCATCGTGAAGCCAGTCACGATGGTGGCATGAAGTCGCCGCCGCCGGGCGGCGCTGGGGCGTCGATCAGCGCGGCGCGAGCCGGATCGCGCCGTCCAGGCGGATCACCTCGCCGTTGAGCATGTCGTTGGTGACGATCTGCTGCACCAGCTTGGCATAGTCCTCGGGCGTGCCCAGGCGGCTCGGGAAGGGCACGCCGGCGGCCAGCGCGTCCTGCACCTCCTGCGGCATGCCGAACAGCATCGGCGTGCCGAAGATGCCCGGCGCGATCGTCATGCAGCGGATGCCGTTCTTGGCCAGGTCGCGCGCGATCGGCAGCGTCATGCCGACCACGCCACCCTTGCTGGCCGCGTAGGCCGCCTGGCCGATCTGGCCGTCGAAGGCGGCGATGCTGGCGGTGTTGATCAGCACGCCGCGCTCGCCGGTGGGCTCGGGCGCGTTCTTCGCCATCGCTTCGGCGGCCAGGCGGATCATGTTGAAGCTGCCGATCAGGTTGATCTGGACGACCTGGGCGAACAGGCCCAGCGCATGCGCACCGTCCTTGCCGACGGTGCGCGCCGCCGGCGCGATGCCGGCGCAGTTGACCAGGCCGAAGAGCGCGCCCATCGACAACGCCTGCGCCACCACGGCGCGGCCGTCGTCCTCGCTGGAGACATCGCAGCGCACGAAGGCGCCGCCGATCTCGTCGGCGACCGCCTGGCCGCGCTCGGCCTGCAGATCGGCGATGACGACCTTCGCGCCTTCGCGTGCCAGCATGCGCGCCGCGCCTTCGCCCAGGCCCGAGGCCGCGCCGGTGACGATGAAAACCTTGCCTGCGATGTCCATGGAATGTGTTCCTGCGTTGGGGGAGATTCGATCGGGCGTGATGCTGGTTGACGTTGACGTAAACGTCAACTGGGGGAAACGAAAAAGGCCGCACAGGGCGGCCTTGTCGGGTGACGGGCAGCGCGGATGCGCTGCTGCCGGTGATCAGCTCAGCGCGGCCAGCGCGCGAGCGGTGATCTCGTCGACGCTGCCCACGCCTGCGATGGCGCGGTACTTCGGCGCCTGAGCGTCGCCAGTGGCCGCCCAGCTGGAGTAGTAGTCGACCAGCGGGCGGGTCTGGCTCTGGTAGACGTCCAGACGCTTGCGCACCGTCTCTTCCTTGTCGTCATCGCGCTGGATCAGGTCCTCGCCGGTGACATCGTCTTGGCCTTCGACCTTCGGGGGATTGAAGACGACGTGGTAGGTGCGGCCCGAGGCCACATGCACGCGGCGACCGCTCATGCGGCCGATGATGTCGGCGTCTGGCACGTCGATCTCGAGCACGTAGTCGAGCTTGACGCCGGCGGCCTTCATCGCGTCGGCCTGCGGGATGGTGCGCGGGAAGCCGTCGAACAGGAATCCGCCGGCGCAGTCGGGCTGCGCGATGCGTTCCTTGACCAGGCCGATGATGATCTCGTCGCCGACGAGGCCACCGGCGTCCATCACCTTCTTGGCTTCGATGCCCAGCGGGGTGCCGGCCTTGACGGCGGCGCGCAGCATGTCGCCGGTCGAGATCTGCGGAATGCCGAACTGCTTGCAGATGAAAGCAGCCTGCGTGCCCTTGCCGGCGCCGGGTGCGCCCAACAGAATCAGTCTCATGAATCTCCTCGGTCTCTGAAAAACGGTGCCGGACCGATGGCCCGGCAAGGCTGTGCTTGCGTGAAATTGAGCGCTGTTGCCGACGCGGGCGCGGATATTCTGGGTATTCTGAGAATCACCTTCAGAATAGCACGCGCCTCCTGTGATGAAACTGACACTTCGTGTCAGGGTCTGCCCAGGGTTTGCGGCGCGCCCGGAATGGTTTAACGGGCGTGGCGGTCGGAGCGGGTCAGTGGTGGGGGCCCTGTTCGAAGATGCGACGCACCCGCGCCAGGTCCTCGGGCGTATCGACGCCGGGGCCGGGACGCTGCGGACTGAGGTGCACGACGATGCGCTCGCCGTGCCACAGCACCCGCAGCTGCTCGAGCGACTCGATCTGCTCGAGCGGCGCCGGCGGCAGCGCGGGGAATCGGCGCAGGAAGCCGGCGGTGTAGCCGTAGATGCCGATGTGGCGCAGCGGCGCCGGATCGGGCAGCGCCGTCACGCCCTGCGCGTGGCCGTCGCGCCACCACGGCATCGGTGCGCGCGAGAAGTACAGCGCCCGCCCGGCCGCGTCGGTGACGACCTTGACGACGTTCGGGTTGAGGTATTCCTCGACGCTGTCGATCGTGTGCGCGGCGGTGCTCATGACGCATTCCGGATGCGCCTGCAGCCGCTCGGCGCAGGCGGCGACCAGCGCCGGATCGATCAGCGGCTCGTCGCCCTGCACGTTGACGACGATGTCGCGGCCGTCCAGGCCCAGCAGCGCGCAGGCCTCGGCCAGGCGATCGCTGCCGGTGGGGTGGTCGGCGCGGGTCAGCACTGCGTCGACGCCGTGCGCCTGGCAGGCCTCGAGGATGCGCGGCGAGTCGGCGGCGACGACGACGGCACGCGCCCCGGCCGCGCGGCAGCGCTGCGCCACGCGCACCACCATCGGCACGCCGGCCAGGTCGGCCAGCGGCTTGTCGGGCAGCCGGGTCGAGGCCAGCCGGGCCGGGATCAGCACGGTGCAGTCGAGCATCGTCACGGCGCGGCAGGCGGCACGGCGAGGGCGGGCGGCGGCGCGATCGTGTCGGGATCGACGCTGCGGGCCTCGCTCTCGAGCATGATCGCGATGCCGTCGCGCACCGGGAAGGCCAGCCGGTCGGCCGGGCAGAGCAGTTCGTGGGTGTCGTGCAGGTGTGTCAGCGGACCCTTGCAGATCGGGCAGACGAGCAGTTGCATCAGTCGGGTGTCCATGGCGGAATGCTACCTTGCCGCAAGGGCCTGAAGAACGGTGGAGATCAATCCGGGCGGCAGTTGAAGCACCAGGGGAACCACATGGATGCGCAGTCCCGGGCGTTCGGTGGCCAGGCGCGCCGGGTCGAGCTTGACCGCATCCTTCTCGGTGACCAGCACCTCGGTGGCCGAGGCGGGCCAGGGCAGCGCCGCGTGGTCGTGGTGGTCGTCGAGCGCCAGCGTGTCGAGGTCCAGGCCCTGCGCGCGCAGCGCGCCGAAGAAGCGCGCGGGCTGGCCGGTGCCGGCGCTGGCCAGCAGCCGGCGCCCGCGCAGCGCGGCCCAGGCGGCCTCGCCGGGGCGGGCCGGCACGCCGGTCCACCAGTCGGCCAGCGCGACCGGCGCGCCCAGCTGGCGCTGCAGCCGCTCGCCTGGTGGCAGGCCGGGTGCCGGCTCGGCGCCGCCGGTGTTGTGCACCGCGAGCTGGACACGTCCGGCCGGCGGCGCGTCCACCGGCTCGCGCAAGGGGCCGGCCGGCAGCAGCCAGCCGTTGCCCGCGCCGCGCTCGTCGAAGACGACGATCTCGATGTCGCGCGCCAGGCGCAGGTGCTGCAGCCCGTCGTCGCAGACGATGACGTCGGTGTCGGGATGGCGGGCGAGGAGCTGGCGCGCGGCCGAGGCACGGTCGCGGCCGATCACCACCGGCACGCCGGTGCGCCGACGCATCAACAGCGGCTCGTCGCCGCTGTCGGCGGGGCGGTCCTGAGGCTGGACCTCGTGCACGGCGGTGGTGTCGCTGCGACCATGGCCGCGCGAGACGATGCCCGGCCGACGGCCAGCCGCGCGCAGCGCCTCGACCAGCGCGATCGTGACCGGCGTCTTGCCCGCGCCGCCGGCGACGCGGTTGCCGATGACGATCACCGGCACCGGCAGATGCTCGCGGCGCAGCAGGCCGGCGCGGTACAGGCTGCGGCGCAGGCCGACCAGGGCGGCATGCAGCAGCGCCAGCGGGCGCAGCAGCCACTGCGCCGCGCCCCCGCGCTGCCAGATCGCCTCGAGGCGAGCGGCGGCGCCGCGGGCGTCCTCAGCGGCTGCTGCCGCCACGGCCGGTGGACTGGGTCGCGAAGGTCAGCTGCACCAGCCCAGCGCGGCGGGCCGCGTCCATCACGTTGATCACGCTTTGGTGCGCGGCCATCGCGTCGGCCGAGATGATGACCGGACGATCGCGCTCGCCTCGGGCAGCGGCCTGCAGTGCGCTGGTCAGCGTGTCGATGCCGCCGTTCTCGACCGCTTGGCCGTTGATGCTGTAGCGGCCCTCGGACGACACGCCGACGATGATCTCGCGCGGGCGGCTGTCGAGCCGGTTCGACTCGGCCACCGGCAGCGTGACCTTCAGCTGGGTGTACTTGGCATAGGTGGTGGTCAGCACCAGGAAGATCAGCACCACCAGCAGCACATCGATGAACGGGATCAGGTTGATCTCTGGCTCGTCGGTGCGACGCGGACGGAAGTTCATCGCCATCGTGCGGGGTCTCCGGGCCGGGCGTCAGCGGCGGCCGCGCGGCAGCAGGTGGGGCAGCAGCCGCTCGGCGGCCTGCTCCATCTGCAGCACATGGCCGTCGACCAGCGAGCGGAAGTGACGCCAGGTCACCAGCGCCGGAATCGCCACGATCAGGCCGAAGGCGGTGTTGTACAGCGCCACCGAGATGCCGTGCGCGAGCTGCTCCGGGTTGCTGCCGGTGCTCGGCGACTGCGCGCCGAAGATCTCGATCATGCCCACCACCGTGCCGAGCAGGCCCAGCAGCGGCGCGGCCGAGGCGATGGTGCCCAGCAGGCTCAGGTAGCGCTCCAGGCGGTGCGCGGCCAGGCGGCCGGCGTTCTCGAAGGCGCTGCGCAGCTGGGCCTCGTCGCCGCGGGCGTCGGTGGCGGCTGCGCGGATGCCGGCGGCCAGCACCGTGCCCAGCACCGAGCTGTCATGCAGCTTGTCGACCACGTCTGGCGCCGGCAGGCCGCTGCGGGTGAGGGTGATCACCTCGTCGAGCAGCGTCGGCGGAGCGATGCGGGCCGCGCGCAGGCTCATGAAGCGTTCGATGATGATCGCCAGCGCGGCGATGGAGCACAGGATCAGTGGCCAGATCGGCCAGCCAGCGGCTTGTATGATCGAAAACAAAGGTCTTTCCCCAGGGCAACGCTCGGAGCGCTGTGCCGTCATGGCGCAGCCGCACGGAATTATGGCCTCAACACCGGGGTGATCTGCGCCTCGCCTTTGTGCGGCTGGGGTTGGCGACGGGTCGTGATTGTCCACCAAGCCTGTGGATAAGTCTGTTGATAAGCTGAGAGTTGATTCTCCAAGTCATTGTCGGGCAATGATTTTTCTTGGGTTGCCTGTTTTTTGATCAGTATGGCGGAAGAATGAAAGAATCAACCGCGAGAACGCTTCATGCCGGCAACTGAGCCGATCTGGGAGGTCGCGGCGCTGGTGCGCGCCGTGGGCGAGGTGCTGCAGGACGGCTTCGGGGCGGTGACGGTGCGCGGTGAGCTGGCTGGCTTCACGCGTGCCGCCAGCGGCCACTGCTACTTCAATCTGCGCGCGCCCGAGGGCGAGGCGGGGCTGCGCTGCGCGATGTTCCGCCGCGCCGCGTCGATGCTCGATTTCACGCCGCGCGACGGCCAGCAGGTCGAGCTGCGCGGCCGCCTGGCCCTCTACGAGCCGCGTGGCGAGCTGCAGATGATCGTCGAGGCGATGCGCCCGGCCGGCGAGGGCCGGCTGATGGAGCAGTTCCTGCGCCTGAAGGCGAAGCTGCAGGCCGAAGGGTTGTTCGACGCGTCGCGGCGGCGGCCGGTTCCGGCCTTCGTGCGGCGCATCGCGGTGGTCACCTCGCCGGCGGCTGCGGCGCTGCACGATGTGCTCAGCGCCTTGGCGCGGCGCGCGCCGCAGGTCGAGGTGATCCTGTGCCCGGCCTCGGTGCAGGGGGCGGAGGCGCCCGTGCAGCTGGTGCGCGCCATGGCGGCGGCCGCTCAGGTCGAGGGTGTCGAGCTGATGATCGTCTGCCGCGGTGGTGGCTCGCTGGAGGACCTGTGGGCCTTCAACGACGAGCGGGTGGTGCGCGCGATCGCCGCCAGCGCGGTGCCGGTGATCTGCGGTGTGGGCCACGAGACCGACACCACGCTGGCCGACTTCGCCGCCGACCTGCGCGCGCCCACGCCCACCGCCGCCGCCGAGCTGGCCGCGCCGCCGCGCCAGGACTGCCTGCGCGCGCTGCAGCAGCTCGCGCGCCGGATGCAGCGCCGGGTGCACGCCCGGCTCGACGGCGAGGCGCAGCGCCTGGACCGCGCCGGGCTGCGCCTGTCGCGTCCGGCCGACGCGCTGCATGTGCAGCATCGCCGGCTGGCGCTGCTGGTCCAGCGCCATGCGGGCGTGCCCGCCGCGCGGCTGGCGGCCGAGCGGGCGCGGCTCGCGCTGTTCGGTGCCCGGCTGGCCGCGCTCGATCCTCAGCGGGTGCTGGCGCGCGGCTACGCGCTGCTGGAGGACGTGGACGGCCGGCCGCTGAGCAGCGTCGACACGGTCCGTCCCGGCGCGCACGTCGAGGCCCGACTGGCTGACGGCCGGCTGGCGCTGCAGGTGAGCGCCGTGCGTCCCCACCCTGCGAAAGAAAAGGCTTCTCCCTACAATGAGCCGCCGAGCGGCCGGTGAGCCTGCGCCCCGCGCAGCATCGCCAGCCCTTGATGAGCACTCTCACCCTCTCGCACCCCAACCACGAAGGATTCACACATGGCTTTCGAACTGCCCGCCCTGCCGTATGCCAAGGACGCCCTGGCCCCGCACATGTCGGCCGAGACCTTCGACTACCACTACAGCAAGCACCACCAGGCCTACGTCACCAACCTGAACAACCTGGTGCCCGGCACCGCGTTCGAAGGCAAGGGCCTGGAAGAGATCGTCAAGAC
>JBJOPV010000133.1:0-10031 GCA_046050625.1 Pseudomonadota bacterium
GCGACCGCGGCGAGGTGCATCCGGTGGCGGTGCTCTCGGGCAACCGCAACTTCCCCGGCCGCGTCCACCCGGACCTGGACCTGGGCTTCCTGATGTCGCCGCCGCTGGTGGTGGCTTTTGCGCTGGCGGGCGACGCCGAGATCGACCTGGGCGCCGATCCGGTGCAGATCGCGCCCGACGGCGAGCCGGTCTGCCTGGCGGCGCTGTGGCCGAGCCGCGAGGAGATCGCGCAGCACCTGGCGCAGGGCCTGGACGCGCAGGACTTCCGCCGCGAGTTCGCCCGCGCCAGCGCCAATCCGGCCTGGCAGGCGCTGCAGGCGCCGGACAGCGCGCGCTTTCCGTGGGACGAGGCCTCGACCGCGCTGCGCCGGCCGCCCTTCGCCGACTTTGCCGAGGCCCCGCAGGCCGCGCCCCAGCTCGGGCGCTACACCGCGCAGCCCTTGCTGGTGCTGGGCGACGATGTCACTACCGACCACATCTCGCCGGCCAGCGCCATTCCGCCCGACAGTGCGGTGGCCGATTTCCTGGTCGCGCGCGGTGAGCGCCGCGACGACCTCAACGTCTTCGCCTCGCGCCGGGGCAACTGGGAGGTGATGCTGCGCGCGGCCTTCCACAGCCGCTCGCTGTGCAACCTGCTGGCGCCCGACGCGCCGGTGGCGCACACGCGGCATGTGCCCAGCGGCGAGATGATGCCCATCCACGCGGTGGCGCAGCGCTACCGCGACGAGGGCACGCCGGTGGTGCTGGTGGCCGGCGAGCGCTACGGCACCGGCTCCTCGCGCGACTGGGCCGCCAAGGGCCAGCGCCTGCTGGGCCTCCGCGCGGTGCTGGCGATGAGCTTCGAGCGCATCCACCGCAGCAACCTGGTCGGCATGGGCATCCTGCCGCTGCGCCTGTCCGCCGGGGCCTCGCCCGAGGCGCTGCAGCTGCGCCCCGGCGACCGCATCGAGGTCGACGCACGGCCCGAGCGGCTGCGCCCGCGCGCGCCGGTGGCCGCGCGGCTGCTGCGCGCCGACGGTCGCATCGAGACGCTGGCGGCGGTCGCTGCGGTCGAGACGCAGCTGGAGGTCGAGCTGCTGCGCCAGGGCGGCGTGATCCCGTCGATCCTGGCGCGCACCCGCGCCGAGGCGCTGCGCCGCGCCTTCGCGCCCACCGGGGTGCTGCGCGCGGCGATCAACCTCGGCAACCCGATCCTGGCGCGGCGCGACCCGGCCCGCGGCGAGGTCGGCGGCGTCTCGGTCGATCTGGCGCGCGCGCTGGCGCACGAGCTTGCGCTGCCGCTGGAGCTGGTCGTGGTCGAGGCCGCCGGGCTCTCGGTCGAGGCGGTCGAGCGCGGGCAGGCCGATCTGGGCTTCTTCGCCATCGACCCGTTGCGCGGCCAGCACATCGCCTTCACTGCGCCTTATGTGCTGATCGAGGGCTGTTATCTGGTGCGCCAGGGCTCGCCGCTGCGCGGCAACGACGAGGTCGATGCGCCGGGCCGGGTCGTCGTCGTCGGCCGCGGCAGCGCCTACGACCTGCACCTGACGCGCACGCTCAGGCAGGCGCGCATCGAGCGCGCGCCGACCTCGCCGGCGGTGGTGGACGCCTTCATGGCACTCGGCGAGCAGGCCGAGGTGGCCGCGGGCGTGCGCCAGCAGCTTGAGGCCGACGCGGCGCGCCTGGACGGCCTGCGCCTGCTGCCCGAGCCGTTCATGGTGATCCGCCAGGCGATGGGGCTGCCGCGCGACCGTGGCGAGCCGGCCGCCGCCGCGCTGGCCGACTTCGTCGAGCGGATGAAGGCCTCGGGCTTTGTCGCGGCGGCGCTGACGCGTCACCGCATCGAGGGCGCCGACGTCGCGCCGGCCGGATCTCGACCGGACTGCTGATCGACCTCCGGCGCACGGCCAGCGCCCTTGACCGCATACATCGCCGCGTCGGCATGCTTCATCAGCGTGGCCCCGTCCTGACCGTCATCGGGAAAGCAGGCCACGCCGATCGAGGCACCGATCTGCAGCGGGTGGCCGAGCACCTCCATCGGCTGGCCGATCGCGTGCACCAGCCGCCCGGCCAGCGTCACCAGCACGGCCGCATCGCCGATCCGCTCGAGCAACAGCACGAACTCGTCGCCACCCATGCGCGCGGCGGTGTCGTGCTGGCGCAGCTGCTCGCGCAGGCGACGCGCCATCTGGACCAGCAGCGCATCGCCCACGGCGTGGCCCAGGGCATCATTGATCTGCTTGAAGCGGTCCAGGTCGACGAACATCAGGCCCAGGCGTTCGCCCTGGCTGCGCGCGACGGCCAGCGCCCGCTCGAGCCGCTCGAGCAGCAGCGCACGGTTGGGCAGCCCGGTCAGCACGTCGTGAAAGGCCAGGAAGCGGATGCGTTCCTCGTGGCGGCGCAGCTCGGTGATGTCGTTGAAGATGCCGACGCAGCGCTCGGGCTGGCCCGGCAGGCTGGGCACCCGGCTGATGCTCAGCCGCTCGCAGAACAGCTCGCCGTCCTTGCGTCGGTTCCACAGTTCGCCCGACCAGTGCCCCTCGCGCAGCAGCCGCTGCCACTGCGCGCGGTAGAAATCAGGCTGCTCGTGCTCGGTGCGCAGCAGGCTGAGCCGGCGCCCGACCACCTCCTCGGGCGCATAGCCGGTCAGCGCGGAGAAGGCCGGGTTGACCGACAGGATGGTGGACTGCGCATCGGTGACGACGATGCCGTCCATCGCGCTGTCGAACACGCAGGCCGCCAGCTGCAGCTCGGCGGCGACGCGCTGGCGCTCGGCCAGCTCCTCGCGCAGCCGCGCGTTGGCCCGCTCGAGCTCGAGCGTGCGCGCGCGCACCTCGGCCTCCAGCGTGCGGGTGTGCTGCTCGATCTGGCGACCGGCCTGCCACTTGGCGCACAGCGTGCGCGCCAGCTGGCTGACCTCGATGGCATCGAAGGGCTTCTTCAGGATCAGCAGCCGGTCGCGCACGTCCAGGCGGCCCAGCACCTCCTCCCAGGCATAGTCGGAATAGGCGGTGCAGATGACCACCTGCAGGCCGGGATCTTCCCGCCAGAGCCGCTCGATGGTCTCGACACCATCCCAGCCCGGGGGCATGCGCATGTCGACGAAGGCCATCGCGTAGGGCTGGCCCGCGGCGCAGGCGGCCTGCACCATCGCCAGCGCTTCGCGCCCCTGCAGTGCGGAGTCGATCTCCAGGCGCGTGCCCGACAGGTCGGGCGACACCCCGGCGGCCTCGTCAGCGAACAGGGTCAGCTCCAACGCGTCCAGGTCGTCGACCAGCTGCGGCGCGGTGGTCCGGCCGCGGGCCGGATCGAGGATCTTGCGGAAGTCCTCGTGAATCGAGGGCATGTCGTCCACGAGCAGAATGCGTCGGTTGTCCATCGGGGTCGCCCGCAGGCATTGGAAGGTTCGCAGACTCAGAGGAGCCCGTCGCCGCCGGTCTGCACCGGCAGCACCAGAACGAAGGTGGCGCCAGTGCCGGCGCCGGCGCTGCGGACCTGCAGGTCGCCGTCCATCTCGCGTGCGGCGACGATGCAGCTGTGCAGGCCGAAGCCGTGACCGCGCGCGCGGGTGGTGAACCCGTGCGCGAAGATGCGCTCCAGGTGCTCGGGCCGGATGCCGTCGCCCTCGTCGCGCACGCTCAGCCTCAGCTCGCCGCGGGGCTCGTCCAGGCGGGCGGCGATCTGCAGCCGGTGGCCGAAGGCGCCCTCGGCGTCCATCGCCTGCTTGGCGTTGCCGATCAGATTGACCAGGATCTGCAGCACGCGATGACGGTCCAGCCTCAGGCGGGGCAGCGCCGGCAGATCGCGCTCGACCACCACCTGATGGCGCGACAGCGCCCCGGCATTCATTCGCAGCGCGTCCTCCACCAGCGCGGTCACATCGGTCAGCGCGACCATGCCGGGGCTGCCGGCATAGCTCTGCTGGGTGGCGATGATGTCTTTCAGGTGCTCGATGCTCTTGCCCATCTGCTCCATCTCGTCGACCACGCCGCATTGCTCGGCCTCGAGCACCTGCGCGAGCTTGCCCAGGTAGTCGGGCAACATCCGACCCTTCGGATCCTCGGCCATGAAACGGCCCAGGTCTGAGGCATTGCGCCCCAGCAGCTCGACCGTGCGCGTCAGGCCGGGCAGCTTGGACTGGCGCATCTGCTGGCAGATCATGCTGGCCGAGACATTGACGCTGTTGAGCACATTGCCGACGTTGTGCAGCACGTTGGTGGCGATCTCGGCCATGCCGGCCGCGCGGGCACTCGCCACCAGCTGGGCCTGCGCCTGGCGCAGCTCGGCGGTGCGCTGCTCGACGCGCTGCTCGAGCTCGCCATGCAGCGCACTGAGCCGGTGATTGGCCTCCTGCAGCTCGGCCGTGCGCTGGGCCACCCGCGCCTCCAGCTCGGCATTGAGTCTCCGCACCTCCTGCTCGGCGCGTTCGCGCTCGGTGACCTGGTCACGCAGGTCGCGGTGCACCGCCTCCCACTGCGCCGGCCCGGGCAGGGCCACCGCCTTGGGCACCAGCGGCACCAGTGCCACCGCCGTGCCGACCGAGGCGGCCGCCGTCACCGCCTTGACCACGCCAGCCGCAAGGTAGTCGGGAAACCACAGCGTCCACAGCGCCATCGCGTGGGTGGCGCCGCAGGCCAGGATGAAGACGCCGAACAGGACGAACATCCAGCTGAACTGCAGGTCCTTGCGCCGGCGCACCAGCACCATCAGCGTCACCGGAATGGTCGCGTACGACAGCACCGTCAGGGTGTCGGAAATGATGTGCAGCCACATCAGCCTCGGCTCCCAGGACAGGCAGAAGCCGTGCGGCATCAGCTCGACCAGCGAGCCGCCCCAGATCGACATGGCAGAACTCCTTCCACGCTCGTGCTGCAGCATGCACCGACATGCCGGCGCCGGATCCCGGGACAAGTCCGGATCCGGCATTTCCGTCCTGCATATCGGAGCGCCCCGGAAGGCCTTGAGCGTGAAGAAGGAACGCGAGCGTACGCGGCCCGGGCCTCAGCGCGCTGCCGGATCGAGCCACACCGGCTCGCAGCGCACCTCGCTCTTCACCGAGCGGGCGATGAAGCATTCATCGTGGGCTTCGTGGTGCATGGCGGCAATTTCCTCAGGCGTGGGCAGGCGCTCGCCGGAAAACTGCACGGCCGGGCGCAGCGTCACGACCCGCATCGCCAGGCGGCCCGCGGCGTCGCGCCCCATCTCGCCGACCGCCGCGTCTTCGTAGCGGTCGACCCGGAAACCACGTCGGGCCGCGATCGACAGGAACCACAGCAGGTGGCAACTCGACAGCGCCGCCACGAAGGCCTCCTCGGGATCGACCGCCGCGGCGTCGGAGAACGGCAGCGGTACCACCTGCGGCGAGGACGAGCCCGGCACCTCGACGCCGCCGTCGAAGCGCAGGACATGCCGGCGGCTGTAGCGCTTGTCGAGGAAGGGCTGCTCGCCGCGCAGCCAGACGAGATCGGCGGTGTACTGGGCCATCAGGGAAACTCCGGCAAGGGCAGGACTGGAGTTTCCCACGCCTCAGCGTTCGGCCAGCTCGCGCAGCGCCTGCGCGCCCACCGGCGCCCGGGCCTGCCAGGCCAGCAGCGCGCAGCGCCGGGCGTCTCGGGTCATCACCTGCTGCACCCAGGGGCGCTCGCAGCGGCCCCGCTCGGCCAGCACCGGGTCGGTGGTGCCACTGGCCAGCAGACTCTGCTCGATGACCCATGCGAAAGGCTCGATGCCGGCGCGGCGCAGGTCGTCCTGCAGCCGTTCGGCCTCGTGCACCGGCGTGGCCTCGGCCAGCGTGACGATCATCACTCGGGTGAAGGCGGGATCACGCAGACGCGGCAGCAGCTTCACCACCGCCTCGGGCAGGTCGCCGCGGGTGCGGCCGACCTCGCGGTGATAGGCCTCGGCCGCATCCAGCAGCAGCACGGTGTGGCCGGTCGGCGCGGTGTCGAGCACCACGAAGCCGTCCACCGCCTGCGCCACCGTGGCGGCGAAGGCGCGAAAGACGGCGATCTCCTCGGTGCAGGGCGAGCGCAGGTCTTCCTCCAGCATCGCCCGCGCCGACGGATCCAGCCCCGCGCCGGCCCGTGCGAGCACCTCGTCGCGGTGGCGCGCGATCTCGGCGGCCGGGTCGATGCGCTGCACCGTCAGGCCCGGCACCGCCTCGTCCAGCGACCAGGCCAGGTGCGCGGCCGGATCGGTGGTCGACAGCAGCACCCGGTGACCACGCGCGGCCAGCCCGACCGCCACCGCCGCGGCCACCGTGGTCTTGCCCACGCCGCCCTTGCCCAGGGTCATCACCAGACCCTGGCCGGCGCGCTCGATGTCGTCGACCAGCGGCGCCAGCCCGGGGGGCAGCGCGAGGGCCGGCATCTCCGGCACGGTCGATGCGGTCGAGTTCGACGGACGGGGTGCAGGCTGCAGCAGCGCACGCAGTGCCTCCAGCCCGACCAGCCCGCGGGCGATGAAGCCGGTGCAGCTGCGTGGCAGTGCCGCCAGGCCAGCGGGCAGGGCCGCCAGCGCGTCCCGGTGGCGCCGCGCCATCGCCTGCGCCACAGGATCCTCCGAAGGGGCATCGAACAGGCCGTTGATCGCCAGCACCTGACGGGCCACGCCCAGCTCGGCCAGCTCGTGGCGGCTGCGTTCGGCCTCGCGCAGTGCCGCCGTCTCGGGCCGGGCCACCAGCACGACGGTGGTCACCGCCGCATCGGTCAGCGCCGCGACCGCGCCGGCGTAGATCGAGCGGTTGTGCTCCAGCCCGGCCAGCGGCCCCAGGCAGGAGGTGCCGGTGGTGTTGGACGACAGGAACGCGCTCCAGGCCGAGGGCAGCGTCAGCAGCCGCAGCGTGTGGCCGGTCGGCGCGGTGTCGAACACCACATGATCGAAGTCGCCCGCCACGCCGGAGCCGGCCAGCAGCGCCGCGAAGGCGTCGAAGGCGGCGATCTCGACGGTGCAGCCGCCGGAGAACTGCTCCTCCATGCTGCGGATCGCCGCCTCGGGCAGCAGGCCGCGGTAGGGGCCGACCATGCGCTCGCGGTAGGCGGCGGCCGCCGCTCCCGGGTCGATGTTCAGCGCCGACAGGCCCGGCACGTCCGCCACCGGGGTGGGCGTGTCCGACAGCGGCGTCTCCAGCACCTCGTCGAGGTTGGAGGCCGGGTCGGTGCTGACCAGCAGCACCCGCCGGCCCGATTCGGCCAGCTGCACCGCGCAGGCCGAGGCCAGCGAGGTCTTGCCCACGCCGCCCTTGCCGGTGAAGAAGAGATGGCGGGTGTTCAGATCGGGCAGCATGGCAGCCCTCCCGCTCAGCAGCACTGGCCTGGGGTGCAGCCGCAGTCGCCGCCGCTGCCGAGCTGGATGCGCGGCTTGGCCGCCAGCGCCTCGGCGCGGGCGATGCGCTGCTGCATCTGCGCCAGCGTCGGGTACAGGCCCGTCGAGAGGATCAGGCCATCGAGCATCACCACCGGCAGCCGGTCCATGCCGGCCTCGATCTCGCGCAGCACCAGCGGCTGCGCGGCGAAGGCGGCCGGATCGTGGCTCAGGCTGTGACGGCTGACCGTCACGCCGCTGGCCTCCAGCGCCTGCAGGTCGGCGTTGAACTGCACCAGCACCGGATCGACCTCGATGCCGCACACGCCGGTGGGGCAGCACATCGCGGGCTCGAAAACTTCCAGTCGGCTCATCGCGTTCATCCTTTTCATTCAGTGGGGACATGCCCCCAGGGGTTCCGCAGGGCCATGGTGGCGCCCTGCGGCGTGCAGGGCCTTGATCATTCGCAATCTGGCTGACCCAGCGCACGGTGCAGCAGCAGGCCCAGGCCGGCGCCGGCCACCTCGGCCAGCATGAAGGCCGGCGCGCTGGCCGGCGCGATGCCGGCGAAGCTGTCGCTGAACATGCGCCCGAAGGCCGCCGCCGGATTGGCGAAGGAGGTCGAGGCGGTGAACCAGTAGGCCGCGCCGATGTAGGCCGCCACCATCGCCGCGACCCGGGCCTGCGGCGCGCGCAGGATCACCAGCAGCAGCCCGGCGGTGGCCACGAGCTCGGCGATCCACTGGCCGGTGCCGGTGCGCAGCTTGGCCGAGACCTGCAGCAGCGGCAGGTCGAACATCGCATGCGCCAGCACCGCGCCCAGCGCCGCGCCGATCAGCTGCGCTGGCACATAGCCCAGCAGCCGCGCCCAGGGCAGCTCGCCGCGCAGCGCCATCGCCAGCGAGACCGCCGGGTTGAAATGCGCGCCGCTGACCGGCCCGAAGACCTCGATCAGCACGTACAGGCCGCCGACGGTGGCCAGCGTGTTGGCCAGCAGCGCTACCGCGACGTTGCCGCCGGACAGCCGCTCGGCCATCAGCCCCGAGCCGATGACCACCGCCAGCAGCAGCGCGGTGCCCAGCATCTCGCCCAGCAGGCGCCGGGCGGTCGAGACAGGAGCGTTCATCGCGTGCCTGCCCGGATCAGCTGCGCCAGATCGTGTCGAGCGCCGCCTGCAGCGCCGCGTTGTCCATCGCCTCCAGCGGCAGCTGCAGCAGCTGCAGCATCCGGTAGCCGATGGCCTGGCGGGTCAGCTCGAAGGCCTGCGCCTTCTGGTCCTCAGGCGCGTTGGACGGATCGGGGTAGCCCCAGTGGATCTTGACCGGGCTGCCGGGCCAGTACGGGCAGGTCTCGGCGGCGGCGCTGTCGCAGACGGTGATGACGATGCGCATCTCCGGCGCGCCCGGCGCGGCGAACTCGTCCCAGGACTTGCTGCGGGTGCCGGCGGTGTCGATGCCGGCGGCCTCCAGCACCTGCAGCGCGCAGGGGTTGATGCGGCCGCTCGGACTGCTGCCGGCGCTGTGCGCGCGCACGTCGCGGCCGAGCTGGCGTGCCCAGTGGTTGAGCATGGCCTCGGACAGCACGCTGCGGGCCGAGTTGTGGGTGCAGAGGATGAGGACGTGGGTGGTCATGGGGTGACAGCCTTCTCGAGGGTTCTGTTTCACGCGGCGTTCACTGCTGGCCGATGCGGTCGACCTCGCGGCGCAGCGACAGCGCGTCGAGCCGCTGCAGCGGCAAGGCCAGCATCAGCTCGATGCGGCGCTGCAGCGTCACGAAGGCATCCAGGAAGGCCTTGCGCACCGCGGCCTCCGGTGCGCTGACGGCCGCCGGATCCGGCTGGCCCCAGTGCGCGGTCACCGGCTGGCCTGGCCAGACCGGACAGACCTCGCCGGCGGCCTGATCGCAGACGGTGAACACGAAGTCCAGCACCGGGGCACCCGGCGTGGCGAATTCCTCCCAGCCCTTGCTGCGCAGCCCCTCGATGGGCAGGCCACGCGACGCGAGCAGCTCCAGCACGGCCGGATGCACGCTGCCGCGCGGATGGCTGCCCGCCGAGAAGGCACGGAAGCCGCGCTCGTGACCGCGCCTGTTCATCAGCGCCTCGGCCAGGATGGAGCGCGCGGAATTGCCTGTGCAAAGGAACAGGATGTTGTGGATCTGTCCGGACATGATGATCGTGACCTCAGCAATTGCAGGAGGGAACGGCCAGTCCACAGGGCTGGCCCGCGCAGCAGTTGGCGCTCAGGAAGCCCAGCAGCGCGTTCATCCGGGCAAAGTCGGCTCGGTAGATCAGATGGCGCCCCTCACGCGTGCAGCCGATCAGTCCGGCGTTGAGCATCTCCTTCAGATGAAAGGAGAGCGTGGCGGCGGGCAGCTCCAGCTGCTCGGCCAGCACGCCCGGTGTCAGCCCCTCGGGTCCGGCGACGACCAGGGCTCGGAAGGCCCGCAGGCGGTGGGGCTGGGCCAGCGCAGCCAGCAGGCGGACGACATCTTCGTTTTCCATGATTCCATTATCGTGGAAAAGTATGAATAAATCATGACGCCATCCCGACCAGACCGCGCGTCGCGCGGAATCAGCGGGTGACGGGCGCGCCGTGTCGCAGGCTGCTCCGCGCGGCGGGCGCTCAGCTGGCGAGCCAGCGAGCGGGGAGGGTGACGAGGGAGGGGAAGGCGACGAGGAGGAACATGACGGCGAACTGGGCGATCATGAAGGGGAGGACGCCGCGGGTGACGGCATCCATCTTCATTTT
>JBJOPV010000134.1:0-10026 GCA_046050625.1 Pseudomonadota bacterium
GTGGTGATGATGCGGATCTTGCTGTCGACCGGCACCACCAGCGGGTTGTCGACCTTCAGCAGGTAGTCGTCGCCGGCGGGCTGGCCGGCGTCCGACATCGCGCGGTGGCTGGTGTCGAGCGTCTGCAGGAAGCTGATGCCCTCGCCCTCGCCCTTCAGGTAGTCGTAGCCCCACTTCCACTGGTAGCCGGTGGCCTTGATGGTGATGTCGGCATTGGTGGTGTCCTTCTGCGCGACCACTGTCTTGGTGGCCATCGCGCCCATGCCGATGACGATCAGGAAGGGCACCACCGTCCAGGCGATCTCGACCTTGACGCTCTCGTGGAAGTCGGCCGACTTGTGGCCGCGTGATTTGCGGTGCTTCAGGATGGAATAGAACATCACCCCGAACACCGCGATGCAGATCAGCACGCAGATGACCATCATCACCGAGTGCAGCCAGTCCATCTGGGCGGCGATCTGCGTGGCGGGCTTGGCGTAGCTCATCTGGCGCACGGCCGGGCCGCCAGGCAGGTCATTGACCGCCTGCGCTGCGGTGGCGCTCAGCAGGATCCAGCCTGTCAGACCGGCGCGGCCTGCACCCAGCCAAGGGGAAATGCTCGACATCTCTGCGCTCGCTTTCTCTCCAGCCGGCCATCGCGTCGGCTTGGGCGTTGTCTCGTGTTCTGCTCTTCTTGTCGGGCCACAGGCATGTCGGACCAGACGTCCGGCCGCGAGGGCTGAGTCAAAGCATGACGCCGAGCGGGTCTTTCGGACATCCCGACAAGTCCCGATGGTCTGGAAGCGATTTCAGTGAATTTTTTCTTGATGCGGATCAGTTGTTTCTATCGGGCAAATGATCTGCATCAATGAATGGCTGCGATGAAGGCGGCCCGATGCCCGGCATGACTGGACCCGATCTGCGCGGCAAGCAGGCCGTGAGGACCGAATGCGCACCGGTTCAGGGCGAGAGCGGGCGCCGGCGCGTCATCTCGCGCATCGTGTCGAGGGAGATCTCGGTGCGGGCCTCGACACGCGGGCTGGCGACCGGACGGAAGGCATGGCCGTAGATGATCTCGAAGCCCAGATGCAGGCGTCCGTCGGGGCCGCGCAGCCGGTCGGTGAGGGTCGATTCCAGTGTCCGGCGCCACTGCCGACCCCGCAATCCGGGTTGTCGAGCAGGATGCGTGTTCAGGCCGAGCGAGCGCAGCTCGGCCAGCAGGGCTTGCGGTGAATCCCAGGTCAGCGTCAGCCGCTCCATGTCCATCACCGGATCGGCGAAGCCGGCCTGGACCAGGTCGTCGCCCAGGTCGTGCATGTCGATCCAGTCGCTGCAGGGGGCGCCCCAGCCGGCCTCGGCCCAGATCGTGCGCAGCTCGGCCAGCGTGTCCGGGCCGAAGCAGGAGAACATCAGGAAGCCGTCGACCGCGATCAGCGCGTGCCAGCGCGCCAGCAGCGCCGGGCGGTCGTCGATCCAGTGCAACATCATGTTGGCCCACAGCAACTCGGCGGGCGCCTCGCTCTCTCTGGCAGGGCGGGCGCGGCCGGCGCCGAGCAGGCGCTGCCACCAGCGGCCCTCGCCGCGGGCCTCGTCCTCGAGCGGGCAGCCGTCCAGGCCGGTGCGCAGCAGCCGTGCCTGCGGATAGCGCGCCTGCAGCAGCGGTGTACCGCCCGAGGTCGGGCTCCACCAGTCGATCAGGCTCGCCGGCTGGCGCAGGATGAGGCCGAGGCGCTCGTCCATGCGGCGGGCGATCTCCTCGTGCAGCCACGGGGGCGGGCGCTTCGCGGATTGCGCCAGATGGCGGGCCAGGGCGGCAGGGGCGATGCGCGGCGCGCGCAGTCGCGGGGCATCGGCAGCGGCGGGAGAAGAGGCGTCTTGCATGATGCCGGCGCAGTATAGTGAGCCGGCCATGGCCGCGCGCAGCACCGGATCGGTTTCTCCGCTGGGACGATGGCCGCGCCTGCTGCGCGGCCTGGGCAGTCGCTGCCGTGTCTGCGCCGACTGGCAGGACCAGGTGATCTGCGCCCGCTGCCAGTCCGCCTTCGCGGCCGAGCCGCCGATGGTCCTGTCTGAAACAGGGCTGATCGGCCATGCCGCGCTCGACTACCAGCCGCCCTGGAGCACGCTGATCGCCGACTTCAAGTACGGCGGCGCCTGTGAGCTGGCCACGCCGCTGGCCGCGCTGCTGGCTCAGGCCCTGCAGCAGGCGGCCGACGCGGACCGGCTGCGCTGGCCCGACTGGGTGCTGCCGGTGCCGCTGGCGCTGCCACGTCTGCGCGAGCGCGGCTACAACCAGTCCTGGGAGCTGGCGCGCCGGCTGGCGCCGCCGCTGGGCCTGCAGGCGCGCGCCGATCTGGTCGAGCGGCTGATCGACACCCCGCATCAGGTCGGGCTGGACCGTCAGTCGCGCGGACGCAATCTGAAGGGCGCCTTCGCGCTCACGCCGGCGGGCCGCCGGCTGCTGACCGGCGCCTCGGTGGCGCTGGTCGACGACGTGCTGACGACCGGCGCCACCGCCGCCGAGCTGGCCGCCGTGCTGCAGCAGGCCGGTGCGCGCGAAGTGCAGGTCTGGGTGGTGGCGCATGCCGATCGGCGATGATCCGGACATGTTCCGCATCGTCCTTGTCCACCCCGAAATTCCGCCGAACACCGGCAATGTCATCCGCCTGGCGGCCAACACCGGCTGCGAGCTGCATCTGGTCGAGCCGCTGGGCTTCTCGATGGATGACAAGCTGCTGCGCCGTGCCGGCCTCGACTACCACGAGTACGCGCCGGTGCGGCGCCATGCCTCGTGGGAGGCGCTGCTCGAGACCTGCCAGCCCGACCGGGCGCGCATGTTCGCGATGACCACCCGCGGCAGCCGGCCCTTCGCCGAGGTGGCCTGGCAGCCGGGCGACTGGCTGGTCTTCGGCTGCGAGACCCGCGGCCTGCCGCCGGCGCTGCGCGACGGGCATTTCCCGACGGGGCAGCGGGTGCGCCTGCCGATGCGCCCCGAGCAGCGCAGCCTGAACCTGAGCAACGCGGTGGCGGTGACGGTGTTCGAGGCCTGGCGGCAGAACGGCTACGCCGGCGCCGCCTGAGCGGCGCGCGTCCCGCGTTGTTCAGCTTTCGGCGCGGGCCTCGCGCTGCATCAGCGCCTGCACCGCCTCGCGTGGGGAGAACTCGCCCTGCAGCACGCCGACCACCGCGCGGGTGATCGGCATCTCCACGCCCAGCGCGGTGGCGCGCTCCAGCACGGTGCGGGCGCTGTAGACACCCTCCGACACATGGCCAAGCTCGACCAGGATGCGCTCGAGCGTCTGGCCCTCGGCCAGCTTCAGGCCGACACGGCGGTTGCGCGAGAGGTCGCCGGTGGCGGTCAGCACCAGATCGCCCAGACCGGACAGGCCCATGAAGGTCTCGGCCCGGCCACCCAGGGCCAGACCCAGCCGGGTCATCTCGGCCAGGCCGCGGGTGATGAGCGCTGCGCGCGCGTTCAGGCCCAGATTCATGCCGTCGGCCATGCCGGTGGCGATGGCGAGCACGTTCTTGACCGCGCCGCCCACCTCCACGCCCACCGGGTCGGTGGACGAATAGATGCGCAGCGTCGGGCCGTGCAGCGCGGTGATGGCCGACTGGCACAGCGCCGCGTCCTGGCTGGCGGCCACCAGCGCGGTGGGCTGGCCGCGCGCGACCTCGAGCGCGAAGCTCGGGCCGCTGAGCACGCCCGCGCGCAGCTGCGGCGCCGCCTCGCGGGCGATCTCGTGGCCGAGACGGCCGCCTCCCGCCTCGAAGCCCTTGCTGAGCCACAGCACCGCTGCGCCGTCGGGCAGGCGCTGCAGCATCTCGCGCAGGCCCGCCATCGGCGTGGCGACGATCAGCAGGCCGTCGGTGCCGGCATGCGCCAGCGCGTCGGCCAGGTCGGCGGTGACCTCCAGCGTGTCGGGCAGCGCGACATCGGCCAGATAGCGCGCATTGCGCCGGCTGGCGGCGATCGCTGCCGCCTGGGCCGGATCGCGGGCCCAGAGCCGGGTCGGGTGGCGTGTGGCCGCCTGCGCCGCGAGCGCGGTGCCCCACGCTCCGGCGCCGAGCACCGAGATGTGCATCGTCAGGCGTTCAGCGCGCCGTTGCCCTGCTGCTGGGCTTCGTACATCGCCTGGAAGTTGACTTCGGCCAGATGCACCGGCGGGAAGCCGGCGCGGGTGACGGTGTCGGCCACGACCGCACGCAGGTAGGGGTAGACGATGCCCGGGCAGGCGATGCCCAGGATCGGCGACATCTGGTCTTCCTCGATGTTGCGGATCTCGAAGATGCCGGCTTCCTTGGCCTCGCACAGGAACAGGGTGCGGTCGCCGAGCTTGGTGGTCACGGTGGCGGTCACCGCGACTTCATAGATGCCCTCGACCACCGGCTGCACCTCGACGGCCAGATTGATGTCGACGGACGGCTGGCCCTGCTCGACGAGGATCTGCGGCGAGTTCGGCTGCTCCAGCGACAGGTCCTTGAGGTACACGCGCTGGATCTGGAAAACGGGTTGCGCGTCTTGGGTGTCGGCCATGATCGGGTCTCGGTGGTGATGGAAAGAAGGAAGCGGGCAGATTATGCAGCGTCGGGCCTGTCGGTCTGACACCCTCCGCCCGCATACTGGCCGACCATGATTCATCGCACGCCGCCGACGCTTCTCACGCTGGTCCGCCACGGCGAGACCGACTCGAACCGGGTCCACCGCTTCCAGGGCCAGCTCGATGTGCCGCTCAATGCCACCGGTCTTCTGCAGGCCGAGCGCCTGGCCGAGCGCCTGGCCGGCGAGCATTTCGATGTGATCGTCCGCAGCGATCTGATGCGGGTGCGCCAGACCGCCGCGCCGCTGCTGTGGCGCATCGCACGCGAGTCGCAGGTCGATCCGGCCTGGCGGGAGCAGGGCTTCGGCCTGTTCGAGGGACTGACGGCCGACGAGGTGATGGCGCGCCACCCCGCGCTGTGGCGGCAGTGGCTGCGCCAGGACGCCGACTTCGCGTTGCCCGGCGGCGAGAGCGTGCGCGACTTCCACGCGCGCGCGAACGACGCGCTCGATGCGCTGGCGGCGCGCCATGCCGGCGCACGGGTGCTGGTGGTGACCCACGGCGGCGTGCTCGACATGCTCTGGCGCCGCGTCCAGGGCCAGTCGCTGTCCAGCGCGCGCGCCTGCGCGATTCCGAATGCGGGCATCAACCGGCTGTGCTGGCGGGATGGCACGCTGTCGATCGAGGCCTGGGCCGAGGTCGATCATCTGGCGGGCTTGCCGGCCCAGCCCTCGACGGTGTCGCTGAGCGTGCGCTACGCCGCGGCCCCGGTGCCCTCGATGCCGCCGACGCCCTGAGCCAGCAGCGCTGCCACCGGCGCGGCCAGCGCCTGGCCGTCGGCGTCCACCGCCTGCGTGGCGCCTCCTTCCAGCGCCGACTGCACCAGCCGAGCCAGCGTGCCCGCGTGCGGCAGGATCGTGCCGAAGAACAGCGGCCGCGCGCCGCGCAGCACCATCACGGTGGGGAAGTTCTCGATGTCGAGCGCCGCGTCGCCGAGCGCGTCGCTGTGCTCCTCGATGTCGATCCAGGCGAAGCGCGCCTGCGGCCAGTCGCGCGCCAGCTGCGCGAAGGTCGCGCCATAGGCCTGGCAGGTGGTGCACCAGCCGGCGCACAGGCAGACGACGGAGGTCGTGGCGGTCGCGGAAGCGGCGGAGATCGGTTCGACGGGCGTCATGGCGGCAGTTTGCCAGAGCGGTCCGGTGTGGCCTCTTATTCGTTTTCCGCATGACGATCCAAGCAATCGTTGGTTGATCGCACAAGCGGGTGGGCCAACAATCGCCGCGGTGAACTTCCAGCAATTGCGTTCCGTCCGCGAGACCGTGCGTCGCGGCTTCAACCTGACCGAGGTGGCCCAGGCCCTGCACACCTCGCAGCCCGGCGTCAGCCGCCAGATCCGCGAGCTCGAGACCGAGCTGGGCGTGGAGATCTTCGTGCGCGCGGGCAAGCGCCTGACCGGCCTGACCGCGCCAGGCGAGGTGGTGCTGCCCATCGTCGAGCGGCTGCTGAACGATGCCGACAACCTGCGCCGCGCCGGCGAGGACTTCGCCGCGCAGGACCGCGGCACGCTGGTCATCGCCGCGACCCACTCGCAGGCGCGCTATGCGCTGCCGCCGGCGGTGCGCGACTTCCGCGCCACGCATCCGCAGGTGGTGCTGCAGATGCACCAGGGCTCGCCGCAGCAGGTGGCGCAGATGCTGCTCTCCGGCGAGGCCGACATCGGCATCGCCACCGAGGTGCTGGCCGAGACCGAGGGCCTGGTGGCGCTGCCGTGCTACCGCTGGACCCATGTGGTGGTGGTGCCGTCTGGCCACGTGCTGGCGCACGAAGCCGACCAGGGCCGCTCGCTCACGCTGCGCCGGCTGGCCGATTTCCCGCTGATCACCTATGAGGGCGGCTACACCGGCCGCTCGCACATCGACGAGGCCTTCTCGCGCCACGGCCTGAAGCCCGATGTCGTGCTGGCGGCGATGGACGCCGATGTCATCAAGACCTATGTCGAGCTGGGCATGGGCGTCGGCCTCGTCGCCTCGATCGCCTATGACGAGAGCCGCGACCTGGGCCTGCGCGCGATCGACACGCGCCACCTCTTTGCCGCCAGCATGACCCGGCTGGCGCTGCGCCGCGGCAGCTATCTGCGCCGCTACGCCTACGAGTTCATCCGCTGCTTCGCCTCGCCGCTCACGCCCGAGCTGGTCGAGCGGGCGATGCGCGAAGCCGCCGGCGAGGGCGAGGCGGACGGCGGCGAGGGGTTCGAGATCTGAGGTTCAGATCGCCGCGGCCGGATCGTCCGCCACGTTCGTGCCGCGGGCGTCGAAGCGGGTGAGGCGGCGCGGCTTCAGGTGCACCGTGTCGCCCGGGCGCAGCGCCAGGCGCTCGCGCAGCCGCGTCCAGGCCTCGCGCGCGAGCTCGACGTCGACCGCCGCCTCGTCGCCCTGGCGGCGCAGCTCCAGCCGGGTGTTGGGGCCGACCGTCAGCACATGCGCCAGCGTCGCGGGCCAGCTGCCCGGCTCGGGCGCGGCGACGATGTCGATCTCGTGAGGACGCACGTAGCTGACCTCGCCTGGCGCATGGTCGCGCCGGCCGTGGAAGAGGTTGACGTCGCCGAGGAACTGCAGCACGAAGGGCGTGGCCGGGCGGTCATAGACCTCGTCGGGGCTGCCGACCTGCTCGATGCGGCCCTGGTTCATCACGACGATGCGGTCGGCGACTTCCATCGCCTCCTCCTGGTCGTGCGTGACGAAGACGCTGGTGACATGCATCTCGTCGTGCAGCTGGCGCAGCCAGCGGCGCAGTTCCTTGCGCACCTTGGCGTCGAGTGCGCCGAAGGGCTCGTCGAGCAGCAGCACCTTGGGCTCGACCGCCAGCGCCCGGGCCAGCGCGATGCGCTGGCGCTGGCCGCCGGAGAGCTGGTGCGGGTAGCGCTCGGCCAGCCAGTCGAGCTGCACCAGCTTGAGCAGCTCGGTGACCTTGGCGCGGATGGTGGGCTCGCTCGGTCGCGTCGCCTTCGGGCGCACGCGCAGGCCGAAGGCGACGTTCTCGAAGATGGTCATCTGCGGGAACAGCGCGTAGTGCTGGAAGACGAAGCCGACCTGGCGCTCGCGCACATGGGCGTCGGTGGCGTCCTCGCCCTGGAACAGCACCTGGCCCGCGTCGGGCACCTCCAGGCCGGCGATCATGCGCAGCAGCGTGGTCTTGCCCGAGCCCGACGGGCCCAGCAGCGCCACCAGCTCTCCCGAGCCGATGGTCAGGTTCACGTTGTCGCAGACGGTCAGGGCGCCGAAGCGCTTGTTCAGATCACGGATCTCGATGCTCATGGGCGTGTGCTCAGTGCGAGTCGTCCTGGCGGGCGCTGCCGAGCTGCGCCTTCACCCGCCGTTCGACGAGGTATTTCAGTCCGAGCGTGACCAGCGCCAGCCCGGCCAGCAGCGAGGCCACTGCAAAGGCGGCCGCGAACTGGTATTCGTTGTAGAGGATCTCGATGTGCAGCGGCATCGTGTTGGTCTGGCCGCGGATGTGGCCCGACACCACCGAGACGGCGCCGAATTCGCCCATCGCGCGGGCATTGCACAGGATCACGCCGTACAGCAGCGCCCACTTGATGTTGGGCAGCGTCACGCGCCGGAACACCTGCCAGCCGCTGGCGCCCAGCACGACGGCGGCTTCTTCCTGCTCGCGCCCCTGCGCCTGCATCAGCGGGATCAGCTCGCGCGCCACGAAGGGGAAGGTGATGAAGACGGTGGCCAGCACGATGCCCGGCACCGCGAAGATCACCTTCAGGTCATGGTCGCGCAAGGCTTCGCCGAACCAGCCCTGCAGCCCGAACACCAGCACGAAGATCAGGCCGGCGATCACCGGACTCACCGAGAAGGGCAGGTCGATCAGCGTCAGCAGCAGGCTCTTGCCCCGGAACTCGAACTTGGCGATGCACCAGGCCGCGGCCACGCCGAAGACCAGGTTCAGCGGCAACGAGATGGCCGCGGCGATCAGGGTCAGCGCGATGGCCGAGCGTGCGTCGTCCTCGGTGATGGCGGCCAGGTAGACGTCCCAGCCCTTCTTGAAGGCCTCGAAGAAGACGGTGGCCAGCGGCACGAACAGGAACAGCGTCAGGAACAGCAGCGCCACCGCGATCAGCGTGCGCCGCAGCCAGGCCGGCTCGGTGGTGGCGCCGGTCAGGCCGGCGCGCGGGGTCAGGGGAGAGGCGCTCATCGTCGAGGTCTTTGTCTTGCGTGTGCGCGGCTCACTGGCCCTGGCGCTTGCGCGTCCAGGCCTGCAGCAGGTTGATGACCAGCAGCATCGCGAAGCTCATCACCAGCATCACGACCGCGATCGCGGTGGCGCCGGACACGTCGTACTGCTCGAGCTTGCTGATGATCATCAGCGGCGTGATCTCGCTGACCATCGGCAGGTTGCCGGCGATGAAGATCACCGAGCCGTACTCGCCCAGCGCCCGGGCGAAGGCCAGCGCGAAGCCGGTGGTCAGCGCCGGCAGCAGGATCGGCAGGATCACCCGCCGGAAGGTCTGCCCGCGGCTGGCGCCCAGCGTCGCGGCGGCCTCCTCGTATTCCTTCGACAGGTCCTCGAGCACCGGCTGCAGCGTGCGCACCACGAAGGGCAGGCCGATGAACAGCAGCGCGACGAAGACACCGATCGGCGTGAAGCTCACCTTGAACGGCAGCCACTGGCCGATCAGGCCGTTCTCGGCGTAGAGCGCAGTCAGCGTGATGCCGGCCACCGCGGTCGGCAGCGCGAAGGGCAGGTCCACCAGCGCATCGACCAGGCGCTTGCCTGGAAACTCGTAGCGCACCAGCACCCAGGCCACGAGCAGCCCGAAGACCGCGTTGATGGCCGCCGCCGCCAGCGAGGCCCCGAAGGTCAGCCGGTAGGACGCGACCACGCGCGGCGAGGAGATCGCGTCCCAGAAGGCCGGCCCGGTCATCGACGCGGCCTTCAGGAAAGCCGCCGCCAGTGGAATCAGGACGACCAGGCTCAGGTAGAGCAGCGTGAAGCCCAGCGCGAGGTCGAAGCCGGGCAACACGCTGTGACGGCGCAGCAGCGCGCGGGAGAACAGCATGATGGGGAGACGTTGAGCGACTTACTTGCGGCCAGCGCCGAGGAGCTGGTCGTAGATGCCGCCGTCGTTGAAATGCTCGGCCTGCGCCTTCTTCCAGCCGCCGAAGACCTCGTCGACCGTGAAGGCCGGCACGGCCGGGAAATCCTTGGCGTACTTCGCCGCCACCTTCGGGTCGCGCACGCGCAGGTTGTGCTTGGCGGCGATCTCCTGGGCGTCCTCGCTCCAGAGGTACTTCAGGTAGGCCTCGGCCGCCTTGCGGCTGCCCTTCCTGTCGACCACCTTGTCGACCACCGCGACCGGGTTCTCGGCCAGCACGGTGCTCTTCGGATAGACCATGTCGAAGTTCTTGCCGAACTCCTCGACGATGGACTGCACCTCGCTCTCGAAGGTCACCAGCACGTCGCCCATGTTGCGCTGCGCGAACGTCGTGGTGGC
>JBJOPV010000135.1:0-9981 GCA_046050625.1 Pseudomonadota bacterium
GTGGCGGGCAAGTTCTTCGTGCAGTTCGGCTGGACGGCGGCGATCGCGGTGTTCTTCTCGCTGGTGGTGGCGCGCATGCTCACGCCGATGATGGCCGCCTACCTGCTGCGCCCGGTCGTGCACGCCGAGAAGCCCCCGAGCTGGATGGGCGCCTACCTGAAGATGGCCGCCTGGTGCCTGAAGCACCGCCTGCTGACGCTGCTGGCCACCGCGGTCTTCTTCATCGGCGCCTTCATGCTGGTGCCGCTGCTGCCCACCGGCTTCATCCCGCCCGACGACCTGTCGCAGACCCAGGTCACGGTGACGCTGCCGCCCGGCTCGACACTGACCGACACCACCGCAGCGGCCGAGCAGGCGCGGGCGCTGGTGGGCTCGCACCCGCAGGTGAAGAGGGTCTACACCGCCATCGGTGGTGGCGCGGCCGGCGCCGACCCGTTTGCGCCGCAGGGCGCAGCCGAGGTGCGCAAGGCGGTGCTGACGATCAACATGACGCATCGGCGCGACCGCACCGGCATCAGCAAGCAGGACATCGAGGCCGACCTGCGCCAGCGGCTCGAGGCGCTGCCGGGCGCACGCACCAAGGTCGGCTTCGGCGGCTCGAGCGAGAAGTACATCCTGGTGCTGGCCGGCGAGAACGGCGAGACGCTGGCCGCGCACGCCCGCCAGGTCGAACGCGAGCTGCGCACGCTGCCCGGCATCGGCAACGTCACCTCCAGCTCCAGCCTGGTCCGCCCGGAGCTGATCGTGCGGCCCGACCCGGTGCGCGCGGCCGACCTCGGGGTCACCACCGCGGCGATCGCCGACACGCTGCGGGTGGCCACCCGGGGCGACTACGACCAGTCGCTGCCCAAGCTCAACCTCTCGCAGCGCCAGGTGCCGATCGTCGTGCGCCTGCCCGATGCCGCTCGGGCCGACCTCGACCTGCTCGGCCGGCTGCCGGTGCCCGGCGCCCGCGGGCCGGTCATGCTCTCGAGCGTGGCGACGCTGGAGCTCTCCAGCGGCCCGGCGCAGATCGACCGCTACGACCGGCTGCGCAACATCAACTTCGAGATCGAGCTCAACGGCCAGCCGCTGGGCGATGTCGAGCGCCAGGCGCTGGCGCTGCCCAGCCTGACAAGCCTGCCGCCCGGCGTGATGCAGACCACCGTGGGCGACGCCGAGGCGATGGCCGAACTCTTCGAGAGCTTCGGGCTGGCGATGCTCACCGGCGTGCTGTGCATCTATGTCGTGCTGGTGCTGCTGCTGAAGGACTTCATCCAGCCGGTCACCATCCTGGCCGCGCTGGTGCTGTCGATTCCCGGCGCCTTCCTGGCGCTGTTCATCACCCAGACCGCGCTGTCGATGCCCTCGATGATCGGCCTGATCATGCTGATGGGCATCGCCACCAAGAACTCGATCCTGCTGGTCGACTATGTGGTGCTGGCGCGCAAGGAGCACGGCCTGGGCCGGCGGGAGGCGGTGCTCGACGCCTGCCGCAAGCGCGCGCGCCCGATCATCATGACGACGATCGCGATGGGCGCGGGCATGATGCCGATCGCGCTGGGCCTGGGGGTGGATCCGAGCTTCCGCGCGCCGATGGCCATCGTCGTCATCGGCGGCCTGATCACCTCGACCTTCCTGAGCCTGCTGGTGATCCCGGTGGTGTTCACCTATGTCGATGACCTGATGGCACTGGGTGGGCGATGGCTGCGGCGCGGCCGGGGCAGCGCGCCGGTCAGCGACACGCCATCGGCGTGATCTCCTGGCCGGCCCCGAGGCGCCGCCAGCCCTGGACGACGGCCTGATCGACCGCGGCAGCGGGGACCTCCACCCGCCAGGCATCGCCATTCGCGGCACCGCAGACGCTGGCGTGCATCAGCCCGTCCTGGGCGCACCCTGCGGACTGCACCGCGATGCCGGTGGTGCGCAGTGCGGCCACCGCCGCGTCGAGCCCGGCCTGGGTGGTCCGCGTGTCCTCGCACTGCAGGCTGCCCGAGGGGCGCCAGAGCACCGCCGTGGCGGGCGCCGAATCCCCGGCACCGCAGCCGGCGAGCAGCACGGCAGCGAGGGATGCAACAAGACGGGACATCGGGATCTCCTTCGAGCGCTTGCGGGGGATCGTGACTCAGCGCACCCGCCCGCCAAGGCGCAGGCCATGAAAGCGCAGCAGCCAGAGCGCCAGCAGCACGCTCGGCAGTGCCAGCACGAGCCCCAGGCTCGACGCGGACAGCAGCTCGTTCAGGTCGGAGCGAGCGTCCCAGGGAAAGACCCAGGGCCACAGCAGCGCGCTGCCCAGCGCGGCCAGCGTGCCGACCACCGGGATGCCGCGGCCCATGCGCCGGTCCAGCACCCAGTTCAGGCTCATCATCAGATGGCAGATCCAGGCCAGCAGCACCAGCGCGCCGCCCGCCATCGCCAGCGGCTGCCAGCGCGCCATGACCATCAGCCCACCCGCGAGCATCAGGCTCGCCAGCAGCGCCCAGCCCGACAGCAGATAGCAGCCGAGCACGACAGCCACACGGCTCAGAGACATGGCCTGGCGCCGAAGATCACTTCGGCCGATGCATCGCGCACAGCTTGTGGCCGTCCGGATCGCGCACATAGGCCAGATGCATCGGGCCGATCGCGCCGTTGCGCAGACCCGGCGGATCCTCGACCGAGGTGCCGCCGTGCGCGACCGCCACGTCATGGAACTGCTGCACCTGCTCGGGCGAGTCGCACTTGAAGCCGATCGTGGCGCCATTGGCGACGGTCGCCGGCTCGCCATTGATCGGCTCGGTGACGCAGAAGCTGGCGCCGCCGTGGCGGTAGAACAGGCGCATCTGGCCAGCGGCGTTGCGGTTCTCGATCGCCGCACCGGCCCCGAGCACGGCCAGCACCGCGTCATAGAAGCGCTGCGAGCGCGCGATGTCGTTGGATCCGACCATCACATGGCTGAACATGGTTCTGTCTCCTGAGGAAAACGCCGGAATCGGCAGTGAAAGACCCGAAGGTGCTCACGAGTGTAGCGAGGCCGAGGCGCACCCGCCCTCGAGCGACTAGCCCACATAGCGCTTGACCCGTGGCGGCTGCTCGCCGACGTGGAAGGCCAGCCGGCGCAGGTGCTCGACCCAGGTCTCGTCGACGAAATACTCGACATGGCGCCCGGGCTGCTCGGTGTCGCGAAACAGGCCCCAGGACAGCGCGCCCTGGCGCAGCCGCGCCTGGCGGGTCAGGCGCATCACCTCGGCGAAGTCGGCAGCGCCGGGCGCAGGTCGGCCTCCTGGCCGGAGACGGTGAAGCGGCGCACCGCCAGCAGCACCAGCGGCCAGCAGGCCGCCGCTTAGGACTGTCGGCTAGCCGCGATGTCACCCGCGAGGTCTAACGTAAGGTTAGCCGTCGCTGCCTTTGCGCTACTTGCCTGCAACAGCCAGCAGCGCCTTCGGGTTGGTACGAGCGATGGTCAGCAACGTGCGCGCAGCACCACTGGGCTGCTTGCGACCTTGCTCCCAGCCTTGCAACGTGCGCACGGATACGCCGAGCAGCGCAGCGAACTGGCTCTGCGACAAACCAGTCTTCTCCCGCGCTTCGGTGGCAGGGCTGTAGGCGACACGGACCTTGCCAGCCTTCATTTCGTGGATGGACTGAAGGAGTTCGGCGCCAAGATCGCGGCTGGCCTCGAACTTGGCGAGTTCCTTGGGGGAAAGAGGCTTAGTCTTCGAGGGCACGACGGATCTCCTTGAGTACAGCACCGGTGAGGTTGTCGGTCTTGGACTTCGCGTACAGAGTAAGAAGCACCAGTTCTTCAGCCTCGTTCCGAGTGAAGTAGATGACCCTGACTCCGCCCGACTTGCCTGTGCCCTGACGCTTCCAGCGGACCTTGCGAATGCCGCCAGACTCCGGCACGACATCGCCGGCTTCGGGGTTCTCAGAGAGGAACGACGCGAACTCGCCTCGTTCCTCTTCGGTCCAGTACGCGGGCCACTGCTTCTGAAAGAGCTGGGTCTCGACTACGGTGAACATCGCGGCACTATACGCCTAAGGCGCACAGTTGTCGAGCGCGAGGGGGCCTGCGACGGCTAACGTTTGAATTAAGGGGCGCCGTTAGGCGTCCCGCTTGAATGATGGGTTAGGTTTCTGATTGAATGAAAATTGCATTGGGTTTCGCACGCAGGATCGAAATGGCGGGTGGTATGGCTAACCAGAAACCAGAAGCAGGCATCAGAGTTACGCCAATGGCTATGATGCCGATAAGGCCCCAGCCTATGGATCGTGGAAGCGGTCCTGAAACGACTTTCTCGAATTCATTAACCGCTAACCCAAAAACGAACAACATAGCGCCAAAAAAAGCAAACCAGACGGCCAAGCCAGTCATGGGGTCGGTGCCGACAGTGTTGAACACACCCTCGTTGATAATGGAGCCGAAAATCTTGCCAAAGAGCGCTATGGCAACAGCGGTATGTATTGCTGAAACGGCGATTAACCAACGCCCCTTCCATTGTTTCATGTGATTTGTCTTGGTAGTCATAGCCAACGGCGAACCTCCTTGGAATATGTGAAATAACGCTCTCCAAATAATTCACTCAACATTCGCTCTTCACGGGGAATGTGAAAGAAGTTTAGGAGCATGAATACAATAGGTGCGGCTATGTACATAGGCAATGTGCCGACCCACAAGGAAATACCGAACAAAGCGACTGTCACTCCAACATACATAGGGTTGCGAGAATATCGAAAAGGACCTTCGCATACGAGATGCGATGAAGGCTTGCCGACAAACAGGGTGGTCTTTCGAGACGTGAAATGGATTCGTGCCCACATCATGAACGAGAAGCCGATTGCTACCAGTGTGCCCCCCAAAAGGGGCGCACGCAATACTGTCTGCCAAGGACCGAGAAGAGAATGTGTGAGCCATGCTGACATCGAGACTAGCAGGGTAACAAATGGTGGCTGAAGTACTATGCGCATAGAAACCTAACGTAGAGCTAAGCGGGCGGCAGCGGCAGGGCACCAGGCCCGACGGACGGAACATGTGCCAACCCGGCCGGCGGGCCTGGTGGCCTGCCGTTGGCGCTCCGCTTGAGCGAGAGGTTAGGGCTCACACCACGACAAAATGCTGAAGTTTGTCTTTTGAGCCAGCATAATGGTCGACCTTCCCGACCTTGAGCTTGCTAATCTTGCCTGTGCCAATCTCGGTGAGGAGATATGCCTCTTGCGCCGCCATGGTCCCATGGAGCCGCCGCACATCCTTGCCGAACAGCTTGGCAAGAGGTATTTCATCGCCAGCGTTAAAGTCCTTGAGTTTTTTGTCGAGTACTTCAAGTAGCTTCTCGGGTGTCTTTATTATTGTCTCAAGTCGGCTGTCTGCTTCTCCGTCAAGGACATATAAATTGACAAGAAGGTGCTCAATTATTCGAAGCGCAATCAGCAGACTTCTCGAGTCGGAATGCCGAACTTCGTGAGCTGCGTCGTTTCCCAAAAAACGAATGGCATGTAGTCTTTCTGCGTCTTTCTGGGAGATGAGTCCCGTTTTTGCTAGTGCGTCGATTCGTTTGTCCAGAGTTCGACCGGCAATGGATCGTTCATTACAAATGGCCTCGATGGTGGCTCGGAGCCCAATCCCAGCCAGAATATTCGAGTCGTCGCGTATTGCGCGCACAGACTGTTGATAGACCGCTCTGACGGGATCGGGTATCTCCCACACTCCTTCGAGTTCCTTGTGCCCTTTCAGTACGTTCGGGTAAGCAGTTATGTCTTCCGGAACTTCCCATTCATCATCTTCGCCCGGGTATGAGTTTTCATAGTCCGCTACAACCTTGCGAAAGGAAATCGTCTTGCATCCTTTGCATTGGACTACATAGAAGGTAGTGTCTATACGGTATTCATACTCAGATTCTGTGTGACGGTACATGACTTCGTGCCAAGTGTCGCGATCACACGATGCGCAAGGGTGGATGAGTTCGGTTGACGGCTTGTTCATTCAGAGTACGCAGGATTGGGATGAAGCTTACTGTGAGCCCTAACGTTTGAGCTAACCGGACCCATTGCGGCATGCGGCTAAAGGCCCAGAATGAAATGGCGGGCCTTTAGCCGCATGCCGCAATGGGTCCGGTTGAGCGAATGGTTAGGCCGCACTCGGGATTAAATTTACTTACTTCTTTCCGGAGTACTTGGCTTCATTGAACCCGCTCACGTCGAACTCGAAAACGGGGGCCCCTTGCTGGTAGACGTTCAATGAGATCCGCACAGTTTTCGCTTTGCGTAACTTTCCTAAGAAGCGCTCGTAGTTTCGCAAGAAGACAGTTTCAGTACTGTTGTCTGCCGGTCCAATTGCCGAAAAGCGCTCCGGTTTGGCATCGTCAAATCTAACGAGTACATCGCAGTCTTCATATGATCGGCACAGAAGCTGACCACGCTCGATTGAGAATATTACGTCGCGCCCGTACTTAGGATCAGTTCGAATGGAAAGCCTGCCATGCTGCTCACCAGAGTACGGAGAACTGAAATTGACAGTGTTTGTGCTGAGGACGAAGGCGTGGCGCGTGGCGCCACCGGTCATCTTGTCTTCGCTTTTGTCGTATGTCCACTGTTGACCAGTTGGCTCAAAGTTGGTTTCTGGCACTGCGGGCTTTGTCGTCGAGGTTACCTTATCGGGTGTCGGACTTGCTGGCAGGGAAGGCTGTGAAGCTTTTGCCGCAGCGAGTTCTGCCTCCAGCTTAGCAATGCGGTCACGTGCCGCCTTTAGTTCCGATTGATCAGAGCATCCTGAAAGGAGAAAGACTAGCGTCGAAACAAGAACAAGGGTTATGCGTTTCACGGATTCGTCCCGACGAGAGATGGCGTTGATTGTGCGGCCTAACGTTCGAGCTGAGCTGCCCGCGGAGGCATGCGCTGTAAGCCCGGCCTGAGAAAATGTACGGAGTACCTCAGGCCGGGCTTACAGCGCATGCCGTAGCGGGTCAGCTCGAGCGAGGGGTTAGGCGTCGCATTCACGGCACGACTGTAACTCTGGGCCAGCGCGTTGCATACTGCTTCTGCTCGATGCGCTGTGCGTAGGTTGCCGGGCTGACTCTGGTGGGATTTCTGCGCACACGCATCGCGAAGAGGTCTTCGAGACCGTGAGGAGCGATGACCTCAAAGGCCTGACCTGCGGTGCACGTAAGACCGACCGAGGTGGCGTACTCGGGCCACGAGGCGACGGCCTCCTCAAGTGAGGTGAGCGGGGAGACTGGATGGCCGAAGTGCCTCTCGAACCATAGATGCACAGCGGCTTGATTGGTTGCTTCCCACGGTGTGCCGGGCAGGGCCGCCAGAAGCGCTGCTTGCACTTGGTCTTCGGCTTCCTTGTCGAGGTTGTCCGCGTCGAAGTACGCGAAGTCGACATCCGAAAGCACCGAAGGCGTGGTGTAACCGTGCAGGCGATCCCAAACCGCGTTTCGAATGGCACCGGCTCCAATGCACCAAGAGTCAAGCTTCAAAGAGGCGCCGGCCTCAAGGGCCTGCATGAGCCAAGGCGTTGTCCGGGCAATGCCGATGAGTTCTTGCGCGAGGGGCTGCAAAGGTGGTTCCTGCGACACCTAACGTAATTTAGACCTCACGGCCCTGCTGTCTAACGCGGTCGCCGCCGTCTAACTTGGCGACGGAACGGCACGCAAGTTGTTGTCGACATTGAAATTTTTTCGCAGCTTGACGCATAACCTCTCCCTAAATGGACCGTGAAACCCTGCACCGAGCACAGCCAGTCAGGCCGCCTGCACATGGCCGATCAGCATAGCCGCCAGCATGTTTTTCGTCTATCAAAGCACGCCTGTCCCCACCCGCATCCCGCTTCAGGGCGATTGGCCTCCGGCCGCCACCACGCCAGACTGCCCGCATGAACCACCCACCTCGCCGCAGCACGTCGGCCGACCGCCCGCCGCTGCAGTCGAAGCGCCTGCTGGACCAGCTGCGCGAGCGCATCCGGTACCTGCACTACAGCCTGAAGACCGAGGAGGCCTACCTGTTCTGGAGCCGCGCCTACATCCGATTCCACGGCGTGCGCCACCCCAAGGACATGAGCGCTGTCGGCACTGCTGGCGGTCTGAGCCTGAATCACCGCCCCACCCCCTCCAGCGCCTCCCCCACATACCGCCGTACCTTCGGCGCCTCTGCCCCCAGGTGAAACGCCAGCCGCCGCCCGCGCAGCTGCACGTCGTCGGCGGTGAAGCGCTCCAGCCGGCGCAGGTGCTCGACCCAGGTCTCGTCGACGAAATACTCGACATACCGCCCCGGCCGCTCGGTATCCCGGAACAGCCCCCACGACAGCGCCCCCTGGCGCAGCCGCGCGCCGCGTCAGCCGCATCACCTCGGCGAACTCGGCAGCACGCGCCGGATCGATCAGGTACTCGACGGTGACCATGACCGGCCCCTAGGGCCAGGACAATGGCGAAGCCATGGCCCATGTTGGCGTCCGCTTGACCGACCAGTTAGGCGCAGGTGCCTCGAAAGAGGCTTGCCCCAGGGGGGCCGAAGCGCTAGGATGTGTAGACATTACAGTATTGGTACACATCATGCGCACAAACATTGAGATTGACGACAAGTTGATGAGCGATGCCCTTCGCTTGACTGGCCTGAAGACGAAGAAGGAGGCTGTCGAGCTTGGCTTGCGCACGCTACTGAGATTGCGCCAACAGGAAGAGCTGCGCAGCTTCCGCGGCAAGCTGCAGTGGGAAGGTGACCTGAACGCCATGAGGACAGACAAGTGATTTTTGTTGACTCCAGCGTGTGGATTGACTTCTTCCGTGGGCAGGTGACGCCGCAGACCGAGCGGCTGGATTCGCTGTTGAGTACCGAACCGCTGGCGGTTGGAGACTTGATCTTGGCCGAAGTGCTGCAAGGTTTTAGCAGCGAGAAAGACTTCAACCAGGCTAGAAGGCTGATGACCGCCTTGGACGTGATAACGCTGGGCGGGCAGGACATTGCGCTGCAGGCCGCCCGGAACTATCGGGCCCTGAGAGCGCAAGGCGTGACGATACGCAAAACCATTGACACGATCATCGCGACGCGGTGCATCGAGGACGACCTGCCTTTGCTTTACAGCGACCGGGATTTCGATCCGTTCGTTGAGCATCTGGGTTTGCGTTCTGCAATGGTGGAAAACTGAGCGCCTAGAGCGTGTTATGAACTTCCCACCGCCGCCAGCACCTGAGGCAAGCGCTCGAAATCACGGCTGAGCCGGCGAAAGCGCGACAGCCAGCCGAAACTGCGCTCACCTGCGCGCTGACCCCGGCGGCCTTCGCTGACCCGGATGATCGAGCGCATGTCGTTGACCATCGCCTCGAAGCAGCCCGCCTCGTCCCAGCGCCGGAACTGCTGGTACACCATCTGCCAGGGCGGCAGGTCGTGCGGCAGCAGTCGCCACGGCGCACCAGCCCGCGCAAGCCAGCATGATCTACAACCACATCCTCAAGATCGCCGCCGGCACGACACGCAGCCCGCTGGATGCGCTGCTGGCGGCCTGAGCCTGAATCACCGCCCCACCCCCTCCAGCGCCTCCCCCACATACCGCCGTACCTTCGGCGCCTCTGCCCCCAGGTGAAACGCCAGCCGCCGCCCGCGCAGCTGCACGTCGTCGGCGGTGAAGCGCTCCAGCCGGCGCAGGTGCTCGACCCAGGTCTCGTCGACGAAATACTCGACATACCGCCCCGGCCGCTCGGTATCCCGGAACAGCCCCCACGACAGCGCCCCCTGGCGCAGCCGCGCGCGCCGCGTCAGCCGCATCACCTCGGCGAACTCGGCCGCGCGCGCCGGATCGATCAGGTATTCCACCGTCACCATCACCGGCCCCTCGTCCGGGCCGATGTCGGTGGCCGGATTCGGCGGCGAGGCCGGCAGCGCCGGGCGCAGGTCCGCCTCCTGGCCGGAAACGGTGAAGCGGCGCACCGCCAGCAGCACCAGCGGCCCGCAGGCCGCCGACACCATCAGCGCGGTCGGCACCGAAGTCCAGCCCGCCACCTGGCCCCAGACGGCCGCCCCGGCGGCCGA
>JBJOPV010000136.1:0-9868 GCA_046050625.1 Pseudomonadota bacterium
AGCTGATGCCCGACGTGCTGCACTGGCTGGGCATCCGCCGCATCCACCGGCTGGTGTCGATGAGCAACGACAAGTTCGACGCCATCACCGGCAGCGGCATCGAGGTGGTCGAGCGCATCAAGATCCCAGACGCGCTGGTGCCAGCCGACGCGATGGTCGAGATCCAGGCCAAGATCGCTGCCGGCTACTTCACCACGGGCGAGGTGCCCAGCGACGCGGCGCTGGCCGCCGTGAAGGGGCGCAGCCTTGAGTGAACACCGTCGCCCCGACCCGCTGGGGGTCCTGAACGATCCGGCCACCGTGCGCCGGCGCTGCCACGCGATCGCAGCCGCGGTGGAAAGCGGCCATTCGGCGCATTTCCGCATCGACCGCGGCGCGCTGCCGGCCCTGGCGCAGCGCATCGCCGCCCTGACCCGCCGGCGATTCCCCGACCTGCAGATCCCGTACCACAGCCGCTGGCGCCACTTCGAGGCCGGCGGCATCGACCGCAAGGACGAGATCGACGCGCTGCTGCGCCCGCTCGGCAGTGCGGCACTGGCGTGCGCGCGCATCGACCTGACGCTGGTCAGCGTGCTGCTCGATGCCGGCGCCGGCCCCGACTGGCACTACGACGAGGCCGAGACCGGCCAGCGCCTGGCGCGCTCGGAAGGGCTGGCGGTGGCGACGCTGCGCGCCTTCGCGACCGGCGCCTTCTCGTCGCGGCCGGACGAGCCTTGCCGGGTCGACGCCCGGGCGCTCGGCCGGATGGACGCCGCGCGGCTGGCGGCCGTCTTCCAGGTCCGGCCGGACAACCTGCTCGTCGGCCTGGAGGGGCGTGCAGCGCTGCTGCGCCGGCTCGGCGCGGTGATGGCGGCGCAGCCCGAGCGCTTCGGCGACGACGGCCGCCCCGGCGGCCTGTTCGACCGGCTGGCTGCGCGCGCGCGCCTGCGATCGAGCACCGCGCCAGCGCTGCAGGCGGCCGAGCTGCTGGTCGAGCTGCTGGAGTCGCTTGCGCCGGTCTGGCCCTCGGGCCAGAGCCTGGACGGACGGCCGATCGGCGATGTCTGGCCGCACCCGCACGCCAGCACGCCGGACGCGCCGGCCGCCGGGCGCGTGCCCTTCCACAAGCTGTCGCAGTGGCTGACCTATTCGCTGCTGGAGCCCTTCGAGTGGGCCGGCATCGCGGTCGATGGCCTGGACGCGCTCACCGGCCTGCCCGAGTACCGCAATGGCGGCCTGCTGATCGACGGCGGTGCGCTGGTGCCGAAGGCCGCCGACTTCGCCGCCACGCCGAAGACGGTCGACGATCCGTGGGTGATCGAGTGGCGGGCGCTGACGGTGGCGCTGCTCGACGAGCTGGCGCCGCTGGTGCGCGCCGGGCTGGGCGTCGATGCGGACCGGCTGCCGCTGGCGTGCATGCTCGAGGGCGGCAGCTGGGCCGCCGGCCGCGAGATCGCCGCCGAGCGCCGCCCGGGTGGTGCGCCGCCGCTGCGCATCGACAGCGACGGCACCGTCTTCTGAACCCAACCTGATCCGCAACCCGCGAGGAGAGACCGCATGAGCACGATGAACACCCCCGGCGCCGGCCAGGTCCACGTCGTCGATCACCCGCTGGTGCAGCACAAGCTGACGCTGATGCGCCAGAAGGACCGCTCGACCAACAGCTTCCGCCGCCTGCTCGGCGAGATCAGCATGCTGATGGCCTACGAGGTCACCCGCGACATGCCCACGCGGATGATCGAGATCGAGACGCCGCTCGAGACGATGCTGAGCCCGGTCATCGAGGGCCGCAAGACCGTCTTCGTCGTCGTCATGCGCGCCGGCAGCGGCTTTCTCGACGGCATGCTGGAGGTGGTGCCAGGCGCGCGCGTCGGCCACATCGGCCTGTACCGCGACCCCAAGACGCTGGTCGCGGTCGAGTACTACTTCAAGATGCCCGGCGACATGCACGAGCGCGACGCCATCGTGCTCGATCCGATGCTGGCCACCGGCAACTCGGCCGCGGCCGCGGTCGAGCGACTGAAGGAGACGCGCCCGCGCTCGATCCGTTTCGTCAGCCTGCTGGCCGCGCCGGAGGGCCTGGCGCATTTCCACGAGGCCCACCCGGACGTGCCGGTCTACACCGCCGCGATCGACCGCCAGCTCAACGACCACGGCTACATCGTGCCCGGCCTGGGCGACGCTGGCGACCGGATGTTCGGCACCAAGTAAACCGGCCGGACATCGGAGCCGGGTGCGGCTGTGGTTCAATTCCCCTCATCCGGAAGCACCACGAATGGGCGTGAGCGCGGCCGGATTCTGCCGGATCCAGAGCGGATCGCGGCCCGCAGGCCTCCGCGCAGCCGCAGGAGAAGAGGCCGGGGCTGCATGCCAGCCGCCGCGAGGGCAGACCGGATGACACGAGATGGGGAATGCATGAACGAACCGGAGCGCCTGGACCCTCACGACAGCAGCACGCTGGCTCGCCAGCTCCTCGACGGCTGCGCCGCCCCGGAGGCGCAGCTGCTGACAGCCCTGCAGCACGTGCTCGGCCGGGCCCGTGAGCCCGCCACGCGGCTCGATCCCACGCTCGCCTGGCGCCTGGGCTGGCTTCAGGCCCTGCAGCGGGTGCTGGACGGCGAGCCGGAGGCGGCACGTCAGCATCTGGCCCGGCTGCGCAGCAGCGCGCCGCCCCGACAGGCGGCAGGCCTGGACACCGCACCCGAGGACACCGAGCTGCCGCTGCTGTGGGTGGCCGTGCTGATCGCGCAGGCTCGACAGGATTCATCCGCGCTGGAAGCGGCCGCGCTGCGCCTGGCCGCCGAGGCGGCCCGGATCGGTCACCGGCCCCTGACGGATCTGGGCGAACACTGCCTGGCACGCGGCCTGGACGCCGAGCAGATCGCACGCCGGCGCCAGGACCTGGACCGCATCGCCAGCCTGCCCACCTCGGCGAGGCTGTCGCATTACCTGACCCAGGGGCAGGCCTGCGCGCAGCCCGCACGGGCACCGGAGAGCGGCGGCCACCTGCCCGCCCTGCCAAACCGGCAGGCCTTCATGCAGCAGGCGCACCGCCTGCTGCCGCTGGCGGCCGGGCAGGACTGCGCGGTGCTGCTGCTGTCGGCCTGCGACATCGAGCCGACCGCCCCGGCCCGGCACGAGCAGGTGCTCGCCGCCTTTGCGCAGCTGATCGGACGGACGCTTCGGGCCGGTGATCTGGCGGCCCTCTGGTCGGGCGAGCAGATCGCGGTGCTGCTGCCGCAGGCCTCGGCCGATGATGCGGCGCGCATCTGCCAGCGCATCGCGCAGGCGGTGCAGGAGCGCGACTGGTCGGCGCTGAGCGGCGATCGCCTGCTGCAGATCGACATCAGCCATGCTCAGGCCGGACCGGGTGACACGCCGCAGACGCTGATGCAGCGCTGCGAGGCCGAAATGGCTGCTGGCCGCCGCCGCCGGCGCCGCATCGCCGCCTGACACCGATGGCCCTGTGCCGCGGAGACCTCCCGATGACCGAAGCCCGAGACCTGCTGATCCGCGACGCCACGCTGCCCGACGGCCGCACCGGCCAGGACCTGCTGATCCTGGCTGGGCGCATCGCCGCGCTCGGCCCGGCGCTGGCCGCACCGCCGGGCGTGCCCACGCTCGACGCCCAGGGCTGGATGGTCAGCGCGCCCTTCGTCGACGCGCATTTCCACATGGACGCGACGCTCTCCTACGGCCTGCCGCGCGTCAACGCCAGCGGCACGCTGCTGGAGGGCATCGCGCTGTGGGGCGAGCTCAAGCCGCAGCTCACGCAGGAGGCGCTGGTCGAGCGTGCGCTGCAGTACTGCGACTGGGCGGTGGCCAAGGGGCTGCTGGCGATCCGCAGCCATGTCGACATCTGCGACGACCGGCTGCTGGCGGTCGAGGCGCTGCTGGAGGTCAAGCGCCGCGTCGCGCCGTGGCTGGACCTGCAGCTGGTGGCGTTTCCGCAGGACGGCGTGCTGCGCAGCCCGAGCGCGCTGGCCAACCTGAAGCGCGCGCTCGACCTCGGCGTCGAGGTCGTCGGCGGCATCCCGCACTTCGAGCGCACCGCTGAACACGGCGCCGAATCGGTGCGCCTGCTGTGCGAGCTGGCCGCCGAACGCGGCCTGCGCGTCGACATGCACTGCGACGAGAGCGATGACCCGCTTTCGCGCCACATCGAGACCCTGGCCTTTCATGCGCAGCGCCTGGGGCTGCAGGGCCGCGTCACCGGCTCGCACCTGACGTCCATGCACTCGATGGACAACTACTACGTCTCCAAGCTGCTGCCGCTGATCGCGGAGGCCGGCGTGCACGCGGTGGCCAACCCGCTGATCAACATCACGCTGCAGGGCCGCCACGACACCTATCCGAAGCGCCGCGGCATGACCCGCGTGCCCGAGCTGATGGCCGCCGGCGTCAATGTCGCCTTTGGCCACGACTGCGTGATGGACCCGTGGTATTCGCTCGGCTCGGGCGACATGCTCGAAGTCGCGCAGATGGGCCTGCATGTGGCGCAGATGACCTCGCAGGCGCAGATGCGCGCCTGCTTCGACGCGGTGACGACGAACGCCGCCCGGGTGCTCGGGCTCGACGGGCACGGGCTGGACGTCGGCTGCCACGGCGACGTCGTGCTGCTGCAGGCCCGCTCGCCGATCGAGGCACTCCGGCTGCGCGCGACCCGGCTGGCGGTGGTGCGACGCGGGCAGGTGGTCGCGCGCTGCGCGCCGGCCCAGGCCGTGCTCGACCTGCCCGGGCGCGAACCCGCCACGATCGACTGGACACTGCAGCGCTGAAGATCAGCTTTCCGCATCACGCCTTTTCGCCTTTTCCCCCAGGGGGGAGCAGGACCGATGGCCCGCAAGGCGCGTGGCTAGAATGGTCCCGCCCCGAAACTCAGAACGACAAACCTGCCCCGCTCATGAAACTCATCGGTTCGCTGACCAGCCCGTATGTGCGCAAGGTGCGCATCGTGCTGGCGGAGAAGAAGCTCGACTACAAGCTCATCATCGAGGATCCGTGGTCGGATCCGGTCGGCCTGACCTCGGCCAACCCGCTCAGCCAGGTGCCCTGCCTGGTGCTCGAAGGGGGCGACGCGCTCTACGACTCGCGGGTCATCGTCGAATACGTCGACACGCTCTCGCCGGTCGGTCGGCTGATCCCCGAAAAAGGCCGCGAGCGCGCCGAGGTGCGCACCTGGGAGGCGCTGGCCGACGGTCTGCTGGATGCCGCGCTGCTGGCACGGCTGGAATCGACCTGGCCCGGCCGCGACGACGGCCAGCGCTGTGCGGCCTGGATCGAGCGTCAGCTCGGCAAGATCGATGCGGCCCTGCGCACCCTGTCCGCGGGCCTGGGCGAGCGCAACTGGTATTCCGGCCTGCATCCGACGCTGGCCGACATCGCGGTCGGCTGCGCGCTGGGGTATCTGGATTTCCGCTTTCCCGCCATCGCCTGGCGTGAGACGCATCCCAACCTCGACCGGCTGATGCAGCGTCTGTCGCAGCGCCCAAGCTTTGCCGCCACCCAGCCGCTCGCCGCGCCCCTGGCCTGACGGCCGCGGCTGATCACACCCGGATCAGGATCTCAGCGTCAGCTCCACGGCCCAGCCCGGGCGGGCGGGGCCGACGGCCAGCGGTGCATCCAGATCGCTGGCAAGGCGCTCCATCATCGCGATGCCGCGGGCGGTGGCCTCGTGGCGGCGCCCCTCGGGCTTGCCGCGTCCGTCATCGCTGATGCGCAGGCGCAGGCTGCGCTGGGAGCGCTCCTCGACCATCACCAGCTCGAACCCGGCGACCTGCGCGTCCTCGGCATGCCGCACCACATTGTCCAGCGCCTCCTGGATCAGCCGCATCAGATGCAGCCGGCTGCGCGCCGGCAGATGCAGCCGTGCCGCCGTCTCGTCGACCTGCCAGTCCAGCCGGATACCCCGCTCGGCCAGCATCGGCTGGAAATGGGCCTGCAGGCCGTGCAGGCCGTCGCCGAGCGCCGCGGGCTCGGCGCGCACCGCCTCGCGCATGAGCCGCAGCGACAGCAGCGCCTGCGCGAGCTGCTGGTCGAGGTGCATCAGCCGCGCCGGGCCGGGCAGGTCATCGCCCGTGCGTGCCAGCGTTCGTGCGGCCAGCAGCTGCATGCCGAGCCGGTCCTGGACCTCGCCGACCAGCCGCTGCAGGTCAGGGTCCGCCTCGGGCGCGCCGGGCCAGCGCGTCAGCGTGGAGTCGAAGGGCAGCGAACGGCACGGCAGCGCCCGGTCATCCGCCCGGCCCTGCTGCCAGCGATGCCACAGCCGGCCGACCAGCGCCAATGCCAGCATCGTGCCCAGCGCCAGCAGCCAGGCATCACTCGAGAGATCAGGGACAGCAGTCGAATTCACGGTGTCAGACAGGTTCGGAGCGGGAGACGGGCGAAGGGCGAAGCGGTTCAGCTTCATCCGGAAGGGGGAGCATGGGAATTGTCACGAGCCCCTGGCCGCACTCGCCACCCCGAAGCCACGGGTCCGGCCGCTGCAGCGGCCACCTGCACAAGGGGCTGTCGCACGGCTGAAATTGCAGTTCATGCTGCATCCTGTGCTCGCGCTACACTCGCGCCTCACAGCGCCGATTTGGTCCGGCTTGCGGGCGCTCTAGAAATTCCGCTAAAGAGGGGCACTCGACGACCCGGTGTCCGCCTCAGGCAGCGCCGGGTTTTTTTGTGGTCGGAAACCTCTGGGAGCGCTCCCGATGTCGATGCAGGGACATGTCACCCCGCAGAAGATGCACTTCAGCGATGCGCTGAAGCTGCGCAGCGGCGCCACGCTGCGCGATTACACGCTGGTCTACGAGACCTATGGCCGGCTCAACGCCGAGCGCAGCAACGCGGTGCTCGTGTGCCACGCGCTCAATGCCAGCCACCATGTCGCCGGCACCCATGCCGACAACCCGAAGAACGTCGGCTGGTGGGACAACCTGATCGGTCCGGGCCGACCGCTCGACACCGATCGCTTCTTCGTCATCTGCGTCAACAACCCCGGCTCGTGCTTCGGCTCGACCGGCCCGATGCACGTCAACCCCGACACCGGCCGGCTCTACGGCAGCGATTTCCCCGTGGTGACGGTGGAAGACTGGGTGGACGCGCAGGCACGGGTGCTCGACAGGCTGGGCATCGGGCAGCTCGCCGCCGTGATGGGCGGCAGCCTGGGCGGCATGCAGGCACTGAGCTGGACGCTGCAGTACCCCGAGCGCATGCGCCATGCGCTGGTGATCGCTTCGGCGCCCAATCTGTCGGCGCAGAACATCGCCTTCAACGAGGTGGCGCGGCGTGCCATCGTCACCGACCCGGACTTCCACGGCGGCCACTTCTACGCGCACGGCGTCGTGCCCAAGCGCGGCCTGCGGGTGGCGCGCATGATCGGCCACATCACGTATCTCTCGGACGACTCGATGGAGGCCAAGTTCGGCCGCGAGCTGCGCGCGGCCGAGCTGGCCTACTCGACGCAGGAGATCGAGTTCCAGATCGAGAGCTACCTGCGCTACCAGGGCGACAAGTTCAGCGAGTACTTCGACGCCAACACCTACTTGCTGATCACCCGCGCGCTCGACTACTTCGACCCGGCGCGCGCGTTCGGCGGCGACCTGTCGCGGGCCCTGTCGCGCGCACAGGCCAAGTTCCTGGTGGTGAGCTTCACCACCGACTGGCGTTTCTCGCCGGCACGCTCGCGCGAGATCGTCAAGGGCCTGCTCGACAACCGGATCGATGTCAGCTACGCCGAGATCGACGCGCCGCACGGCCACGACGCTTTCTTGCTGGATGACGCGCGCTACCACGGCATCGTGCGCGCCTGCTACGACAACATCGCCCGGGAGATCGGCGCATGAGCAACCGCCAGGCCCTCGAACTGATCGCCGATCTGGTGCCCCAGGGCAGCCGCGTGCTCGACCTGGGCTGCGGCGACGGCGCCCTCCTGGCGCTGCTGCGCGACCGGCGCGGCTGCCGCGGCTACGGCGTCGAGCTCGACGACGCCAAGGTGCTGGCCTGCGTGCAGCGCGGCGTCAACGTGCTGCAGCGCAATCTGGAAGAAGGCCTGAGTCTCTTCGAGGACGACAGCTTCGACGTGGTGCTGCAGCTCGACACGCTGCAGAACCTGCGCAACACCGAGGACATGCTGCGCGAGACCGCGCGCGTGGGCCGCATCGGCATCGTCAGCTTTCCCAACTTCGCGCACTGGCCCAACCGGCTGCGCGTGCTGCAGGGCCGCATGCCGGTGACCAAGGTGCTGCCCTACCAGTGGTACGACACGCCCAACATCCGGGTGGGCACCTTCGCCGACTTCGAGATCCTCGCGCGCAAGAACGGCCTGCACATTCTCGACGCCTTCGGGCTGCACGAGGGCGAGATCGTCCCGCGCTGGCCCAATCTGCTGGCCAGCACCGCGGTCTTCAGGTTCGAGCACCGCTGACGCACACCTGATCGCGGCCGCGCCGCTTGGCCTCGTACAGCGCCAGATCGGCGCGGTGCAGCCAGTCGGCGGCCGACTCGCTGCCGTCCCACTGCGCCACGCCAAGACTGGCGGTGACCGTGCCGACGGTCGCCACCGGCTCGCGGCGCAGCGCCTGGCGCGCCAGCTCGGCCTGGACCTGCGCCCCGGCCAGATCGGTCGCGGGCAGCAGGATCGCGAATTCTTCGCCCCCCAGCCGCCCCAGCAGATCGCCACGCCGCATCTGCCGGCGCAGGCGTGCCGCCACCTCGCGCAGCACCCCGTCACCCGTGGCATGACCATGCCGGTCGTTGATGCGCTTGAAGTGGTCAATGTCGATCATCACCAGCGACAGCCCCCCCTGTTGCTGCGAGAGGGACGGTGGCTGCTGCCGGGCCTGTGCCAGCCGATCCATGAAGCCACGCCGGTTGACCGCGCCGGTCAGGCTGTCCTGCAGCGCCAGCCGCCGCAGCGCCTGACTGTGCTCGCGGGCAGGCCGGCGCACCAGCCGGTGCAGCGCCCGGTCCAGCAGCAGGAAGATCAGCAGCAGCGCCAGCACGCGCGGGGGCAGGTGGTGGCGCCAATCCTCCCGGTCCATCCAGGTCAGCAGGCCCAGACCGGCACTGGCCGTCACCGCGGCCAGGGCCACCGCCAGATCGATGCGGACGCGCAGGTTCATCGGACATCAGCGTAGCCATTTGTTTACATATTGTTTCATATAAAGTTGTAAATCCGGATGATTCCGCCCCGCATCAACCCGTACGCTGGCTCGGCTTTCACCAATCTGACGAATTCAAGCCTGTAGAGTGCGGAATTCGATCTTTGTCGTGGCACTGCCACCCGTCCGCCGAGGAGTTCCCATGCAGCCACTCGATGATCAGGACCGGCCTCATCAGGACAAGCATCTGCCCGTCCACCGCCGCGCACCGCTGTGGCGCTGCTGGATCACCAGCGGCCTGACGATCGTGGCCCTGACGGTCACCAGCCTAGGCTCGCATCACAGTGGCAGCCTGGCACGACTCAGCCGGTTCTCGCCCACGGAGACGATCGCCCGGCTCGCCGCCCATGCGCAGGCCTACGGACTGAGCGTGTTCGCCCGCATCCCCCTGCAGGACCGCGAAGGCCGTGGCGAATGGCTGGTGCTCGGCCTGGCCGAGGACGAGACCGCGATCGTGCAGAGCGACGATCCGGAGCAGGTCGTCAGCCTGCCGCTGACGATGCGCATCACCGCCGAGGCCGACGGCGGCTCGCGCATCCAGTTCCATGCCACCGACGAGCTGCCGCGCCTGACCGATGGCACCCTGCCGGCCCAGCTGATCGAGGGGCTGGAGGCGCTGCCGGCGCTGCTCGACGACGCGCTGGGCTGAGCTGGCGCAACTTCACCCGGGCTGGCTACACTGACCGCCGGACGGCCGCCTCCGGCCGGACACGAGGTCCGCATGAACGCCCCCGACACCC
>JBJOPV010000137.1:0-9771 GCA_046050625.1 Pseudomonadota bacterium
CCTGCACGAGCTGAAGCTGATCGTGGACCTGATCTACGAAGGCGGCATCGCCAACATGAACTACTCGATCTCGAACAACGCCGAATACGGCGAGTACGTCACCGGCCCGCGCGTCGTGACCGAAGAGACCAAGAAGGCCATGAAGCAGTGCCTGAAGGACATCCAGACCGGCGAATACGCCAAGTCCTTCATCCTGGAGAACAAGGCCGGCGCCCCGACGCTGATCTCGCGCCGCCGCCTGACCGAAGAGCACCAGATCGAGGTCGTCGGCGCCAAGCTGCGCGACATGATGCCCTGGATCAAGGCCAACAAGCTGGTCGACAAGAGCCGCAACTGATTCACCGGGCGGCTGCGCTGAACCGGTTCGCTGAACGGGGGGCGCAGACGGCTCGCTGATCGGATGCTGATCGCAAGGGGGCTGCACGCATGTGCAGCCCCCTTGTCGTTTTCCGGCGATTCTTGTCCCATCCTGAAGCGCGGGTGCAATGCGTCGTCAGGCGCCTGAATGTAATGATTTGTGTCAGACAATCCGCCTGTCTTCTTCTTCCAGATACAGGGAATTGCCGGAATGTCGACATCGGGAGTGCCCGACTGGGCTTCTTTCTACTGCTCCGACGAGGTCGTGCGCAGCTATTGCCGCGGGCATGCGCTGCAGGCTCCCGAGCAGGCCATCCTGGCGCGGCTGGGCGATGCGGTCCTGGCGCGCAGCCGGGTGCTCGATCTCGGCGTCGGCGGCGGGCGCACCACGCCGGCGCTGGCCTCGCGCTGCGCCGGCTACGTCGGGGCAGACTTCGCCGCGCCGATGGTCGAGGCCTGCCGGCAGCGCTTCGCCGATCTGATGCAGCGCGGCGATGTGAGCTTCGAGGTGGCTGACGCGCGGGCACTGCCCTTCGCTGATGCCAGCTTCGATCTGGTGCTGTTCAGCTTCAATGGGCTCGATCTGGTCGGAGGCGGCGAGCAGCGGCGCCAGTCGCTGCGGGAATGCCGCCGCGTGCTGCGCGCCGGCGGGCGCTTCATCTTCTCCTCCCACAACCTGAACTGGCTCGACAGCCGCAGGCATGTTCGCTGGGAGGGCCTGCGCGCCTATGTCGAAGCACAGATGTTCTGGAGCCGCATGCGCTGGCTCAATCGCCGGAGCTGGCCGATGCGTCTGGCGGAGGTCGAGCTGGTCGATCCTTACGGGGGTGCCCTGACCACGTATCTGCGCCCGGCGGAAATGCTGAACCAGTGTTTGATGCAGGGCTGGTCGAAGGTGCACGCGCATGGTGTCGACGGTCGGTCGATGGCGCCGGGACTCGAGCTGGACGCGGCCGGAGACCCGTGGATCTACTTCCTGTGCGAGGAGTGATCCTCGCCGCCCGAGGGAGGGGGGCATCGCGCTTGGCGATAATCACGGCATGAACCAAAACCTCTCCCCCGAGCGGGCTGAAATCGACGACGAGCCGGATGAACCGGTGCCGCAGCGACCGCGCCGCAAGGGCATCTACATCCTGCCGAACCTGTTCACGCTGGCGGCGCTGTTCGGCGGTTTCTACGCGATCGTGATGGCGATGAACGGCCGCTTCGAGCAGGCGGCGATCGGCGTATTCTGCGCCATGGTGCTCGACAGCCTGGATGGGCGTGTGGCGCGCATGACCAACACCCAGAGTGCCTTTGGCGAACAGATGGACAGCCTGTCCGACATGGTCTCTTTCGGTGCGGCACCTGCGCTGATCATGTACGAATGGGCGCTGAAGGGCATGGGCAAGCTGGGCTGGCTGGCCGCCTTCGTCTACTGTTCGGGCGCTGCGCTGCGTCTGGCGCGCTTCAACACCAACATCGGCGTGGTCGACAAGCGCTATTTCCAGGGGCTGCCCAGCCCTGCGGCGGCCGCGCTGGTGACCGGTCTGATCTGGGTGATGGACGACATGGGCTTCCGGGGCGTGCGCGACATCGAGTGGCTGACCTGGCTGGCCTTCGCCACCACGCTCTATGCCGGGTTGACCATGGTCACCAACGTGCCCTTCTACAGCTTCAAGGACGTCAACTTCAAGCGCACCGTGCCTTTCATCGTGATCGTGGCGATCGCGCTGGGCATCGCGGTGATCACCTACCATCCGCCGCTGGTGCTGTTCGGCGTCTTCGTCGTCTATGGCCTGTCGGGCTATGTGGTGTATGGGGTGCGCAAGTCGCGCGGGCGCCCGGTCAGCGTGATCGCCACCTCGACCGACGAGCCTGACGAGCGGGGCCTGCATCGCTGAGGCGTGCTATAGTCGGCCCATGACTTTCGGCGTTCACACCCTACTGCTGCTTCTAATCGAAGTGCCCCGGGCGCGCTGACCAGTCACACCTGTACATTCCTGTACCCCCTTTCTGGATCGACGGCCCGCATGGCACCACGCTGCGGGCCGTTCTCTTTTGTCGCCCGGTCTTCCCCGGGATCCCAGAGCAGCGTCGGTGTACCCACCCTCCTTGGAGACGACCATGAGTGACAAGCTGATCATTTTCGACACCACCTTGCGCGACGGCGAGCAGTCGCCCGGCGCCTCGATGACCCGCGACGAGAAGCTGCGCATCGCCCGCCAGCTCGAGCGCCTGAAGGTCGATGTCATCGAGGCCGGCTTCGCCGCGTCGTCGAACGGCGACTTCGAGGCCGTCAGGTCGATCGCCGACGCCATCAAGGATTCCACCGTCTGCTCGCTGGCCCGCGCCAACGACCGTGACATCTCGCGCGCGGCCGAGGCGCTGCGCGGCGCCAACCGCGCCCGCATCCACACCTTCATCGCCACCAGCGCGCTGCACATGGAGAAGAAGCTGCGCATGACGCCCGAGCAGGTGCTCGAGCAGGCGCGGCTGTCGGTGCGCTTCGCGCGCAATCTGTGCGCCGACATCGAGTTCTCGCCCGAGGACGGCTACCGCTCGGACGTCGATTTCCTCTGCCGCGTGCTCGAGGCCGTGATCGACGAGGGCGCCACGACGCTGAACATTCCCGACACCGTCGGCTACGCGATCCCCGAGCTCTACGGCAACTTCATCCGCACGCTGCGCGAGCGCATCCCCAACTCCGACAAGGCGATCTGGTCGGTGCACTGCCACAATGACCTGGGCATGGCGGTGGCCAACTCGCTGGCCGGCGTGAAGATCGGCGGCGCGCGCCAGGTGGAATGCACCATCAACGGCCTGGGCGAGCGCGCCGGCAACTGCTCGCTCGAAGAGGTGGTGATGGCGGTCAAGACCCGCCGCGACCACTTCAACCTCGACCTGGGCATCGACACCTCGCAGATCGTGCCGGCCTCGCGCATGGTGGCGCAGACCACCGGCTTCGTGGTGCAGCCGAACAAGGCCGTCGTCGGCGCCAATGCCTTTGCGCATGCCTCGGGCATTCACCAGGATGGCGTGCTCAAGGCGCGCGACACCTACGAGATCATGCGCGCCGAGGATGTGGGCTGGAGCGCCAACAAGATCGTGCTGGGCAAGCTCTCCGGGCGCAACGCCTTCAAGCAGCGCCTGCAGGATCTGGGCGTCGCGCTCGAGTCCGAGGCCGAGCTGAATGCCGCCTTCGTCAAGTTCAAGGACCTGGCCGACCGCAAGAGCGAGATCTTCGACGAGGACATCATCGCGCTGGTCGGCGACGAGAGCGTCAGCGCCGAGATCGAGCACTACCGCCTGCTGTCGCTGTCTCAGCACTCCGAGACTGGCGAGCGACCGGGGGCCCGCGTGACCTTCGCCGCCGGCCAGATCGAGCACCGTGCGGTGTCCCAGGGCAACGGTCCGGTCGACGCCACCTTGAAGGCCATCGAGTCGAAGCTGGAGACCGGTGCGGAAATGCTGCTGTATTCCGTGAACGCCATCACGTCTGGCAGCACTGAATCGCAGGGTGAGGTCACGATCCGGCTTCAACATGGCGGCCGCGTCGTCAATGGGGTTGGCGCGGATCCCGACATCGTCGTGGCCTCTGCCAAGGCCTACCTGTCGGCGCTGAACAAGCTCCACAGCAAGGCCGAGCGCGTGGCTGCCCAGGGCTGATGCAGGGATCGTGCAAACAGGGGGCTTCAACTGAAAATCATCGGCGCATCGCGCCCTTGTGGCGCGGTACATGCTTCGCCTAGACTGATTTCAGGTTCCCTGTCTGCCGTATTCCAGAGGCCCGTCGTGACTTGTTTCGCATTGAAGAAAAGAATCGTTTTGTCGCAGTGTTCCGTACTGCTGGTGGGGGTGGTCATGTTGCTGTCGGGCCTTGCGGCGGATCCTGCCCAGGCCGCCCGCCGCAAGGACGGCCAGTCGGTCGAGGCGGCGCAGCGCGCCAAGAAGGCAGCGCCGGCGGCGCGCGGGCTCGACAAGACGCGCACGGCTCGCCAGGGTGTGTCCCGCGCGACCTTGCGTCGTGGCGCGGTGGCCGGCGCCGCCGCGACCGCGGTGGCCGTGGCACCGCGCCTGTCCTACGGACAGGCCAGTGGCCTGCATGAGACCGCCGATCCGCTCGATCTGAAGTCCAGCGTTGCGCTGGTGGTCGATCAGGACACCTCGGAAGTGCTGTTCAGCAAGAACCATCAGGCCGTCCTGCCGATCGCCTCGCTGACCAAGCTGATGACCGCGCTGATCGTGACCGAGGCGCGTCAGCCGCTCGAGGAGGCGCTGGTCATCACCCATGAGGACATCGACACCGAGAAGGGCAGCCGGTCGCGGCTGTCGCCCGGCACGGTGCTGACCCGCGGCGAACTGCTGCATCTGGCGCTGATGTCGTCCGAGAACCGGGCAGCCAATGCGCTGGGGCGCAACTATCCGGGCGGACTGCCGGCCTTTGCGGCCGCGATGAACCGCAAGGCGGCGGTCCTGGGCATGAACAGCACCCGCTTTGTCGAGCCGACCGGTCTGTCCAGCAGCAACCAGTCCAGCGCCGCTGATCTGGCCCGGCTGGTCAGGGCGGCGTATCAGCATCCGCTGCTGCGCGAATTCTCGACCTCGCCGGCACACGAGGTCGACATCGGCCCCCGGACGCTGCATTACAGCAACACCAACAGCCTGGTGCGCAACCCTGGCTGGGACATCGGCCTGCAGAAGACAGGCTACATCGTCGAGGCCGGGCGCTGTCTGGTGATGCAGGCGCAGATGGCCGGACGCAAGCTGATCATGGTCTTCCTGGACTCCGCCGGCAAGCAGTCGCGTCTGGGCGATGCCGAACGGGTGCGCCGTTGGCTCGAGTCGGGGGCCGCGGTGCGATCACCCGGGCAGCCTGTGTCCGGTGCTCGGGACAAGCCTTCCTTGTCCTGACCCCCGTGTGCTCTCGACGAGGTCCTGTGGCGGCCTCTTCAGCGATCGCTGTGATGCCCGAGCGCGGCCGAGATGGTGCCCGCCGTCTCGCGCAGGCGCTCCGCCCAGGTCTCCTCGAGTCGGTCGGCTGGCGCCGAGATCGACAGGCCAGCCACCAGTCGCCCCTGGTCGTCATGGATGGCAGCGGCCATGCAGCGCACGCCCAGCTCCAGCTCCTCGTTGTCGCGGGCCATCTCGGTCTGGCGCACTCGCGCCAGCTCACGCTCGAGGGTCGACAGGTCGGTGATGCTGTTGCGAGTGTGGCCGGCCAGTCCGGTGCGCGAGGCGTAGCTGCGCACCCGCTGCGGGTCGTCGTGTGCCAGGAACAGCTTGCCCACCGAGGTCAGATGCAAGGGGGCTCTCCCGCCGATGGCCCGCACCACCTGCATGCCTGAGCGCTCCGAGTAGGCCCGCTCGATGTAGACGATCTCGTCGCCCTGGCGCACCGACAGGTTGACCGGCTGGTGGGTCAGCTTGTGCAGATCGCGCATCGGCACCAGGGCCGCATCACGCACGTCCAGGCGCGCCTTGACCAGATTTCCGAGTTCAAGAAGTCGCATTCCGAGCCGGTAGCTGCCCGCCTCCGGCCGGTCGACGAAGCGCCCGATGGCCAGATCGTTCAGGATGCGGTGTGCGGTCGAAGGGTGAAGCCCGGTCTGTTCGCTGATCTGCTTCAGCGGCACGGGGTCCTGATGCTCGGCGAGAACGTCGAGCAGCATGAACATGCGCTCCATCACCTGGATGGCTGGGGTCTGAAGTGCACTATCCTTTTTTGTCATGTCGCGTCGATTCGGTGTTCCCGGTTTTCCTGCGTATTTTTACATGGCGAAAAGACATCTGGCGATGCAAAGGCTCGCACCACGGCCTGTTCGGGGGACTGGCCTGCGGCTGGCCCGCGCTGCCGCCTTGGCAGCCCTGCTGATGTCCGGCATCGCCTGCTCGGTCGCCAGCGAGATCGCTGCAGAACAGGCAGGCGCCGCACTCTCGGCCCGGATCGCGTCGGAGGCGCCTTCCGCGGCGGGCTCACCTCAGCGACACTGGCTGCCCGTGCCTCGGGTGAACGGACGCATCATGCCCTCGCAGATCGGTCTGGTGATCAATGTGGCCGATCCGTACTCGGTCGAGGTCGGGGAGCATTACCGCCAGATCCATCGGTTGGGCGACGAGCAGGTGCTTCGCGTCGAGCTGCCGGTCGCGTCGCAGTTGTCGGTGACGGACTTCGAGCGGCTACGCGCCAGCATCAGCGAATTCTTCGGCGCCCGAATCCAGGCGCTGGCCCTGGCCTGGGTGCGGCCCTTTGCACTCGAGTGCCAGTCGATCACTGCCGCCCTGACGCTGGGGCGCGACGCCCGACTCTGTGCCGCAACCTGCGCGAAGCAGTCGCTTTCCCCCTATTTCAACTCGCGCAGCAGCATGCCGTGGCGTGATCACGGGCTGCGGCCCTCGATGCTGCTGGCGGCCTCGTCAGTGGGGCAGGCCCGGCGCCTGATCGACCGTGGCCATGCCTCGGTCGGGCGGCTGGCCCAGCGTGGCGGCGTGGTGCCGAACGTGCATTACATGGTCACCGCCGATGCGGCGCGCAATGTGCGTGCATCGCTGTTCCCGCCGGCCGGACCGCTGCGCTCGCTCGGCATCGAGGTGAAGGTGGAGGAGGGCGTGCTGCCCGCGCCCGGCAGCCAGGACGTGCTGCTGGTGCAGACCGGCATCGCGCGCTTCCAGGGCGCCGAGAGCCTCGACTGGCTGCCCGGCGCGCTGGCCGACCATCTGACCTCCTTCGGCGGGGTGCTCGATCGCAGCGCCGGGCAGAGCACCGTGCTCGACTGGATCGATGCTGGCGCCACCGCCAGTTATGGTGCTGTCAGCGAGCCCTGCAATCATCCGCAGAAGTTCCCGCATCCGCAGATGCTGCTGCTGCACTACCTGCAGGGCAGCTCCGCGATCGAGGCCTACTGGAAAAGCGTGGCCTGGCCACGCCAGGGCGTTTTCGTCGGCGATCCGCTGGCGGCGCCCTATGCCCGAATGCGCCCCTGATCGCCTTCTCGTCACGCTCAAGAAAATCGCAGGAGACAAGAACATGACGATCCGCACTTCGCGCTGCCATGCCGCCTTGCTCCAGCCGGGTGCAGGCCTGTCCACCCCCGGGACAGGAGTGCATCTTTTTGACCACAGTCATGGCGCCGCAACAAAGAAAACCCTGGGTTCGCGAGGCGTGCCCGGTGCTACATTGGCGCCCTGACTCTGTAGGTCCTTCCCGTCCCCTTCTCTGGCAACAGCTAAGGCGGGTCGCGATCCGCCAACCGGTCTAGCCGTGTCGCGGAAGGTTGTCCAACCCATCGGAGCTCCGGGTACCGGGGCGCAAGGTGAGCGAAAATATGATGCAGCAATACAGGTCGAACTCGTACCTCTTCGGCGGCAATGCCCCCTACGTCGAAGAAATGTACGAGGCGTACCTCGATAATCCGGGCTCTGTGCCTGACAACTGGCGTGACTACTTCGACGCCCTGCAGCACGTGCCTGCGGTCGACGGCTCCGACAGCCGCGACGTCGCTCACGCGCCGGTCGTCGAATCCTTCGCACAGCGTGCCAAGGCCAACGCCTTCGCGCACAAGGCCAGCGAGGCCGACCTGGCGGTCGCCCGCAAGCAGGTCCATGTCCAGTCCCTGATCGCCGCCTACCGCTCGCTGGGTTCGCGCTGGGCCGACCTCGATCCGCTCAAGCGCACCGAGCGCCCGAAGATCCCCGAACTCGAGACGGCGTTCTACGACCTGACCGAGTCCGACATGGACATCACCTTCTCGGCCACGAACACGTACTTCACCAAGGCCGACAGCATGACGCTGCGGGAGATCGTGCAGGCGCTGCGCGAGACCTACTGCAGTGCGATCGGCGCGGAGATCATGCACATCACCGAGCCGACCGAGAAGCGGTGGTGGCAGGAGCGTCTGGAGTCGATCCGCAGCAAGCCGTCGTTCTCTGTCGAGAAGAAGAAGGCCATCCTGGAGCGTCTGACCGCGGCCGAAGGCCTGGAGCGCTTCCTGCATACCAAGTACGTCGGCCAGAAGCGCTTCTCGCTCGAAGGCGGCGAGAGCTTCATCGCGGCGATGGACGAACTGGTCCAGAAGGCCGGCGAGAAGGGGGTCCAGGAAATCGTCATCGGCATGGCCCACCGCGGCCGTCTGAACGTGCTGGTCAACACCCTGGGCAAGATGCCCAAGGACCTGTTCGCCGAGTTCGATCACACGGCGCCTGAAGAGCTGCCGGCCGGCGACGTCAAGTATCACCAGGGTTTCAGCTCGGACATCTCGACCGCGGGCGGCCCGGTCCACCTGTCGCTGGCCTTCAACCCGTCCCATCTGGAAATCGTCAACCCGGTGGTCGAGGGCTCGGTGCGTGCCCGCCAGGATCGTCGCGGCGATGCTGCCGGCGCCCAGGTGCTGCCGGTGCTGGTGCACGGGGACTCGGCCTTCGGTGGTCAGGGCGTGAACCAGGAAACGCTGATGCTGGCCGCTACCCGGGGTTACTCCACCGGCGGCACGGTCCACCTGATCATCAACAACCAGATCGGCTTCACCACCAGCGACCCGCGCGACCTGCGCTCGACGCTGTACTGCACCGACATCGTCAAGATGATCGAGGCACCGGTGCTGCACGTGAATGGCGACGATCCGGAAGCGGTGGTGCTGGCCACCCAGCTGGCGCTGGAATACCGCATGACCTTCCGCAAGGACATCGTCATCGACATCGTCTGCTTCCGCAAGCTGGGCCACAACGAGCAGGACACGCCGTCGCTGACCCAGCCGCTGATGTACAAGAAGATCAGTGCGCACCCCGGCACCCGCAGGCTCTATGCCGACAAGCTGTCGGCCCAGGGGCTGGGCGCGACGCTGGGCGACGACATGGTCAAGGCCTATCGCGCCGCGATGGATGCCGGCCGTCACACCGTCGACCCGGTGCTGTCGAACTACAAGAGCAAGTACGCGGTCGACTGGGCGCCCTTCCTGGGCAAGAAGTGGACCGACGCGGCCGACACCGCGCTGCCGCTGACCGAGTGGAAGCGTCTGGCCGAGCGCCTGACCACCATCCCGGCTTCGGTCAACATGCATCCGCTGGTCAAGAAGGTGTATGACGACCGCGCCGCGATGGGACGTGGCGAGGTCAACATCGACTGGGGCATGGGCGAGCACATGGCGTTCGCCTCGCTGGTGGCTGCCGGCTATCCGGTGCGCCTGTCGGGCGAGGACTGCGGTCGCGGCACCTTCACCCACCGTCACGCCGTGGTCCATGACCAGAAGCGCGAGAAGTGGGACGAAGGCACCTACATCCCGCTGCAGCATGTCGCCGATGGCCAGGCCTCCTTCACCGTCATCGACTCGATCCTGTCGGAAGAGGCGGTGCTGGGCTTCGAGTACGGCTACGCCTCGGCCGAGCCGAACACGCTGACCATCTGGGAGGCCCAGTTCGGCGACTTCGCCAACGGCGCGC
>JBJOPV010000138.1:0-9720 GCA_046050625.1 Pseudomonadota bacterium
AGATGCTGGCGGTCGGCCGCGCGCTGATGAGCCAGCCCAAGGTGCTGATGCTCGACGAGCCCAGCCTGGGCCTGGCGCCGCTGATCGTGCGCGAGATCTTCCGCATCGTCGAGCGGCTGCGCGAGACCGGCGTGTCCATCCTGCTGATCGAGCAGAACGCGCGCGCCGCGCTGGAAGTCGCCGACTACGGCTACGTGCTGGAGACCGGCGCGATCGCGCTGGAAGGCCCGGCGCGCGAGCTGGCGGTCGACCCGCGTGTCATCGAGACCTATCTGGGCGCCAAGAAATGAGCACGAGCTACACGCCCCCGCTGGAGCGCATGCGCTTCGTCATCGAGCAGGTGCTCGACGCGCCGGCCTCCTGGCGCGCGATGCCCGACTTCGCCGAGGTCGACGCCGATCTGGCGCGCGAGGTGCTGGCGCAGGCCGGCCGCTTCGCGCAGGACGTGATCGCGCCGCTCAACGGCCCGGCCGACCTGCAGGGCTGCACCTGGCGGCCTGATGGCTCGGTGACGACGCCCGACGGCTTCCCCGCCGCCTGGCAGGCCTTCGTCGAGGGCGGCTGGCCCGCCCTGCCCTGCGCGCCCGCCGACGGCGGCCAGGGCCTGCCGCAGCTGCTCAACGCCGCGCTCTTCGAGATGCTGGTGGGCGCCAACCACGCCTGGACGATGTATCCGGGCCTGCTGCACGGCGCCTGCGAGGCCATCGGCCACCACGCGGTGCCGGCGCTGCGCGAGCGCTACCTGCCCAAGGTCGTCAGCGGCGAATGGCTGGCGACGATGAACCTGACCGAGCCGCAGGCCGGCAGCGACCTCGGCCTGAGCCGCACCCGCTGCGAGCCGGTGGATGCGGCCGCGCCGGTCGTCAACGGCGCGGCGGTCACGGTCACCGGCCAGAAGATCTTCATCTCCGGCGGCGACCAGGACATGACGGACAACATCGTCCACCTGGTGCTGGCGCGCCTGCCCGGCGCGCCGGACGGCACCCGGGGCCTGACGCTGGTGCTGGTGCCGAAGATCCTGCCCGACGGCCGGCGCAATGGCGCCTGGTGCGACGGGCTCGAGAAGAAGATGGGCATCAAGGGCAGCGCCACCGCGCAGATGCGCTTCGAGCAGGCCGAGGGCTGGATTCTGGGCGAGCCCAACGCCGGCCTGGCGGCGATGTTCCTGATGATGAACTCGGCGCGGCTGCATGTCGGCATGCAGGGTCTGGGGCACCTGGAGGCGGCCACCCGCATCGCCTCGGCCTACGCGCAGGAGCGGCTGCAGCTGCGCGCGCCGAGCCGCCCGGCCGGCAGCGGTGCCAACACGGCCGCCGCCCGCGGCCCCGATCCGATCGCCTGGCATCCGGCGATGCGCCGCATCCTGCTCGACCTGCAGGCGCAGACCGAGGGCGCGCGCGTCATCGCCTACTGGACCGCGCTGCTGCTCGACGAGGCCGAGCACCACCCGGACGGGGCGGTGCGCGCCCAGCGCCACGATCTGGTCGCCCTGCTCACGCCGGTGGTCAAGGCCTTCCTGACCCACCTGGGCCACCACGGCGCCAACGCGGCGCTGGGCGTGCTCGGCGGCCACGGCTATGTGCACGACTGGGGCATCGAGCAGCATGTGCGCGACAGCCGCATCGCGCTGATCTACGAAGGCACCAACGAGATCCAGGCCATCGACCTGCTGATGCGCAAGGTGCTCGACCGGCCGGGGCGGCTGGCGCTGCTGCTCGAGGTGCTGCGCGAGGAGGCCGACACGCTCGACGCGCACACCGAAGCAGCAGCGGATGGCGATCCGGCCGGCCTGGCGCGCTGGGCCACGCTGCTGCGCGACGAGGCGACGACCCTGGAGCGCGCCACCGCGACGCTGCAGCGCGAGCGTGCGATGCGCCCGGACCTGCCCTTCCTGGTCGCCGACGACTACCTGCAGGCGCTCGGCCACACGCTGCTGGCCTGGGCCTGGGCACGGCTGATGCGCGCCAGCCTGGGTGAAGCGGACGCGGCGCGCCGGCAGCGCCTGCAGGCCCTGTGCGCCCACGGCCGCGACTGGCTGCTGCCGGCCTCGCGCTGGCGCTGGACGCGCATCGAATCCGGCGTGCCGGAGCTGGCGTGGCCGGGCCTCTGAGCCGCTCGCCTGCGGGCCCGCTGCCCGAGTGCGGGCAAGATGTCGGCATGGACACCTCCCACGGCAAGAAAAACCCGGTCCGCCAGGGCGTGCTCGGCGATGTCGTCGGCTACCACGTCGCCCGTGCGCGGGTCACGACGCAGGCGATGTTCCTGCGCCATGTCGGCCAGCCGCTCGACCTGCGCCCGGTCGACTACTCGCTGCTGATGCTGCTCGACGCCAACACCCGGCTGACCCCGAAGCAGCTGGCGCAGGCCCTGGCGCTGTCGGCGCCGAACCTGACGATCATGCTCGACCGCATGCAGGAGCGCGGCCTGATCGAGCGCATCCGCAGCGAGACCGACCGACGCTCGCAGCATGTGCTGCTGAGCTCGGCCGGCCGCGCACTGACCGATCAGGCGCTGGCGCGCACGCCCGCGATGGAGGCCGATCTCGACGGCGCGCTCAGCCGCGCCGAGCGCGCGATGCTGATCGAGCTGCTCGACAAGGTGGCCCGGCACCAGGTCAGCGCCGCGGACTGAATCACAACACGTCGACACGCAAGAAGACACGCCCTCACACCTGACCAACCCATTGAAACATTCCGACCCGGAAGAATCGCCCTTCTCGACGGGAGGAAGAAACAATGGTGACGACAGGTTCCAGGACGGGAAGCCGGATCCGCACAGCCGCTGCAGCCAGCCTGATCGCGCTGCTGCTGGGCGGCTGCGGCGGCGCCAGCACGACCAGTGGCGGCGGCAGTGACGGCGCCGACGGCAGCGCCAGCTCGACCAGCAGCCTCGGCTGCAGCGACGTGGCCGGCGCCTCGGCACGCATCCAGGCGCGGATCAACCTGCTGCGCACACAGGCACGCCAGTGCGGCGACACCCGCTTCGCAGCGGCCGGCGCGCTGAGCTGGAGCAGCACGCTGGCCAGCGCCGCGCAGGCCCATGCCAGCGACATGGCCGGCAGCAACTACTTCGATCACGTCGGTCTGGACGGCTCGACGCCCGCCAGCCGCGCCCGGCGGGCCGGCTACGCCAGCGATCAGGTCAGCGAAAACATCGGCGCGGGCTACGCCTCGGCCGAAGCCGCGCTGCAGGGCTGGCTGGCCAGCGCCGGACACTGCAGCAACCTGATGAACGCCAAGGTCCAGGATGTCGCGCTGGCCTGCGCGCCCTCCAGCACCGCGCGGTACGGCAGCTACTGGGTGCTGATGCTCGGCCAGCGCTGAGCCCCGCCCGACGCCAGGCTCAGATCTTCAGGATGTGCTGGCGGTAGTACTGCAGCTCGTCGATCGACTCGTGGATGTCGGCCAGCGCGGTGTGCTTCTGGTGCTTCTTGAAGCCCTCGACCAGGCCGGGCTGCCAGCGCCGCGCCAGCTCCTTCAGCGTCGAGACGTCGACGTTGCGGTAGTGGAAGAAGGCCTCCAGGCGCTTCATGTAGTTGGCCATGAAGCGGCGGTCCTGGCAGATGCTGTTGCCGCACATCGGCGAGGCCTTGGCGCTGACGTGCTTGCGCAGGAACTCGATCACCTGCAGCTGCGCGGCGTCCTCGTCGATCGTCGAGGCCTTGACGCGGTCGATCAGGCCGCTCCTGCCGTGCGTGCCCTTGTTCCAGGCGTCCATGCGGTCGAGCACCGCGTCGGACTGGTGCACCGCGATCACCGGGCCCTCGACGCGCACGTTGAGCTGCGCGTCGGTGACGACGACGGCGATCTCGATGATGCGGTCGGTCATCGGGTCGAGGCCGGTCATCTCCATGTCGACCCAGACCAGGTTCTGGTCGTGGCGGGCGAGCACGGGGGCGGCCGGGGCGTCGGGGCTGGCGGGAACAGTCAGGTCGGACATCGGGGACTCCATCGGAAGGGCGGGATTTTCCCACGCGCCATCGGCGAGAATGCCGCGCATGAACTCGCTTGTCGTGATGTCCGTCTTCGCCGCTGCCGTGATGCTGCGGCTGGTGCTGCGGCTGTGGCTGATCGGCCGCCAGATCCGCCATGTGGCGCGCCACCGCGACGCGGTGCCGGCCGACTTCGCCGGCACCGTCACGCTGGAGGCCCACCGCAAGGCCGCCGACTACACGATCGCGCGCCAGCGCCTGGAGCTGCTGACCACCGCCTGGGGCAGCGCGGTGCTGCTGGGCTGGACGCTGCTGGGCGGACTGGACCTGCTCAACATCGCGGTGCGCGATGCCGTGCTGCCGCGCTGGGGCGATCTGGCCTACCAGATCGCGCTGGTGATGGCCGTCAGCGTGATCGGCAGCCTGATCGACCTGCCCTTCGACCTGTGGCGCACCTTCCGGCTGGAGCAGCGCTTCGGCTTCAACCGCATGACCTTCGGGCTGTGGCTGAAGGACGCGGCCGTCGGCGCGGTGGTCGGCGCGGTGGTCGGCGTGCCGCTGCTGGCGCTGGTGCTGTGGCTGATGGCCGCGGCCGGGCCACTGTGGTGGCTGTGGGCCTTCGCGGCGCTGGCGGGCTTCACGCTGCTGATGCAGGTGGTCTATCCGACCGTCATCGCGCCGATGTTCAACAAGTTCCAGCCGCTGGCCGACGAGGCGCTGAAAGGCCGCGTCGAGGCGCTGATGCAGCGCTGCGGCTTTCGTGCGCAGGGGCTGTTCGTGATGGACGGCTCGCGCCGCTCGGCGCACGCCAACGCCTACTTCACCGGCTTCGGCGCCTCCAAGCGGGTGGTGTTCTTCGACACGCTGCTGTCGCGACTGACGCCCGGCGAGGTGGAGGCGGTGCTGGCGCACGAGCTGGGCCATTTCCACCACCGCCATGTCCCCAAGCGCATCCTGACGCTGATGGGCGTGTGGCTGGCCAGCCTGGCGCTGCTGGGCTGGCTGATGGCCCAGGCCGCCTTCTACACCGGCCTGGGCGTGCAGCCCAACATGCTCGCGCCCAACCACGCGCTGGCGCTGCTGCTGCTGATGCTGGCCGGGCCGGTCTTCGGCTTCCTGCTGGCGCCGCTGACCGCCGCCAGCTCGCGCCGCCACGAGTTCGAGGCCGACGCCTACGCCTGCCGCCAGGCCTCGGGCGCCGACCTGCGCGCCGCGCTGCTCAAGCTCTTCCAGGACAATGCCTCGACGCTGACGCCGGACCCGGTGTACGTGCGCTTCCACTATTCCCACCCGCCCGCGTCGGCGCGCCTTGCCGCGCTGGCCGGGCGCTGACCCCCGCTTCATGCCGCAAACCATCGAACTCGACATCGGCCGCGTCATCGCCGGCCACGGCCGCCACTACATCGTCGAGACGCCTGAGGGCCGCGAGGTCCAATGCAGCACCCGCGGCAAGAAGAGCGACTGCGTCGTGGGCGACCGGGTGCGCTGGCAGGTCACCGACAGCCGCGGCCACGAGGGCGTGATCGAGGCGATCGAGCCGCGGCGCAACCTGTTCTACCGCCAGGACGAGTGGAAGACCAAGTCCTTCGCCGCCAACCTCGACCGGCTGCTGGTGATGGTCGCCGCCGAGCCGGTCTTCAGCGAGAGCCAGCTCACCCGCGCGCTGATCGCCGCCGCGCACGCCGGCATCCCGGCGCACATCCTGCTCAACAAGACCGATCTGACGCAAGCCGCCGCCGCGGCGCGCGCACGCCTGGCGCCCTACGCAGCGATGGGCCACCCGATCATCGAGGTGGCGCTGAAGACCCGCCCCGACGAGGCCCGCGAGCGCCTGGCCGCGCTCTCCAGCGGCGCCACGCTGGTGCTGGGGCCCTCGGGCACCGGCAAGAGCACGCTGGTCAATCTGCTGGTGCCGGACGCGGCCGCGCAGGTCGGCGAAATCTCGACGGCGCTGAACTCCGGCCGCCACACCACCACCCACACCCGCTGGTACTGGCTCGACAAGGCCCACGAGGCGGCGCTGATCGACTCGCCCGGCTTCCAGGAATTCGGCCTGCGCCAGGTGCCGGTGGCCGATCTGGCGGCGCTGATGCCCGACTTCGCCCGCCACCTGGGCGACTGCCGCTTCGCCAACTGCAGCCACGACCACGAGCCGGGCTGCCAGGTGCTGGCGGCGCTGGAGCGCGGCGAGATCACCGCGATCCGCCACCGCATCTACCTCGACCTGCGCGAGGAGCTGACCCGCACCCGCTGGTGAGGCGCCAGCGGCCCGCTCAGGCCACGGGTTCTAGCACGGCCGCCGCCGCCTGCCACAGGCACTCGCGCAGCTGCTTCACCCGCGCCGACTCCAGCCGCCAGCTCTGCCAGTAGAGCGTGACCGTCAGGCTGTGGCCGGGGCAGAGATCGACCAGCCGGCCGTCGGCCAGCATCTCGGCCACCAGCGGGCGCGGATGCAGGCCCCAGCCCATCCCGATCAGTCCGGCCTCCAGGAAACTCTGGGTCGAGAAGCCCCACCACTGCGGCGGATGGCAGTCCTCGCCGGCCACCTGGCGCAGGAAGCGGTGCTGCATCAGGTCCTTCTGGTTGAACACCAGCATCGGCGCGTGCCGGAAGCCCTCCACCCGCGTTCGTCCCTCGAAATAGCGGGCCCGGAACGCCGGACTGACCGCCGCGACATAAGGCATCTGCCCGAGCGCATCGACCCGACAGCCGGCCAGCGGCTCGGCTGCGGTCGTGACGGCACCGATCACGGTGCCGTTCTTCAGCCACTCGCGGGTGTGGTCCTGGTCATCGACCTCCAGCGCCACCGTGTCGCCGGTGCGGTCATGGAAATCCGACAGCGCCGGCAGCACCCAGGTCGCCAGGCTGTCGGCGTTGACCGCGATGGGGATGCTGCGCGGCCCCACCGGATCCAGCTCGGCCAACGGCCGCAGGTCTTCGCGCAGGTCGGCCTCCAGCAGCTCGATCTGCAGGAAATGCCGATACAGCCGCGCGCCCTCAAGCGTGGCCTCGGTGGGGCTGGCGCGCACCACCAGCATGCAGCCCAGGCGATCTTCCAGCGCACGCACCCGCTGCGAGATCGCCGAGGGCGTCACATGCAGCTCGCGCGCCGCCCGCTCGAAGGAGCCCAGGCGCAGCACCATCGCCAGCGCCCGCAGCGCCACCAGATCGATCATGAAGTGAAGCCCAGCTTAATCATGCTTAGGAAGTTTAGCTGGCCTGTACCAGCAGGGCGACCTACGCTGGCGATCATGAGCTTCAGCACCTTTTCCCTGTCGACCTACTTCCTGGGCATGGCGACCTGCGCCGGCCTGATCATCGCGATCGGCGCGCAGAACGCCTTCATCCTGCGCCAAGGCATCCGACGCGAGCATGTCGGTGCGGTCGTCGCGGTGTGCACGCTGTCGGACGTGCTGCTGATCGCGCTGGGCACCGCCGGCATCGGGCTGGTGTCGGACCGGCTGCCGATGGTGGTGCCAGTGATCACGGTGGCCGGCATCCTGTTCCTGTCGGTCTATGGCCTGCAGGCGGCCCGACGGGCCTGGCAGCCCGCAGCGGCGGGCCTGGACAGCCGAGAGGACAGCGTGCCGGTGAGTCGCACCCGGGTGATGCTGCAGGCCGCTGCCTTCAGCTGGCTCAATCCGCATGCCTGGCTGGACACCACGGTGCTGATCGGCTCGCTGGCCAACGCCCAAGGCGCGGATGGGCGCTGGGCCTTCGCGGCTGGCGCGGCCTCGTCGAGCCTGCTGTGGTTCATGATGCTGGCCTGGGCGGCCGGCCGGCTGGCACCGCTGTTCCGCCGCCCGCAGACCTGGCGGGTCTTCGATGCCAGCGTCGCGCTGATGATGATGGGCCTGGCGGGCGGGCTGACGATGCGCTCGCTGCATCCCTGAGCCGGACGATTCCGGCAGGCGCGCGAACGACCTCTCAGCCCAGCAGATTGGCCAGCGACAGCAGTGCCAGCAGCAGCATCCACAGCACCATCGAGCGCCAGACCAGTCCCACCACCGAGCGCAGGTGCGCCAACGTCGGAGCTGCGCCCGGCATGCTGCCCTGGCCCTCGCTCTCGTCGACCGGCAGCACGGCATCGAAGGTCGTGGACACCGTGGCCGGAGCGATGACCGGCGCGGCCGCGCCGCCCAGCGACACCCCGCAGGCGCCGGCGGCGGCCGACAGCAGGATGCCGTCGTTGTCGTTCTTCCAGAGACCGGCGTGCTGGCGCCAGCCGTCGACCGCCTCTTCGAAGTTGCCGACCACCGCGAAGCCGGCGGCCGTCATGCGCGCCGGCACATAGTCCAGCACCGAGAAGGCCAGCTGCGAACGCCGTGACAGTCCTTCGTTGATCGCTGCGACCTCGGCACGGGTCTTGAAGGCCCAATAGCGCGAGCAGAATTCAGCCATGCGGTACACCACCGCACCGACCGGTCCCAGCCCCATCGCCGAGCCCAGCACGAACCAGAAGAACACGCCAAAGACATGGCGATGTGCGGCCAGCAGCGCATGCTCGATGACATGGCGCAGCAGCTCGGTGCGCGGCAGCTCGCTGGCATCGAGATGACGCCATTCCTGCAACACCGCGCGGGCGCGCTCTTCCTGGCCCTGCTCGAGCGCATCGCGGATGTCGGTGAAATGGTGACTGAACTGGCGGAAGCCCAGCGTCAGGTAGAGCACCACCAGGTTCCACAGCAGCGCCAGCAGCACGCTGTAGTGGTCGAGCAGCGTGAACACACCGAACACCAGCAGCGAGGGCACGCTCAGCGTCACGGCCCAGACCACCCAGGCATGGTGCTCGCGGCCAGCGTCGAAGTTGCGCGCCGTCCAGCGCGCCCAGTCGATCAGGGCCTCATGGACAGGATTGCCCTGCGGCAGCGGACGCAGCTGCTCGACGATCAGGGCCAGCAGGACGGCAAGGAAACTCATGCCATGAATGATAGCGGCGCCGATGCCGCACCTGCCTGGGCCCGTGCCAGGAAGTGATAGAGGTTGCGCAGCATCGCGGCAGTTGCCCCCCAGATGAAATATTCCTGCTCGCCCTCGCGCCACGGCATCGACAGGAAGCGTCGGCCGGCATCGCCATCGAGCTGGTGAATGCGGTGATGGGCCGGCGTCATCAGGAACTGCAACGGCACCTCGAAAGCCTCGGCCACCTCGAAGGCGTCGAGCGAGAGCTCGAAGGGCGGATGCACCAGCGCGACCACCGGCGTGACCCGGTAGGCAGTCACGGTGGTGTAGACCGGCAGCGCGCCGATCACCTCGACATGGCGCGCGTCCAGGCCCACCTCCTCGCGTGCCTCGCGCAGCGCAGTGACCACCGGATCGGTCTCGCCGGGATCGACCCGACCGCCGGGAAAGCTGATCTGGCCGGCATGGTCGCGCAGGTGGTCGGTGCGGCGGGTCAGCAGCACCCGCAGACCGTCCTCGCGCGGCACCAGTGCCACCAGCACGGCGGCAGCAGCCGGCACACGGTCGGCCAGCGGTCCGCCGCCGTCGCCGGGCAGCTCGGGCGGCCAGTCGGTCGGCGCAGTGGCGAAGACATGCCGCAGGACCGGGGGCAACAGCTGCTGCGGCAGCAACGCGGGCAGATGATCGTCGGCGCGCAGCACCGGCACGGCGCGCGGATCACGGATGAGCGAGGGTCGGGCCATGCTTTCCAGCATAGGCCGAAAATGACAAGGCCGCCCGAAGGCGGCCTTGCAGCTTTGCCGATGATCTGACGATCAGGCCAGCTTTTCCTTGATGCGTGCCGACTTGCCGCTGCGCTGGCGCAGGTAGTACAGCTTCGCACGGCG
>JBJOPV010000139.1:0-9692 GCA_046050625.1 Pseudomonadota bacterium
CACCCGCGACACCACCCGCATCGACGACACCCGCATCGACGCGGTGCGCCCCCTGATCACCCCGGCGCTGCTGCACGAGCGCCTGCCCGTGAGCGAGGCCGCGCAGGCGCTGGTCGAGCAGGCGCGCGGCGAGATCGCCGACGTGCTGCACGGCCGCGACGACCGGCTGATCGTCGTCGTCGGGCCCTGCTCGATCCACGATCACGCGCAGGCGATGGAATACGCCGCGCGCCTGAAGCCGCTGGCCGACGAGCTGCGCGGCGAGCTGGTCACGGTGATGCGCGTCTACTTCGAGAAGCCGCGCACCACCGTGGGCTGGAAGGGCTACATCAACGACCCGCACCTGGACGGCAGCTTCGCGATCAACGAGGGCCTGGAGCGGGCGCGCGCGCTGCTGCTCGACATCCTGGGCGCCGGCCTGCCGGCGGCCACCGAGTTCCTGGACCTGCTCAGCCCGCAGTACATCGCCGAGCTGATCTCCTGGGGCGCCATCGGCGCGCGCACCACCGAGAGCCAGAGCCACCGCCAGCTCGCCTCGGGCCTGAGCTGCCCGGTCGGCTTCAAGAACGGCACCGACGGCAGCATCCGCATTGCCGCCGACGCCATCCTGGCCGCCAGCGCGCCGCACGCCTTCATGGGCATGACCAAGATGGGCGTGGCCGCCGTCTTCGAGACCCGCGGCAACGCCGACTGCCACGTCATCCTGCGCGGCGGCTCGAAGGGCCCGAACCACGGCGCGGCCGACGTGGACGCCGCCTGCGCGATGCTGAAGACCTCGGGCCTGCGCGAGCAGGTGATGGTCGACCTGTCGCACGCCAACAGCAGCAAGCAGCACCGCCGCCAGATCGAGGTCGCCGAGGACCTGGCCACGCGCATCGCCGCGGGCGACCCCCGCATCACCGGCGTGATGATCGAGAGCCACCTGGAAGAAGGCCGCCAGGACCTGGTCGCCGGCCGGCCCCTGAAGCACGGCGTGTCGATCACCGACGCCTGCATCGGCTTCGCGCAGACCGAGCCGGTGCTGCGCCGGCTGGCCGAGGCGGTGCGCGCACGTCGCCGCTGAGGCGCTCAGCCTGCGCCGACCTCGCCGCCGGTCAGCGCCTGCTGCAGCACCGCCTCGAAACCCTCCGGGCGGTGCAGCAAGTAGCCCTGGGCGTAGTCGATGCCCAACGCACCCAGCTGCTCGAGCACCTCCGGCGCATCGACGAATTCGGCCACCGTCGCCACGCCCACCACCTTCGCGATGTCGCGAAAGCAGCGCACCGTCGCCAGATCCAGCGCATCGCGGCCAAGCTCGCGGATGAACTGGCCATCGATCTTCAGCACATCGATCGGCAGCGTCTTCAGGTAACCGAAGGACGAGGCGCCCGCCCCGAAATCGTCCAGCGCGATGCGCACGCCCAGCCCCCGCATCGCCGCCATGAAGCGGGCCGCATCGAGCGGACTGGTGATGGCCGCCGTCTCGGTCACCTCGAAGCACAACACGCGCACGTCGAAGCGGGCCTCGCGCACCAGATCGGCCACATAGTCGTGAAACCCCCGGTCGCTGAGCGACTGCCCCGACAGGTTGACGGCGATGCGCTCAGGTCGCAGCCCCGCCGCCGCCGCCCGATCCAGCTGCACGAAAACCTGGTTGACCACCCAGCGGTCGATGCGCGCAGCCAGCTGGAAGCGCTCCGCCGCCGGCAGGAAATGGCCCGGCGGCACCAGCGCACCGTCTTCGCCATCGCGCAGCCGCAGCAGCACCTCGCAATGCAGCCCCCCGCCGGACGGGCGCCCGATCGGATGGATGCGCTGCGCATGCAGCTCGAAACGGTCTTCGTCGAGCGCCTGCTCGAGCCGGCGTGCCCAGTTCATCTGGCCCTGGTGCAGGCGCAGCGTCTCGTCCGTGTCGTACCAGAGGTGAACGCGATTGCGCCCGGCCTCCTTGGCGACATAGCAAGCCGAGTCGGCCGCCTGCATCACCGCATCGGCCTGATGCCAGCGCGCATCCAGCGGCACCAGGCCGATGCTGGCGCCGATCCGGAAACGCCGGCCGTCATGCACGAAGCGAAACTCCTCCATGCGCTCGCAGATCAGCTGTGCGACGCGCTGCGCCTGAGGGATGCCGCAGCGCTCCAGCAGCACACCGAACTCGTCGCCCCCCAGCCGCGCCAGCGTGTCCCCGGGGCGAACGCAGCCGCCCAGCAGCTGACCGATCTGCAGCAGCAGCCGGTCCCCGGTCGGGTGGCCGCAGGCATCGTTGATCAGCTTGAACTGGTCCAGGTCGAGATAGAGCAGCGCATGGCGGGTGCCTTCGTCGCGCGAACGCTGAAGCACCTGCTGCAGACGCCGGTCGAACTCGCCCCGGTTGAGCAGGCCGGTCAACAGATCATGGCTGGCCCGCCAGCGCATCTCACGGTCGAGCCGGCGCTGCTCGGTCACGTCGTGGAACACCAGCACCACGCCGGACAGGCGCCCCTGCGCGTCATGGACGGGCGCTGCAGCATCCTCGATGCCGCATTCATCGCCACCGCGGGAGAACAGGCGCATCGGCCTGCCGCCGCGCACCACACGACGCTCGGCCAGGCAGCGGTGCAGGGGATGCTCGCCAAGGGGCAGGCACAGCTCTTCGTCGATCGGCTGGTAGACCACCTCGACCGGCAGACCTTGCGCCGCGCCGTGGCACCAGCCGGTCATGCGCTCAGCCACCGGATTCATCCACAGCACATGGCCGACGGCATCGGTGGTGATGACCGCATCGGCGATCGAGTGCAGCATGACCTGCAGCAGCTCCTGGCTGTGATGCAGCGCCTCGGTGGTCAGGGTCACCTGCTCGCGCAGCCGGACCAGTTCGTCAGGACAGGCGTCAGGCGGGATGTCGAGAATGTGCGCGACAGTCGTCGAATCGACAGAAGACATGAGCGGTTCCGGGACTCAGGACGGCAAGGTTGATCTCGTCAGCCAGGTACAGCACTGATCCACGGACCCAGTGTGTCCGCAAATAGAAATTTCTTTCTGTGTCATTGTTCTTGTTATGTGAATAAATTGCAAACATATAAAAAAATGAATTCATCATTGAAAACGATCAAGCCCGAAGCCACGCTGACCGCGCTGCGTCGAGGCGACCTGGCGGGCGCCCGCCGGCTCGACCTGCGTGGCTGCGATCTCGAGCAGCTGCCCGAGGAGGTCTTCGCGCTGGCCGACACGCTCGAAGAGCTCGACCTGGGCCACAACCGGCTGAGCACGCTGCCCGACACGCTGCCACGCCTGCACCGGCTGCGGGTGATCTTCGGCTCCGGCAACCCGTTCACCGTGCTGCCACCGGTGCTCGGCGCCTGTGGACAACTCTCGATGATCGGCTTCCGCGGCTGCCGGATCGACACCGTTCCCGGCGCGGCGCTGCCACCCTTGCTGCGCTGGCTGATCCTGACGGACAACCGCATCGGAATGCTCCCAAGCGCGCTGACTGAGCGCCCACTTCTGGAAAAGCTGATGCTGGCCGGCAACCGGCTCGAGGCCCTGCCCGACCTGTCGGGCAGCCCGCGTCTGGCCCTGCTGCGCCTGGCGGCGAACCGCTTGCAGCGCCTTCCGGACTGGCTGGTTCGGCATCCCTGTCTGAGCTGGCCGGCGCTGTCTGGAAATCCACTTGTCCACAGACTTGTCCACAGGTCCTCAGACGCATCGACACTCACGCTATCCCCTTGTCAGATCAGGGAAGATCATCTTCTCGGCGAGGGGGCCTCCGGACTTATCCACAAGGCATGGCGACTCGATGATGGTGCCGCAGGCGCGCGCCCGGTCGCACTCAAGCGCTTCAAGGCGGCGCTGAGCAGCGACGGCCTGCCCGACAGCGAACAGGCGGCTTGCGTGGCCGCCGCCGGCCATCCGGCGATCGTCGCGGCAGAAGCACGCGTCGCCGGACCGGACGGCCGCACCGAGGCGCTGGTGCTGCCGCTGCTCGGCTCGGAATTCCGCCCGCTTGCCGGCCCGCCCAGCCTCGCTTCCTGCAGTCGCGACGTCTATGCCGACGGGCTGGAAATACCTGTGGACAAGCTGTGGATAATTTTGACATCGATGGCTTCGGCCGTCGCCCATCTGCACCGCATCGGTCTGATGCACGGCGATCTCTATGCTCACAACATCCTGTGGAACGGCCAGGACCGCGCCCTGCTGAGTGACTTCGGCGCCGCCAGCTTCCTGCCCGAAGACACCGGGCTGCGCGCCGGCCTGGAGCGGCTGGAGGCGCGCGCCTTCGGGCTGCTGGTCGAGGAGCTGCTGCAGCGCGCGGACGATCCGGCGGACGCCCGCTGCGCACGGCTGGCCGCGCTGCGCGAAGACTGCCTGCAGCCGGAGGTGGCGAAGCGGCCGGACTTCAGCGAGATCAGCGCGCAGCTCGGGTCTGCCAGCGTGCGATGAACTGCTCAAAGCCCTCGAGCATCGGCCGGTAGCGCGCAGCGTCCTGCTCCAGCCGTGCCAGCGCGGCGCAGACCGCCTCCAGCGTCGAGAGCTGATCCGCACGGCGGGCACGGCGCATCGCGCGGTAGCGCGGCGGCGACAGGTCCTGCAGGGCCAGCCGCGGCAGGGCCATCAGCAGCGGATTGAGGTGCAGCATCTTCAGGCTCTTGCGCCAGGTCGCGTCCAGCACCACCAGCCGGGTCACCGCGCCCGCCTCGGCAAGTAACCGGAATTTCGTGTTTTCCACAGCCTGAGGCGATGTCGACGGCATCGGCGTCTGTGGATAAAGCAGCCGAGCCCCGGGGCCGAGCCAATCCGACAGCATCGGTGCATCGAAGATCTCGCCGACCTCAATCCGCACCCGCGCCAGACCGCGTGCCAGAAGCGCCACGCTGTTCTTCGCCTCGCGAGCCTCCAGCGGGTGCTGCAGCACCAGCACCTCGATCCGGTTATCCACAGGCACGACCAGATCGCACAGACAGGCCGTGAGCGGCCGCACGCAGCACGGGCAGAGGGGGCGGCGAACAGGTGCCGAAAGTACCTGAGTTTCAGAAAAATCACTCATGGGGACAATGATGCGACCGCACCAGCGCGGGCCGTGATCCGGGCAAGATGACAGGATGATTGCTGCCTCCGAACCGATTCCGCTGTCCGTGCTCGATCTGGTGCCGATCGCCGAGGGCGACACCGCGGCCACCGCGCTGCAGCACGCGCTCGAGCTCGCCCGACATGCCGAGCACTGCGGCTACCGCCGCTACTGGCTCGCCGAGCACCACAACATGGACGGCTTGGCCTGCTCGGCCACCGCCGTGCTGATCGCGCACATCGCCGCGCACACGCACACGATCCGCATCGGTGCTGGCGGCATCATGCTGCCCAACCATGCGCCGCTGGTGGTGGCCGAGCAGTTCGGCACGCTGGCGACACTGCACCCGGGCCGCATCGAGCTGGGCCTGGGCCGTGCGCCGGGCACCGACCGCGCGACGATGCGGGCGCTGCGCCGCACGCTCGACAGCCGCGGCGAGGACGCCTTTCCCGAGGATGTCGCCGAGCTGATCAGCTATCTGGACGAGGCGCAGCCCGGTGCTGCAGTGCGCGCGCTGCCCGGACAGGGCACGCGGGTGCCGATCTGGCTGCTGGGCTCGAGCCTGTACGGCGCGCAGCTGGCGGCCTGGCTGGGCCGGCCCTATGCCTTCGCGGCGCACTTCGCACCCGACCTGCTCGAGCAGGCCGCCGAGATCTACCGCCGCACCTTCCGGCCCTCGCCGGCCTGCCCGCGCCCACACCTGATGGTCGGCACGCAGGTCCTCGTCGCCGACAGCGACGAAGAGGCTCAGCACCTGTTCACCTCGACGCAACAGCGCTTTCTCGGCATGGTGCGCAACCAGCGCGGACCGCTGCCGCCGCCGGTGGACAGCTTCGACGCGCTGTGCAGCCCGCAGGAGCGCCGCCAGGTCGATCGGATGCTGGCCGAGGCCATCGTCGGCGCGCCGCACACGGTGCGTGCCGGCCTGCGCGCGCTGGTCGAACGCACGCAGGCCGACGAGATCATCGTGACCGGCGCCACCTTCGATCCGGCTGCACGGCGGCGCTCGCTGGAGCTGGCGATGAGCTGTGCATCGTCCGGATCACGTTGACAACAACTTATCAACAGATTTGATCACAGCTTGTCCACAGACTTATCCACAGAATCACTCATGACCTCCTCCACCGATTCACCAGGACTTGCTCCATCCTGACGCAGTCGATCCGGATCAAGCAGTTCGATCACCCGGCGCCGCCGCTGGATCAATCCGTCAGCCTCGAGCCCGGCCAGCACTTCGTTGACCGTCTGGCGTGACAGCGACAGCATGCGCGCGAGCTGCTCCTGCGACAGCGCCAGCTCACGGCGCAGCGTCGGTCGATCGACCTGGTGATCGGCGGCCATCATCACCAGACGGCGTGCCACCCGGGCCCGTGGCGGCAGCATCTGCATCTGCTCGAAGGAGACGAAGACGCTGCGCATCTTGCCGGCCAGCAGCCGGCCGAGATGGCGCCAGCCTTCCGGCTCGTGCTCGAGCACCGCCAGCATGACGGCCTGCGACAGATGCAGCAGGACAACATCGGTCTCGGCGTGGACATCATGGGTGCGCGTTGCCCCGTCGAACAGGCCCAGCTCCCCGAACCAGTGCGGCGGCTGGACCATCGCGAGCAGGGCTTCGCCACCGCCACTGGTGCTGCCGATGCGCAGGATGCCGTCGGACAGGCCATAGAACCCGTCGGACAGCTCACCGCGCGCACACAGCCGCTCGCCCGCACGCAGATAGCGCGGCTGGACGCGCCAGGCCAGCTCGAGCTGCAGCGCGCGCGGCAACGTCTGGAACCAGCTCTCCGGCGCCAGCATCGCGCGCGCGACCCGCGGATCACCAAAATCGCGATTCAGCGCACTCACGGTGCACCGCCTTGCCGGGACATCACCGCATGGCCCCCCTCCATGCGGATCATCACTCGGCTGCCGCGGCGACCAGCGCGTCCAGCGCCTGCGCGATCTCGTCGGCACCGACCCCCTCGCCCGGCATGACCGGCGCGCCAGCCAGCGCCGCCGCCCCCTCGGTCTTCAGGCGCTTGACCCACTCGCCGGCCTCGCGGCCGCCGGCAAACGCCGTGCTCTGCAGCAGCACGCGGCCATCCGCGGCAGCGAGCTTGAAGCAGAACTGGCCGTCGGCCTCGCGGTACTGCTTGAAGACCGGCAGCGCAGCCTTCTCGGCCCGGGCCTTCGGCGCAGCAGCGCCCTGCGCGGCGACCATGCGGCGCAGGCCGACGGCGCTGCGCAGCTCGGCCAGCAGCGGCGCAGCAACCGCACGGGCCTTCGCGGCGCCGGCCATCAGGATCGCCTCCAGCTCGGCCGGCTGCGCGATCAGCGCCTCGTAGCGTGCGCGCATCGGCGCGATCTCGGCGTCGATCAGCGCGAACAGGCGCTGCTTGGCCTCGCCCCAGCCCAGGCCCGCGACCAGCTCGGCGCGGAAGGCCGCGGACTGCGCCGGCGTCGCGAAGGCCTCGAACAGCGTCACCAGCGAGGTGCTGTCCGGGTCCTTGGGCTCGCCCGGCAGCTTCGAGTCGGTGACGATGCGCGCGATCGCCTCCTTCAGCGCCTTGGCACCGCCCGCGAACAGCGGGATGGTGTTGTCGTAGCTCTTGCTCATCTTGCGGCCGTCGAGGCCGGGCAGCACCGCCACCTGCTCCTCGATGGCGGCCTCGGGCAGCACGAAGAATTCGCGCCCGCTGGCCGCGCCGAACAGGTGGTTGAAGCGCTGCGCGACATCGCGCGCCATCTCGATGTGCTGGATCTGGTCGCGCCCGACCGGCACCTGGTGGGCGTTGAACATCAGGATGTCGGCCGCCATCAGGATGGGGTAGCAGTACAGCCCCATCGTCACGCCGGCGTCGGTGTCCTCGCCGGCGGCGGTGTTGGCGTCGGCGGCGGCCTTGTAGGCGTGGGCGCGGTTCATCTGGCCCTTGGCGGTGACACAGGTCAGCAGCCAGGTCAGCTCGGGGATCTCGGGGATGTCGCTCTGGCGGTAGAAGGTGACGCGCGCCGGGTCCAGGCCCGCGGCCAGCCAGGTCGCGGCCAGCTCCATGCGCGAGCGCTCGATGCGCGCCGGGTCGTCGCACTTGATCAGCGCGTGATAGTCCGCCAGGAACAGGAAGCTCTCGACCTCGGCCTGACGGCTTGCGGCGATGGCCGGGCGGATCGCGCCGACATAGTTGCCGAGGTGGGGAGTGCCGGTGGTGGTGATGCCGGTCAGGACGCGGGTGGTGGGCATGATGGTCAGACGTGACGAAAGCTGTCGAGGCGACAGATCGCATGATTGTCGCGGGATCTGGCCATGACGACAGAATGTCGTCAGATTCAGGAAAGACCCTGGGCGGCCCGCATCCCGCCAGGACAGGTCGGCGCGGGGCATCATGCCTGCGTTGAGACCAAGAACCGCTGCTGGAGGAATGCCGCCATGTCCCGCTCCCCGTCGTCCGTCGACCTGATGATCGCCCCGGCCCGTCTGCCCCGCCGCGGGCTGCTGGTGCTGGGCCTGCTCGGCCTGGCGCCGTTCGCGTGGCGCCCGGCCCAGGCGCTGGGCGAAGGCGAGGCCGCCCAGGGCATGCGCGCGGCGCTCGAGCGCGGCGCGGGCGTGGCGGTCGAGACGCTCGGCCGCGACGGCGGCTACCTGAACAACCCGCGGGTGCGCATCGCGCTGCCCGAGGGGCTGCAGCAGGCCGCGCAGCTGATGCGCACGCTCGGCCAGGGCGCGCGCGTCGACGCGCTCGAGACCGCGATGAACCGCGCCGCCGAGCAGGCGGTGCCGCAGGCGAAGTCGCTGCTGGTCGGCGCGGTGAAGTCGATGTCCGTCAAGGACGCGCTGCAGGTGCTGCAGGGCGGCGAGACCGCCGCGACCGAGTTCTTCCGCGAGCGCACCCGCACGCCGATGGGCGAGAAGTTCCTGCCCATCGTCACCGCCGCGACGCAGCAGGTCTCGCTGGCGCAGAAGTACAACGCCATCGCCGGCCAGGCGCAGAAGCTCGGCCTGCTCGGCGAGCAGCAGGCCAGCATCGAGCGCTACGTCACCGAGCGTGCGCTCGACGGCGTCTACACGATGATCGCCGAGGAAGAGAAGAAGATCCGCCAGGACCCGATCGGCACCGGCAGCCGGATTCTCAAGTCGGTGTTCGGCGCGCTGAAGTGAGCGGGGCTCAAGCCGAAGGCGCGTTGCCCTCGGCCGGCCGGCCGGCGCGGTTCGAGCCCGCGACCAGATCGAAGCGCAGCAGCCGGCACTCGATCGGGCCGTTCCACATCGGCACGCGCCGGCTCTCCTTCAGGCGCATCGCCTGGCCGAGCTTGGCGTCGGGCGTGAGCACCCAGGCGGTCCAGCCGGCGTGGTGGCGCTTCCAGTGCGCCGCCAGCGACGAGAAGAAGGCCTCGGACGTGCCGCCGCCCTCGAAGTCCTCGCGCACCAGCCGCGCGGCCTGGCCGCCCGAGCCGGTGCCCTTGGCGTCGATGCGCTCGCCATAGGGCGGGTTGAGCACCAGCACGCCGCGCTCGGCCGGGCAGGGGCGCTGCAGCGCGTCCATCGTCTTGAACTCGATCGCGTGCGCCACGCCGGCGCGCTCGGCGTTGCGGGTGGCGAAGTCGGTCATGCGGAAGGACACGTCGCCGGCGAAGATCGGCACCGCCGGCGCATGCACCCGCGCGCGCGCCTCGGCCTTCATCGCCTGCCAGGCCG
>JBJOPV010000140.1:0-9668 GCA_046050625.1 Pseudomonadota bacterium
GTGGCCACCTTCGCCGAGGCGGTCGATCTGATCAACGCCCATGAGTTCGGCAACGGTGTCGCCTGCTACACCAGCGACGGCAACACCGCGCGCGAGTTCTCGCGCCGCATCCAGGTCGGCATGGTCGGCATCAACGTGCCGATTCCGGTGCCGATGGCCTGGCACGGCTTCGGCGGCTGGAAGAAGAGCCTGTTCGGCGACATGCACGCCTATGGCGAGGAAGGCGTGCGTTTCTACACCAAGCAGAAGTCGATCATGCAGCGCTGGCCGGCGAGCATCGGCAAGGGCGCCGAGTTCGTCATGCCGACGGCGAAGTGAGCTGAGCCCCGCCTCAGCGTGACGGCAGGGGCGGCGGCGGCGCCAGCGCCTGTTTCACCGCCGCCCACCATTCGGTCTCGGCGGCGGGCTTGAGCAGGCCCGGCCAGCGCCGTTCGACCGGGCTCATGCGGCGGCTGCACAGCAGCACGGCCAGCGCGGGCTGCAGGCGCCGGCAGCCCTCGATCCAGTCGAGCATGTAGGGGGTGATCTCCGGCTCGGCCACGAGCAGGCTCACCGGCTGCCCGTGCAGCAGCGCCTTGGCCTCGAGCAGGTCCTGCGCCTCGATGCACTGGAATTCCGCCAGGGCCAGGCGCTCGCGCAGGGCCTCGCGCACGCTCGCGCAGGGGTCGAGCAGCAGCACGATGCGGTCCTGGCCGATGCACCGCGCCAGCCAAGGCTTGGCCGGCGGCCACATCACGTCCTGTTCGGTCGCGGGCGTCCAGGGCAGATGCACCTGGAAGCTGGCCCCTTGTCCGGTCGGGCTGCTGACGCCGACCGACCCGCCCATCGCCTCGACCATCTGCTGCACGATGCTCAGGCCCAGTCCGATGCCGGGGTGCTCCTCGGTGGACTGGCCGCGCACGAAGGGCTCGAAGACCCGCGTCAGGTCGGTCGGTGCCAGGCCGGGGCCGTTGTCGCTGACCGTCAGCTCCAGCCGGCCGGCCACGTCGATGCGCGCACCCAGTCGGATGTGCCCGGCGCGGGTGAACTTGGCCGCGTTGGCCAGCAGGTTGACCAGCACCTGGCGCAGGCGCCGCGCGTCGAGCTCCACCACCTCGGGCAGGTGCCCGGCCAGATCGAGCGTCAGGCGGTTGCCGCCGGCCCGGGCCAGCGCCTGGCTCTGGTTGGCGATGTCGTGCAGCAGCGCGTGCAGGTACAGCGGCGCGGGCACGATCTCCAGCCGCGCCTCCGACTGCGGATCGCGCGCGAAGTGGTGCATCTCGTCGATCATCTCCAGCGCCAGCAGGCTGCTGTGCTCGATGGCCTGGCGGCCCGCCTCGAAGTCGGTGTCGGGCCGGAGCTGGCGTGCCACCTGCACCATCGAGGCCAGGGGCGCGCGCAGGTCGTGCCCCAGGTAGCCCAGCAGCCGGCCCTTGACCTGGTCGCTGCGCTCGGCCCGCTCGCGGGCCTCGGTCAGGTCCTGGGTGCGCGTCTTCACCGCCTGCTCCAGGCGTTGTTCGTACCGGCGGCGTTCCTGGTGGAGCTTGTGCAGCAGATTGCCCAGCACCACCATGACGCCCAGCAGGCTGGTCACCGGGGGCGCATAGTCGCTCAGCATGTCGTTGGGGCGCAGCCCCAGGAGTTCGACGTGCCGGGGCAGCAGGCCGAGCAGGCCCGTCAGCGACATCGCCAGCCAGGTGCCCGCCAGGGGCTGGCGCTGCAGTCGGGCGCGCACGATCGCCACGATGTTGCACACCAGCAGCACGTTGTTGAGCAGGCCCGCGATCTGCGTGCCCTGCTGGTAGTCGCCCCAGAGCATCTGCGTCATGTTGAGCAGGCTGGCCAGCGCCAGCAGGCTCAGGCCCAGATGCAGACGGGGCTGACGCTGCGGCAGCTCAAGCATGTGCCCGATGGCCATCAGCTGCATCAGCGCGGTCAGTGCGCCGAAGGTGCCCAGCGAGCGCACCGCCCAGTCGGTAGCCTGGGGCCACAGCAGCATGAAGGCCGTGCCTCGCATGCTCTGGTCGTACAGGACGAAGCCGGCCATGCACAGCGCCGTGTAGACATAGGCGCGGTCCCGCAGCGCCGCGGCCAGGGCGGTGGCCAGGGCGGTCACCAGCAGCATCATCCCCAGGAGCGTGCCGTCGAGCATCAGGATCTGCTGCTGCTGGGTCACCAGGGCGGGAGATTCCCACAGCCGCGGCTGCAGAAAAATGGAGCTGCGGCTGGCCACCCGCAGCATCAGCTCCATGCGCTGGCCGGGTGCCAGCGTCAGCGCGAAGGTGCTGACGCGCCAGGGCAGCTCCCGTGCGGCAAAAGGCACCGAGGTGCCCGCCGGCGAGAGCCGCCAGGGGCCGCCATCGATGCGGGTGAAGAGACTGACCTGCTCGAGACGGGTCGGAGGCACCTGCAGCGCGCGGCGCTGGATCTCCGGTGAGCGGTTGACCAGATCCGTCCGCAGCCAGTAGGTCGCACGGCTGTAGCCCGGCTGAAGGTCGGCCGGTCCGGGCGACATGAAGCCGCCCCGGGCCAGGATGTCCTGCGGCTGCGCGAGCCCCTCGGGATCCACCCGCAGCAGCACCCTGTCGCCCAGGCCGATCTCTGGCTGGCCCGCATGCAGCGCGATCACCGGCACCTGCGCGGTCAGGCCCTGCCCACTCGCCTGCGCCCGGCCCGACACCGGCAGCATCAGCATCAGTGCCAGGATGCCGATCCGGATCAACCTCGCCAGGGCGAGGTCGGTCAGCACGCGCGCGACGGCTGCTCGTCGTGCCGCGCTCATGCCGGGCAGGGCGGGAGCTGCTCTCGGGCGGCCGTGCGATAGGCCAGCGGGCTCTGGCCGTGCCTGTGGCGGAAGGCGGTGGCGAAGTTGCCGGGGTTGGTGAAGCCCACGGTCTGGGCGATGTCCTGTACCGACATCGTCGTCTCGCTCAGCAGTCGGGCGCCGTGGTCCAGCCGCTCTTCGCTGATGAAGCCGGAGACTGTCTGGCCCAGATGGTCGCGGAACAGGGCCAGCAGGCGTTTCTCGTGCAGACCAAGCCGTCGGGCCAGCTCCGGCACCGAGGGCAGCTCGGCCAGATGGGCACGGATGTAGCGCGTCGCTTCCTGCACCAGCAGGCGGTCGGGATGGCGCTCGGCGCCCTCTGCCCGGGCAGCCTCGGTGGTCGCCTCCGATGCGGCCCGCTGTGCGGCCAGTTCCAGGTGCACGCGCACCCGTGCCTGGACCTCCTCCGGATAGAAGGGCTTGCTGATGAAGTCCACCGCCCCCACAGCGAGCCCGTCGACCCGCTCCTGAGGCTGGTTGCAGGCACTGAGAAAGAGCACGGGCGTGGACAGGGTCAGGGGATCGGCCTTGAGCAGTCGGCACACCGCGAAGCCATCCATGTCGGGCAGCCGGACGTCGAGCAGGATCAGGTCCGGCCTCAGCGCCTGGGCCTTGTGCAGCCCCGCATGGCCGCCATGGGCGAAGACCATCCTGTAGTCCGCGCGCAGCAGGGCGGTGAGCCAGCGCAGGTCGTCGGGCACATCATCGATCAGCAGGAGCAGCGGTGCGATGTCTCTTGAGCGAGGGAGGCTGTCGTGTTCTGACATGGCGCTCCGATTGTGCAACAGGCCTCCCCCTCCAATGTGTGTGGGTCGATCACGCACAAATGCACATTGTGGCGTGATGTGTGATCTGTGATTCCTTTTGTCAAAGGATCTGTTCGTTCTGGCAAAACTGGCCTGTTCGAGGAGAAGGGATAAACACGTCCATCAAAAGCCAGGGAGGTTCCAATGACACAGGCGCAGCGATGGATGACGACATCCCCACGCCCTCTGCAGCCGGGACGGGGGCCGCGAAGGCGTGCCGACGCCGTTCGGGTGGTGTGGCGTGATCGGGCGCGTGAGACGGGCGGCAACTGGTGCCAGCCGCTGGGGCTGTCCGACAACGCGAGCGGTGTGCAGCGGATGCGTTCCGGGCAGCAGGTCGCGCGCGTGTTGCAGCGGCAGCTTGTCGTGGCAGCCACCCGCGATCGTCGCGCGTGGCCCGTGCGGTCAAGCGGTCTGCGCCCGGGGCTGGGCGTGTGTCTGGACATGGATGTGCGTTGGGGGGGGGCTTGGCATGCCGCGGGCGCATCGGCGTCCGCGGCCGTCGGCCCGTCGTGCCCGCGGGTGGTGCGGCTGCAGGCGGTCTCCCGGCCGCTCCTGAGGCTGTGCTGGCGTCGGCTGGGCTGGGTGACGCGCACCTTCGGCTGATCTTCATTCCTCGTGCTGCACGGCGGCCTCTCGACGAGGCCTCCGCGGGGGAGCTCGCCCCGGTCGGGAGCGGCGCTTCGCTCCCTTTCCTCTATCTGATCGACATGAAAAACCTATTTCACCCCTCTGCGGATCGAGGGTGGGCGGCCGGCCTGCTGGCGCTGGGGGCCGCCTTCGGTCCGGGCGCTGCGCATGCTGCCGCCGCGCCATTCCAGCTGTTGTCCAGTGCGGCGACCTGCGAGGCGGGCCATGGCTCCATGGTGGCCGGAGCCGGTATTCCGGGCCAATCCGGCGAGGCCTGCAGGAAATGGCGGTACAGCAACGTATCTCCCCCCACGCATCCGCATCTGAAATATGACATCCTGATCTATCCCGAAGCCGAGAGCGGCACCTCGCTCGCGAACCTGCGTGCCAATGCGCAGGGCAATTTCTCGAACAAGATGGTGGGCGAGATCACGACACCCGCCCAGGGCTTGGGCTCGGTCGCCTTTCGGGTCGATTTCGTCGAGCCGGGGACGACGACACTGAAAGTCTTCCCGACCGCGGTGTCCATGAGGAACTATGACACCGATGGCGGGCTGGGCAGTTTCCCGGAAACCCCGGCGACTTCGGGCAGCGGGAGCATGGCCGGCGGGGGGCTGTATGAGCAGTTCACGTTCATCGGGGCGGAGCCGGTCCTGTCGCAGGACATCGGAGCGGCCTTGACGAGCACGGGCAATGGCTCGACGTTCATGCCAAAGACCTGTGGCACCTCTTCGGGCTACGTGGGGGTGGGCTGCTCCGGTGACGTGGCGCCCGGGGCGGACGGGCTGCGCTACAACGCGTCCGGGCAGTACGCTTTCTTTCCCTACTTCAATGGTGACCGGGTCGAGGCCCAGGTTCAGGCCCGGTATGCGCACGGTGCCTCGGTCCTGAGATTCGCATTCGGGGTCTTTGCGCATTCGCAGTCGAACGGGTGGGAGTCCAGCCGGATCTATGGCATCGGCCTGGAGATTCCCGACGGCTGGGTCGACATGATTCCAGAGTTCTCCAACCTGCCTGCGCAGGTGAAGCCGAAACAGACCTACGTGGGACTGAAGCTCACCTGCCACAACCGGAACGGCACCAGCGATGCCCAGGGCGCCACCTGCCTCGAGCCGACAGTCTCGGTGGGCAAGGTCAGTGCCTTCCGCTGTGCCTCGACATTGCCGACGACGCTGGCGTCGCAGGGCGAGATCCAGTGCACCTTCGACTACACCGCGCCCGATGCCAAGGGGCAGAGCGAGAAGATCGAATTCACCGGCAAGACCCGTGCAACCCAGGAAAGCCGGACGGACAACAACACGGTCATCGCCACCGTGCCGATGCTCGAGGAGGACGCCGCGGCCGTCGGGGCTCTGAGCGGCCGGGTCTGGGTCGACCTCGATCATGACCTGCAGCAGGGCAGCGGCGAGCCGAACGTCTCGGGCGTGAAGGTCGAGGTGCTCGACAGCAGCGGCGTGCTGGCCGGTGCCGCGACGACCGATGCCGATGGCGACTATCGCGTGAGTGCTCTGCCGGTGGGGCTCTATACGGTGCGCTTCAGCGATGCGGTGAGCGGTGCCTACTATGGCCGTCCGGTCTCGCGTGATCCGGCGGGCGGCAACGATCCGAGCGCTGCGGCCTCCACCGGACAGGTGGCCGCGCGCGTGCTCAGCGGCGTGAGCGTGGTGGCCGGAGTCACCCGCATCCACCAGAGCCTGCCGCTGGATCCGTCCGGCGTGGTCTACGACAGCGGCAGCCGGGCGTTGCTCGGCGGCGCGGCGGTCGAGCTGCTCGACGCCAGCGGCCGGATCGTGGCCGCCAGTTGCCTGGTCGGCGGTGCGAACAAGGTCGTCACGACGGGCAGCGGCGCGCTGGCGGGCTACTACAGCTTCCTGCTGAACAATCCAGCGCCTTCGGGCTGCCCGGGGGCCGGGACCTACCAGCTGCGCGTCACCCCGAGCGCCGGTTACGTGGCCAGCACCCTCATTCCGGCGCAGACCACCGCGCTGACGCCGCCGTCCGGCTGTGCCACCCTGACCTCGGCGCAGTGCGCAGTGCAGGCCCAGTCCGGCGCGCCCACCGGGAGCGAGTCGACGGCCTACTACCTGTCGATGAACCTGGATCCGGCGAGGGGCCCGGACATCATCAACAACCACATTCCGCTCGATCCGGCGACCCGCAGCACCTTGCTCATCACCAAGACCGGCGACCGCAAGCAGGCGGAGATCGGCGACTCGGTGCGCTACACCCTCACCGTGCGCCGCGCTGACAGCGGTGGCGCGGTCCTGCCGGCGGTCGAGATCATCGACACGCTGCCGGCGGGCTTCCGCTACATCGCCGGCACCGCGATGGTAGGCGGCACGAAGATCGCCGATCCAGAGGGCGCGCCGGGACCGGTGCTGCGCTTCCAGGTCGGAGCGATGGCGGCCGGCGACATGCGCGCGCTGAGCTACCGGGTGCGCCTGGGCACGGGGTCCCAGCAGGGCACCGGCATCAACCGCGCCCAGGCCTGCGGCGGCAGCAACGGCGGCAGCACCGCGCAGTGCTCCAACGTCAGCCAGTTCCGGGTCACGGTGACGGGAGGCGTGTTCAGCACGGAGGCCTGCGTGGTCGGACGGATCTTCGTCGACTGCAACCATGACCATGTGCAGGGGCCTGAGGAGCTGGGCATTCCGGGCGTGCGGCTGGTCATGAGCGACGCCACCACGCTGATCAGCGATGTCGAGGGCAAGTACAGTGCCTGCGGCCTGACGCCGCACACCCTGGTCATGACCGTCGATGGCGCGACGCTGCCGCGCGGCAGCCGGCTGATCGCCAGCTCGAACCGCAATGCGGGCGATGCCTTCAGCCTGTTCCTGGACCTGAAGAGCGGCGAGCTGCACCGGGCCGACTTCATCGAGGGCAGTTGCTCCAACACCGTGCTCGAGCAGGTCAAGGCCCGCCGCGCTCGCGGCGAGACAACGGCGGTCGAGACCGAGAAGCGCCGTGGTCGGGTGCTGAAGCTGGACGGCAAGCATCCGTCGATGCCGGCTCAGGCCACCGACAGCGCCGACCAGCGTGGCACGGCCGCGGGCCAGGGAGAGCCGGGAGCGATGAAGCCTCGCCAGGCTGTCGGCACGCCGAGCGATGTCGCGGCACGGACCGAAACCAGCGAGACGCTGCGCGAGCCGGTGTCCGCCAACCCCGCCTCCTCCGGCGCGACCCCTGCAGGAGCTGCGCGATGAACCGCGACCCTCATCTTCTTGTCCTGACCTTGACCCCTTCTGCCTCGGCGGTGCGCTGGGCGCTGCAGATGCTGGCCGCAGGTCTGGCACTGGGCAGTGCAGCCACGCAGGCCCAGGTCGATCCGCTGCCCGAGCGGGTGCTGGGCGCGTCGAGCGTGCGCTACCGGCCACTGTTCACCCCGGCGACTCCGGCGGGTGCTCCGCGGGTGGTGCTCGATGGTCAGTACGCGGCCAATGCGCGGGTCGGCCGGCTGGCCGTCGAGGTGCTGGGCGACGGTGCCCCGGCCGACGGCGTGACCCCGGTCGAGGTCGTGGTGCGGGTGTTCGATCGGGACGACCGGCCGATGGAGGCGCCGGTGCTGCTGACGATCGAGGTCGCCGGCGGTGCTGCACGGGTGCTGCTGCCCGGCGCCCGCACCGACGAGAGCGGCGCCGGGCGTCAGGATGCCGACCGGGCCGTGCCGGGCACGCAGTTGCGCATCGAGGGGGGTCTGGCGCGCTTCAGCCTGATCGCGCCGAGCCAGCCCGGCGATGTCGCGCTGCGGCTGACGGCCGGCGAGGTCGAGGTGGCTGGCACCATCGGCTTCGACCCGGACGTGCGCGAGATGATCGCCGCTGGCCTGGTCGAGGGCGTCATCGGCCGCAGCGCACGGCGCTACGACGGCGCCATCTCGCCGGCGCGCACCGACGACGGCTTCGAGACCGAGCTGCGCAGCTGGAGCCGCAGCTTCGACAGCGGGCGCGGCCGCGCGGCGCTGCGGGCCAGCGTCTTCCTGAAGGGCAAGATCCGTGGCGACCGGCTGCTGACGCTGGCCTACGACGCCGACAAGGACACCCGCGCGCGGCTGCTCTCGGACATTCGTCCCGAGGCTTTCTATCCCGTCTATGGCGACGCCAGCGTGCGCACGAACGGGGCCCCCAGCAGTTCGCGGCTGTACGTGCGGGTCGACGAAGGGCGCCACTTCGTGATGTACGGCGACTTTGCCACCGGCGAGGGCCTCAGTGCTGCGGCCGGGGGAGGCGTCAGCGCTGGCACCCGGCTGCGCCAGCTCGGCAGCTACCAGCGCAGCATGACGGGCGTGAAGTTGCACCGCGAGAGCGCGGACGGCTTCGTCAATGCGTTCGCCAGCCGCGACACGCTGCGCCATGTCACCGAGGAGCTTGCCGCCAACGGCACCAGCGGACCTTTCGCGACCCGCAGCACGCAGGTGCTGGAGAACAGCGAGCAGGTGCAGCTGGTGGTGCGCGACCGCAACAACCTCAACACCGTGCTGTCGGTGACGACGCTGGTGCGGCTGAGCGACTACAGCTTCGAGCCCTTCAGCGGTCGCATCCTGCTCACCCGGCCGATCCCGAGCCAGGATGCCGACGGCAACCCGATCCACCTGCGCATCAGCTACGAGCTGGATCAGGCGGGCGAGGCCTTCTGGCTGGCCGGTGCCGATGGACAGATCAACCTGGGCGAGCGCGCCAGCCTGGGCGGCGCGATCGTCGAGGACCGCAATCCGCAGGCGCCGTTCCGGCTCGCCAGCGTGCATGCGGGCGTGAAGCTGGCCGAGCACACTGAGCTGGTGGCTGAGGTGGCTCAGACGGAGGCCTCGCTGGCCGCGGTCGGTACCACCCTGTCGGGCACGCCGACCTTGCCCGACAGCGGCACCGCCCGCGGCCGGGCGGCCCGCGTGGTGCTCGATCACCAGGGCGACCGGCTGGGCGTGCAGCTGCGCGGAGCACGCACCGGGTCCTCGTTCGCCAACACTGCTGGCGGTGCCCAGCCGGGCAGCGAGCAGCTCGGTGCCGCGGCCACCTGGCGGGTCGATGACGACTGGAGCCTGAAGGCCGAGGTGTCGCGCACCCGCGATACCGTCAACGAGGCCAGCCAGCGCGGAGCCCGCGTCAGCGCCGACTACCGCCTGAGCCCGACGCTGACCGTCAGCGCCGGCCTGCGCCGCCTCGAAGAGCGCGGGCGGCTGAGTGGCGCGCTGTCGAGCCTGGCCGCCAATCCATCGGCTGGCAGTGATTACGCCAGCGACAGCAGTGCGCTGCTCAATCTCAACAGCGCGTTGGCGTCGACCGGTGCCACGCCGGGCAGCGTGGATGACCTGGAGACCACCACCGCCTTTGCCGGCGCGACCTGGCGGGCCAGCGATCGCTGGACCGTCAAGGGCCTGGCGGAAGCGGCGGTCGATGGCCAGGAGCGTCACCGGGTCGAGCTGGGGGCGAGCTACC
>JBJOPV010000141.1:0-9620 GCA_046050625.1 Pseudomonadota bacterium
CCTTGGCCAGCACATGGTCGAGCACGTTGTGGAACAGCTTGCCCGGCAGCCGGTGCACCCAGTGGCCGGGATCGGTCATCACCGCCAGGCCGTAGTCGCCCGACAGGTTGTAGCCGTAGCTGGTGTCCAGATGGACGACCTCGCCGAGCTCGCCCTTCTGCAGCAGCGTCTCCAGCTCCAGGCCGGGGGTCTCGTAGTTGTAGAGGTAGTTGACGCCCGCCTTGCGGCCGGCCTCACGGGCCAGCTCCAGGATCTCGAGCGCCTGCGCCGCGGTCAGCGCGAAGGGCTTCTCCATGAAGACATGGCAGCCCGCCGCGAAGGCCATCTTCGCCAGGAACAGGTGCGAGTCCGGCGGCGTGGCGATGTGCACCACGTCCAGACGCTCCTTGGCGAACATCTCGGCCGCGTCGTCATAGCGGCCGGGGATCTTCAGGCGCACCGCCAGCTGCTCGGCCATCAGCGGCTCGCGGTCGCAGACCGCGACCACCTCGCCGCGGCCGATGGCGCGGATCTGTTCGACATGGCCGTCGGCAATCTTGCCGCAGCCGATGATTCCTACCCTCAACACATCTCGCTCCCGCAGAGAAACACGATTGTTCTGTTCGAAGCCGCTCTCCGCGGCTCAGCGGCTGGTGCGGCCCCAGCTTCCGGCGTAGCGGCCGGTCGCGTAGCGCCAGGACGCGACCAGGAAGGCCCAGTTCAGCGCGAACAGGAAGGCCGCCAGCTTGACCAGCGTCGGCAGCTTCACGCCCCGGCTGCTCAGCTGCCAGCCCGCCCAGGCCGCCGCATAGGCCAGCGCCTGGCCGGCGGCGTAGAGTGCCCAGCCCGACGCGCCGGTCTGCACCGCCAGCGCGACCGACGCCGCCAGCGCCAGCAGCAGCAGGTGTGGCGCGGTCCAGCGCAGCACCTTGTGCGAGACATAGGCGAAGGCGGTCGCCGACGAGGTGCGTGTCAGGTACTGCGGATGGCGCACCAGCGCCTGGAAGTTGCCGATGCCGATGCGGATGCGGCGCTTGACTTCCTCGCCGATGGCCTCGGGCGTGTCTTCCTCCGCCCAGGCGCCCGGCTCGTAGACCAGCCGGTGGCCGCCGGCCGAGACGTTCATCGCGATGACGAAGTCGTCGCAGATGGTGTCCGGGCGGATTGGCTGCCACAGCGCGCGCCGGATCGCGTAGATCGCGCCATTGGCGCCCAGCAGCGCGCCGATGCGGGCCTCGAAGAACTTCAGGAACTGCTCGATGCGCCAGTACAGGCTGTCCTGGTTGTCGCCGCCGGCGTTGCCCAGCAGGCGCAGCTCGCCGGTGACGCCGCCGACCTTCGGGTCGTCGAAGCGCGAGACCAGCTTCTTGAGCGCGCCGCGCTCGAAGTAGGTGTTGGCGTCGGAGAAGACGACGATCGGCTCGGTGGTGCGCGAGACCAGGTCGTTGAGCACACTGGCCTTGCCGCGGTTCTGCTCGAAGGGCAGCGCGACCAGGCGCGGCTCGCCCGCGAAGCGGCCCATCAGCTCGGCGGTGCGGTCGCGGCTGCCGTCCGAGCCGATGTAGGCGCGCAGCCGGTCGGCGGGATAGTCGAGCGCCAGCAGGTTCTCGATGCGCGAGACGATGTGGCGTTCCTCGTTGTAGGCCGAGATGACGATGGCCACCGGCGGCCACTCGGGCTCGGTGCCGGCGGCCGTGCGCTGCATCTCCAGCCGGCGTTCGCTCTTTCGGAAGACGAAGGCCACGTCGCGCAGCCCCTGGCTGATCGCGCCGACGACAAAGAGCGCGAGCGGGTAGAGGGCGTAGGAGTACACCACCGCCGCGACCCCCCCGATCGCGACGATGGCCAGCAGCAGCTCGATCACCGCTCAGTTCCCCGCGGGCATCGGGCGGTAGCCCGGGCGCGGGATGACGTGGTCGCGGTACTGGCCCGGCTCGCCGGGCAGGCCCTGCTCGGCCGCCTTGACGATGTTGTACATCTCGCGGGCGCTGACGTAGTGCAGCTTCCACGCCTTGCCATCGTTGTACTTCGCGTGCAGGTGCTCGTAGCAGCGGCGCATCGGCTCGCCCAGCAGCGTGTCCATGTCGCGCTCCTGGGTGCCGTGGGTGTGGATCTTGACGAAGATCCATTCCGGCTTGCCCTCGACATGGATGCCGGTCTCGATCCAGGCGTCGACCCGGTCGGGGGTGGGCGGGCAGCTGGTGCGGATGTCGGCGTTCTCGATGCGCGGGATGAGGCCGAACTTGCGGTCACTCCACTTGAAGCCCAGCGGACCCTGGATCAGCATCAGGTCGCCCCAGGGCTTGCCACCCACCTTCACGCGCACGCCGGTGTCATGCGACTTGCATTTCTGCGGATCGTCCTTGGCGTAGTAGATCTTGTTGATCGTCGAGGTCTGGCAGGGGTCCGGCGACGCCGGGAAGGTGTAGTCGACGTAGCAGCCTTCCTCGCGCAGCACGATCAGCTCGTTGTTGACGCCGCAGCCGTAGCCGTGCGGGTGCGAGTTGTCCAGCGCCCAGTTGCCGTGAATGAAGGCCCAGCGCGGCTGCTTCGTCACCGGATCGACCGGCAGTGCGTCGTGGCGGTCCACCAGCAGCTGCGTGAAGCGGCGCAGCTTCTCGCGCAGGCCGGCCTCGGTGTCCTGGTCGTGGTGCAGGTGGATCTCGATCTCGCCGTAGCCCATGCGGCAGATCTCGACCAGCGGATCCAGGTGCTCGGGGCGGTATTCCTCTTCCGGGTAGAAGAAGCTGTGGATCGGGCCGCGCCCGTCGGCATCACGGAACTGATCGCACAGCGCCGGGTACTCCTGACGCCAGCGCGCCACCCGGCGGCACTCGGTGGCGTAGTCCGGGCGCTTCCACATCGGCTCGTAGTGGTCGACGAAGCAGAACATCACATGCTTCGTGGTGCCCGGCGGCACCGGGGCGCGCCAGTCCTGCTTCAGATAGCTGAGCAGCCATTCCTGGATGTTGCGCTGGCGGATGAACAGCACGACCGCAGCGCACAGCAGCAGCAGAAGCACGACAAGCACATGGACGAGCGTCATCGGAGTCTTGGAGAAATAAAAAAGAAGCCGACAGGGTCTGGCTAAAGCGCAATGCAAACGATTCGCCGAAGGCAATCGGGATGAACTCTAGCATCGTGCCGTTGCGGTTTTCCCTGCGCCTGCCTTAGACGGCGTGTCGAGTGCCCGCCAATCAGCCCCCGCGACCGAGCTGATGCGAGAAGACGAAGCCACGAATTGCAACAATCGTCAGGATCATGAGGATAAAAGTGCTGCGAACCCAGGGAATGGCGTGAATTTTTTCGTATTTGGGGGATTCCTTGTCGGTCATGCCCGGCGCACGGCTCGCGCACCACCAAGCCGAGACACAAAGTGCCAGCAGGAAGTACAGCACGGGCTGGTAGGTGCGGGACAGGAACCAGGCGCAGACCAGGAAGCCGACCAGCGAATTGCGCAGCAGCACCACCATCTGGCGGTGGGGGCTGCGCGCGGGCAGGGTCTCGACCGCCGCACTCAGACTCTTGAAGGTCAGCACGAGCATGCCGATCCACAGGAAATAGCCGACCAGGCCGAGCTCGGCGAAGCACAGCACGAAGGAGTTGTGCGCGGTCAGGTGGTGGTGGTCGGTGAAGTTGCCATAGCCCGCGCCCCAGATCGGACGCCACTTCAGCAGCTCCAGCCCGACCGCCCAGGCCTCGATGCGCTCGCCCGCCGACTGCTCCTGCGAGGAGAAGCCGCGCCCGCCCACCGCGCTGGCGCCCAGGAAGGCCACGCCGGCCAGGCCGCCGAGGATCGCGGTGCGGGTGGTGCCCAGCCAGTCGCGCACGATGAAGAACAGCAGCGAGGCCACGCCCAGCAGCGCGCCGCGCGACTGGCTCAGCACGATCGCGTACATCATCACCGCGCCCGGGGCGACGATCAGCAGGAGGTTGCGCACCCAGGCCCGCTCGCGCCACAGCACGAACAGCAGCGGCAGGCACATCACCAGCACCTGGGAGAAGTCGTTCGGATCGCTCAGGAAGCCCTGCCCGCGCACCCGCCAGAGATACCAGCCGGTCTGGTCTTGCGCTGGCACGGCCGGCACGGCATCGGGGGGGGCGCGACTCGGGTCCTCCTCGAGCTGCGGCGAGCTCTGGCGCAGCACCAGCTGCTCGGCGTACTGCCCGGTGTGATAGGCCTGGATGCCGAAAAGGGCCGCCACCAGCATCGACAGCACCACGGCCGCGCAGGCCCGCTTGAGCCGATCCAGCGTGGTCACATTCAGCGCCACCAGCACGAACAGCATCGACGAGGTGGTGAAATCGTTCATCGCGGTGAAGGCGCCGCCGGCCCAGCCGTTGAGCGCCAGCGACACGCCCAGCATCACCATGAAGGCGAACAGCAGCTTGAAGTCGATGCCGCGCGCGGCGATCTCCTTGCGCACGATGGCGCGGCTGGCCGCCAGCACGAAACCGAGCGTCCACAGCACCAGCATCGGCCGGTACTGCGCCATCTCCGGCGCGAACAGCTCGATCGGCCGGAAGAAACTGAGAAACACATAGAGCAGAAAGACCGCGAAACTCATGATCCGGGCGCTGGTTCGTGCAAAAGGTCCGATCCTAATGCGCCCCGGTGACGGTGGCACGCCTGCACCCCCGGCCGTGGTACCGAAGCGGCTTAATCTGAAATGACGAGGTACCGCGCTGTGTCGCGGAAACATCGGCGTGCGCCCGGGAATTGGTGATCCGGCAGCTTAAGATCCGGGCCGCGTTTGCCGCGTTTCTCCGCGTTTTCGACCCTTGACGAACGACGATCCCTGCATGAACAAGCCTGCCGTCCAGCCACCTCTGCGCCGCGTCCTCTATCACCATCGCACTCAGGGCAAGGCGGTCGAGGGCGTCCACATCCGTGGCATCACCGACGCGCTGCGCGCCGAAGGGGTGACGGTGGACATCATCTCGCTGCCCGGCGCCGACCCCTACGCCAGCCCGAAGGCGCTGAGCCCGACCAAGCAGGCACGGCCCTGGATGAAGTGGGTCACCAGCCTGCCCGAGCCGCTGTTCGAGCTGGCCGAGCTGGGCTACAACGCGGTGGCCGGCTGGCGCATCCGCGAGTCGCTGAACGCGCACCGTGACGTCGACCTGATCTACGAGCGCTACTCGCTCTACATGTTCGTGGCCGTCCTGATCGCGCGGGCCCGCAAGATCCCGGTGATCCTGGAGATCAACGACTCGACCACCGTCTACCGGGTGCGGCCGCTGTTCTTCCAGCGCCTGGCCACCGCGATCGAGCGCTGGGTGTTCCGCAACGCCAACGGCCTGGTCTTCGTCTCCGGCGCCTTCCGCGACCATGTGACGAAGGCGCACGGCGGCAAGATCGCGCCGACCATCGTCTCGCACAACGCCGCCAACATCGACAAGTTCAGCCCCACGCCCGAGCAGCGCGCCGCCGCACGGGCCAAGTGGAAGCTGGAAGGCAGCGTGGTCTGCGGCTACCTGGGCGCCTTCGTGCCGTGGCACGCCATCGACCAGTTCGTCTACCGAATCGCCGACCGTCTGAAGGCCAACCCGCAGCTCAAGCTGCTGCTGGTGGGCGACGGCGCCACCTTCCCGACGGTGCAGGCGTTCGTGCAGGAGCACGGCCTGCAGGACCAGGTGGTGATGACGGGCCGTGTCTCGCACGACGAGGTGCCGGGGCTGCTGGCGGCGATGGACATGGCGGTGCTGCCCAGCGCGGGCGACTATACCTCGCCGGTCAAGCTGTTCGAGTTCATGGCCTGTGGCATCCCGCCGGTGGCGCCGGACTTCGTGCCCATCCGCGAGGTGCTGGAGGAGGACGCGACGGGCTGGATGTTCAAGGCCGGCGACCTGGAGAGCGCGGTGCAGATGGTGCTGCGCCGCAGCCAGGACAGCGACAACTTGCGCCGCGTCGGCCAGGCCGCACGCGCCTACATCGCCCGCGAGCGCCAGTGGCGCCACAACATCCTGCAGCTCGTCGATTTCCGCGAGCGGGTCAAGGGCCGCTGAGGGCAGGGGCCGGACATGAAGCTGCTGCTGTCTGACCTGCGTGCCAAGCAGGTGCTCTATGGCGAGGGCGGGCCGCCCGTCTCGCTGCTGAAGGTGGTGCTGGCCGACGGCACGCTGGCCAATGCGCTGTATCGGCTGCAGGCTGGGCTGGCGCGGATCGGGCTGGCGCCGCTGGCGCTGGTCCCGCACATCCTCAACAAGTGGCTCAATGGCTGCGTCATCGGCGTGAAGGCGCAGTTCGGCCCCGGCTTCGTGCTGATCCATCCGGTGGGCGTGGTCATCAACTCCAGCGTGCGCGGCGGGCGCAATGTCTGGCTGGAGAGCAGCGTGGTCATCGGCGAGAACCGCGGCGGCTTCCCGACGCTGGGAGATGACATCTTCGTCGGCTCGGGCGCGAAGATCATCGGCGCGGTCGCGGTCGGGGACCGCGCGCGTGTCGGCGCCAACGCGGTGGTGCTGCACGACGTGCCGGCCGGTCACACCGCGCTGGGCATTCCTGCGCGCATGCGTCCGCCTCGCGTCAACTAACGCACGGCAGACCGTCGCCAGACGGCTGGATCAACGCATTCCCTAGTGGCGCGGCGCGCCGATGGCGCTAGTCTCCACTTGTCGCGCGAAGGTTTCATCGCCCTCGTGGTCGGCGCATCAGAGCATTGACCTCCTGGCCTACATCAAGCCAGGGGGTCTTTTTTTTCGGCGCTGTCGGGCATACCCCGGTGGGTTGACCTGACGCAAGGACGTTCTGCCGGGTCTGCGATCAGATGGGTGCATGTTCAACCGGGCCCGCGATTCCCCGCGGGCCATCGATGCGCAAGGGGACACGACACCATGCACGCCCTGATCGACTTCTTCTCCACCGACTACGGCCTTCTCAGCGCGCTGGTCCTCGCCGCCACGATCGGCATGCTGGTCTTCTACATCAGCTACTTCATGAAGCACATCCGCCAGGACACAGAGGCGGCCGAGCGCGCGGCCCGTGCTGCCGCCAGTCGTCCGGCCTGAGGCGGCCTCAGAACGGCGCCGCGTCCTCGAAGACCTGCAGCGTGCCGTTGGCCGGATGGGCGAAGGCGAGCCGGCAGGCGTGCAGCAGCAGCCGGGGTGCGGCCTCGCGCCAGGGTGACGGGGCGTACAGCTCGTCGCCGACGATCGGGTGTCCGATCGACAGCAGATGCACCCGCAGCTGGTGCGAGCGGCCGGTCACCGGCTCGAGCGCGAGCCGAGCGGTGCCGGCGGCCGCGTCGTCGCCCAGCCGCTGCCAGCGGGTCAGCGACGGGCGTCCCTGCACCGGATCGACCTTCTGGCGCGGCCGGTTCGGCCAGTCGCAGATCAACGGCAGGTCGATCGTGCCGGCCGCCTCGGCCGGGCAGCCGGCCACCACCGCCTCGTAGCGCTTGTCGATCTGGCGCTCGGCGAAGAGCCGGCTGAGCCGGCGGTGCATCTCGGCGCCACGCGCCATCAGCAGCAGGCCGGAGGTGGCCATGTCGAGCCGGTGCACGATCAGCGCGTCGGACACCCGACGCTGCACCCGAGCGGCGATGCAGTCGGCGTGGTCCGGACCGCGTCCAGGCACCGACAGCAGTCCGGCGGGCTTGCGCACCACCAGCAGGGCCTCGTCGAGGTGGATCAGTTCGATGTCGTCGTCCATCGGCGGCATTGTCGCTGGCCCGGCAGCGAGGGCATGACAGCCTGTCACCCGCGACCGCCAGACTGGGCGGCACAATCGCGCCTACCCGACTGCATGACGCCGCCCGACGATGACGCCTGACCTGTCCACCCTGGATTTTCCGACGCTGCTGGCCGCATTGATGCGGCCGTCCTCGCTGGTCGAGCTGGCGGTGCTGGCCGCGACGATGGCCACCAGCTGGCTGCTGGTGCGGCTGATGCGCGGCATGCGGGGCGATCGGGGCCAGCGCGATGCGCAGGGCAACGCCTTGCCCTCGATCTGGTTCGGCACCCATCTGGTCGATGGCGTGCTGTTTCCGCTGCTGATGCTGGCGCTGGCCTATGTGGCGCGCCGGGTGCTGCTCGATCTGGGCCAGCCGCTGGCAGTGTTCCGGCTGGCGATTCCGGTCCTGCTGTCTCTGGCGGTGATCCGGCTGAGCGTGCGGGTGCTCAGCGCCGCCTTTCCGGCCTCGGCGCTGATGCGCGCGGTCGAGCGCACGATCTCCTGGGTCGCCTGGCTGGGCATGGTGCTATGGGTGACCGGGGTGCTGCCGGTGCTGCTCGACGAGCTCGACGAGATCCGCTGGAAGATCGGCGCCAACACGCTGAGCCTGCGCAACATCATCGAGGGCGGCCTGTCGGCCGGCTTCGTGATGGTGGTGGTGCTGTGGATCTCGGCGGCGCTGGAGGCGCGGCTGCTGGCCGGCGCCAGCGGCGCGCAGCTGTCGCTGCGCAAGGTGGCCGCCAACGCGCTGCGCGCGATCCTGCTCTTCGTCGGCCTGCTGATGGCGCTGTCGGCGGTGGGCATCGACCTGACGGCGCTGTCGGTGCTGGGCGGCGCGCTGGGCGTGGGCATCGGCCTGGGCCTGCAGAAGCTGGCGGCCAACTATGTCAGCGGCTTCGTCATCCTGGCCGAGCGCTCGCTGCGCATCGGCGACATCGTCAACGTCGGCGGCTTCGAGGGCGCGATCACCGACATCACCACCCGCTACACCGTGATCCGTGCGCCCTCGGGGCGCGAGTCGATCGTGCCCAACGAGACGCTGACCACCACTGCGGTGCAGAACCTGTCGCTGGCCGACCGCCGGGTGCTGCTGAGCACGGTGCTCGTCGTCGGTCACGACACCGACGTGCTGCGCCTGCGCGAGCAACTGGTCGAGGCGGTGGTGGCGGTGCCCCGGGTGCTGGCCGATCCCGGGCCGGCTGCCCAGCTCAGCCGGCTCGGCAACGACGGCCTGGAAATCTCGGTGCACTTCTGGATCGACGATCCGGAGAACGGCCAGGGCAATGTGCGCTCGGAGGTCAATCTGGCGATCCTGGGGCTGCTTCGGCGCGAGGGCATCGGCCTGTCGTCGGGGCCCCAGGTGCTCCGGCTCGAGGCGCCAGCCGTGCCGCTGCCGGTCAAGGCGCCCGCAGCGGAATCCGCACGCTGAAGCGGCTGCCCTCGCCGGGGCAGGTCTCCACCAGCAGCCGCCCGCCCAGCACCTGGGTGCAGAAATGGTGGCACAGGTGCAGGCCGATGCCGGTGCCGCCGCGTCCGCGCCGGGTGGTGAAGAAGGGGTCGAAGATGCGCGGCAGCACCAGCGGGTCGATGCCGCAGCCGTCGTCGATCACCTCGATCTCCAGCTCGTCCCGGCGATCGCCGTCGCCATCGTCGTTGGCGTCGGCCGGATCGACCCGGCACAGCACCCGGATGCTGCCCTGCATCAGCCCGGGCGGCGGCGGGTCGAAGGCATGCATCAGCGCATTGCCGATCAGGTTCTCGATCACCTGCCCGAGCGGGCCGGGATAGCTGTCGAGCACCAGCCCGGCGCCCGAGGCGATGTGCAGCGACACCGGCACCGGCCGGGGCGGCGCCTCGCTGCCCAGGCGCGGCACCAGCAGCCGGCGCACATCCTGCAGCACCTCGTCGAGCTCGAAGCGGCGGCGCTCCACCGCGCCGCGGTCCACCGCGAGCTGCTTGAAGAGCC
>JBJOPV010000142.1:0-9374 GCA_046050625.1 Pseudomonadota bacterium
CCCGGCGCTGACGCGGGTGTCCTCGCAGGCCACCGCGTCGACCCGCGCCAGCACATGGACCGCGCGCAGGCTGAGGTCGGCGATGTTGCCGATCGGCGTGGCCACGACATACAGTGAGGCGGCCGGATGCTGCTGCTGGCCGGCGGCCAGCGCAGCGGCCTGGACGATCGAGGGGGAGACGGAAATGTCGAGAGTCACGGACGGAAACGCCGGAGGCGCCACAAGGATCGGAATCGGATCGGCCGCGGAGGACCGGGCCCTGCAGCACCTGCAGCGCCACGGGCTGGTGCTGGTGCAGCGCAATTATCGAGTGGCCGCGGGCCCGTCGGCGCGCGGCGGCGAGATCGACCTGATCCTGCGCGCGCCCGACCGCGAGGGCACGCTGGTCTTCGTCGAGGTGCGCAGCCGCGGGCGCAGCGATCACGGCGGGGCGGCAGCCAGCATCACCCACGCCAAGCGCCGACGCATCATCCTGGCCGCGCGCCACTACCTGCAGCGGCTGCGGGGCGAGTGGCCGCCGTGCCGCTTCGATGTGGTGGCGATCGACGGCGAGGCGCTCGAATGGCTGGTGGCGGCCTTCGACGCCGGCTGAAGCACGCTGAAATCCGCCCGAAACGGAGCTGCCCGCGCGCTGGCATATCATCGCCGCCATGCTCGAGCAACGCATCCAACAACAGTTCTTCGACAGCGCCGACGCCAAGTACGCCGCCGCCGAAGTCCTCACCCGGCCGGTCTTCGACGCGGCCCAGATCCTGCTGAACTGCATCACCTCCGGCGGCAAGGTGCTGGCCTGCGGCAACGGCGGCTCGGCCGGCGACGCGCAGCATTTCGCCGCCGAGCTGGTCGGCCGCTTCGAGCGCGAGCGCCCGGGCCTGCCCGCGCTGTCGCTGGCCACCGACACCTCCATCCTGACCGCGGTCGGCAACGACTACGGCTACCAGCAGGTCTTCTCGAAGCAGGTCCAGGCGCTGGGCCAGCCCGGCGATGTGCTGCTGGCCATCAGCACCAGCGGCAACTCCGGCAATGTCATCGCCGCGATCGAGGCCGCGCACGAGAAGGACATGGCCGTCATCGCACTGACCGGCAAGGGCGGCGGTCGCATCGGCGCGATGCTCTCGGAGCGCGACATGCACATCTGCGTGCCGCACGACCGCACCGCGCGCATCCAGGAGGTGCACCTGCTGGTCATCCACTGCCTGTGCGACGCCATCGACGTGTCGCTGCTGGGCGAGGAATGAGCTCCCACGAAAGGATCCGCAAGATGAAGAAGCCGTCCCTGCACCGCACGGTGCTGCTGTCCGCGCTGCTGTCCGCGCTGCTGTCGGGCTGCGCGCCGATGCTCGTCGGCGGCGCCGCCGTCGGTGGCGCGCTGGTGGCCTCCGACCGCCGCAGCGCCGGCATCCAGCTCGAGGACGAAGGCCTGGAGCTGAAGGTGCGCCAGCGGATTCGCAGCCTCGCCGGCGAACGCTCGCACGTCAGCATCAACAGCTACAACCGCCAGGTGCTGCTGACCGGCGAGGTCTTCAACGAGGCCGACAAGGCCGCCATCGAGCAGGCCGCCTCGAAGATCGACGGCGTGCGCTCGGTGGTCAACGATCTGGCGGTGATGTGGCCGAGCTCGACCAGCGAGCGCTCACGCGACCTGGTGCTGGCCGGCAAGGTCAAGGCCACGCTGATCGACGCGGCCGGGCTGTCGGCGCGCGCCTTCCACATCACCGTCGAGCGCGGCGCGGTCTACCTGATGGGCCGCGTCACCGAGGAGGAGGCGCAGCGCGCCATCGACCTGACCCGCAGCGTCTCCGGCGTGACCAAGGTGGTGCGCCTGGTCGAGGTCCTGACGCCGGAGCAGCTGGCCAACCTCAAGGTCCGCTGAGCGGACCCGGCCCGTCGGCTCAACGCAGCCGGCGGATCAGACTGGAGGTGTCCTGGCGGCTGCCGCCGATGGCCTGTACCTCGGCATAGAACTGGTCGACCAGCGCAGTCACAGGCAGGCGTGAACCGTTGCGGCGCGCCTCCTCCAGCACCAGGCCGAGGTCCTTGCGCATCCAGTCGACTGCGAAGCCGAAGTCGAACTGGCCCTCGACCATGGTGCGGCCGCGGTTGTCCATCTGCCAGCTCTGCGCCGCGCCCTTGCCGATGACCTCGAGCACCTGGCCCATGTCGAGCCCGGCGTTCTGGCCGAAGGCGATCGCCTCCGACAGGCCCTGCACCAGCCCGGCGATGCAGATCTGGTTGACCATCTTCGCGAGCTGGCCGGCGCCGCTGTCGCCCAGCAAGGTGACCGCGCGCGAGAAGGCCAGCGCGACCGGGCGCATCGTCTCGAAGGCCTCGGGCGTGCCGCCGCACATCACCGTCAGCATGCCGTTGACCGCGCCGGCCTGACCGCCGGAGACGGGTGCATCGACGAAGTCGCAGCCGCGCGCGCGCGCCAGCAGCGCCAGCTCGCGCGCCACGTCGGCCGAGGCGGTGGTGTGATCCACCAGCAGGCTGCCCGGCTTCAAGCCGGCCAGTGCGCCCGCCTCGCCCAGCACCACCGAGCGCAGGTCGTCGTCGTTGCCGACGCAGATGAAGACGAGGTCGGCCTGCTCGGCCGCCTGGCGCGGCGTGGCGGCGCGGGCCACCGTCAGGCCGGCGTGGGCGGCCACCCATTCGGCTGCCTTCGCGGCGGTGCGGTTGTAGACGGTGACCGAGTGGCCGGCACGGGCGAGGTGGCCGGCCATCGGCCCGCCCATCACGCCCAGGCCCAGGAAGGCGACGCGGCGGGGTTCGATCGGATCGTGGCTGCGGGTCATGAGGACAGGATCGGTGCGAGATCGGAGTGAAGACAGGCGAACATCCTACGCCCGGGACGTGCGCGGCAGCGGCGCACGCAGCGGATGGGCCTCGACCGGATCGTCGACCCGCCAGCTTTCCGAGGCACGGGCCTCCGGCGGCGGCTGCTCGCCGGCCTTGCGCACGCTGCGCAGCTTGATCTCGAGCCGCAGATCACCCAGCGAGTCGGCATGGCGCAGCGCATCCTCCTCGCTGATGAAATGACCCTCGTAGAGATCGAACAGCGCCTGGTCGAAGGTCTGCATGCCGGTCTCTCGGCCCCGCTTCATGATCTCCTTGATCGCCGAGACCTCGCCGCGGAAGATCAGGTCGGAGATGTGCGGCCCGTTGATCAGCACCTCGACCGCGGCGATGCGGCCGCTGCCGTCCTGGCGCGGCACCAGGCGCTGCGAGATCATCGCGCGCAGGTTCAGCGACAGGTCCATCAGCAGCTGGTCGCGCCGCTCCTCGGGGAAGAAGTTGACGATGCGGTCCAGCGCCTGGTTGGCGTTGTTGGCGTGCAGCGTGGCCATGCACAGGTGGCCGGTCTCGGCGAAGGCGACCGCATGCTGCATGGTCTCGCGGTCGCGGATCTCGCCCATCAGGATCACGTCGGGCGCCTGGCGCAGGGTGTTCTTCAGCGCCGCCTCCCAGCTCAGCGTGTCGATGCCGACCTCGCGCTGAGTCACGATCGAGTTCTTGTGCGGATGCACGAACTCGACCGGATCCTCGATGGTGACGATGTGGTCGTAGGCGCTGGCATTGCGGTGATCGATCATCGCCGCCAGCGAGGTCGACTTGCCCGAGCCGGTGGCACCGACCATGATGATCAGCCCGCGCTTGGTCATCGTCAGGTCCTTCAGGATCGTCGGCAGGCCGAGCGCGTCGATGCTGGGCAGATCCTTGGGGATGGTGCGCAGCACCATGCCGGTCTGGCCCTGCTGCACGAAGACGTTGACCCGAAAGCGGCCGATGTCCTTCGGCGAGATCGCGAAGTTGCACTCCTTGGTGCGCTCGAACTCCGCGAGCTGCTTGTCGTTCATGATCGTGCGCGCCAGCGCCATGGTGTGCTGGCCCGACAGCGCCTGCGGCGACACCCGCACCACCTTGCCGTCGACCTTGATCGCCGGCGGGCAGTCGCAGGTCAGGAACAGGTCCGAGCCGCCGCGCGAGACCAGCATCGACAGCATCTGGTTGATGAACTTGGAGGCCTGATCGCGTTCCATGGTGAATCGATGATGTCGGTTGATGTCAGGAGATGTCCGCCGAGGTCGGGCGGACGGACTCAGCCGGGGAAGTTCTCCGGCGAGCGCGCCTTGCTTCGGGCCTCGGCCGCGCTGATCAGGCCGCGGCGTAGCAGGTCGGCCAGGCACTGGTCAAGCGTCTGCATGCCCTGGGCCTGACCGGTCTGGATGATCGAGTACATCTGGGCCACCTTGGCCTCGCGGATCAGGTTGCGGATGGCCGGCGTGCCCAGCATGATCTCGTGCGCCGCCACCCGGCCGTTGCCCTCGCGGTTGCGGCACAGCGTCTGCGAGATCACCGCCACCAGCGACTCCGACAGCATCGCCCGGACCATGTCCTTGTCGCCCGCGTCGAACACGTCGATGATCCGGTCGATGGTCTTGGCCGCGCTGGAGGTGTGCAGCGTGCCGAAGACCAGGTGGCCGGTCTCGGCCGCGGTCAGCGCCAGCTGGATGGTCTCCTTGTCGCGCATTTCGCCCACCAGGATCGCGTCCGGATCCTCGCGCAGCGCACCGCGCAGCGCGCTGGTGAAGCTCTGGGTGTGGCTGTGGACCTCGCGCTGGTTGACCAGGCTTTTCTTCGACTCGTGCACGAACTCGATCGGATCCTCGATCGTCAGGATGTGGCCCTGCTCGGTCTCGTTGAGGTGGTTGATCATCGCCGCCAGCGTGGTCGACTTGCCCGAGCCGGTCGGGCCGGTCACCAGCACCAGACCGCGCGGCTTGAGCGCCAGATCGGCGAAGACCTTCGGCGCCTTCAGGTCCTCGAGCGTCAGGATCTTGCTCGGGATGGCCCGGAAGACCGCGCCCATGCCGCGGTTCTGGCGAAAGGCGTTGACCCGGAAGCGTGACAGCCCATCGATCTCGAAGGAGAAGTCGCAGTCCTGATGCTCCTCGAAGACCTTCTTCTGCGCATCGGTCATGACCGAATGCACCATCTCGTGCACCTTCGCGTGCGACAGCGGATCGACATTCAGGCGGCGCACATTGCCATGCACACGGATCAGCGGCGGCATGCCGGCCGACAGGTGCAGGTCGGACGCCTTGTTGCGGACCGCGAATTTCAGCAGCTCGGTGATCTCCATGTGATATCCATATCCCTGTCTGGGCACGGGACTGCCCCGCAAAGCAAAAGACGAAAAACCGCAAGCCGACGATTATGACGACCCTTGATGACTCGATCCAAGTTGTACACCAGCGCCTCGAGGCCGCTCGCATCCGGGCGGAGCGTCCGCGAGGATCCGTGCGATTGCTGGCGGTCAGCAAGACCCGCACCAGCGACGAGGTCCGTGCAGCGCATGCGGCCGGGCTGCAGGCCTTCGGCGAGAACTATGTGCAGGAAGGTCTGGACAAGATCGCCGCACTGGCCGACCTGCGTGCCGGGCTCGAATGGCATCTGATCGGGCCGCTGCAGTCGAACAAGACCCGCGCGGTGGCCGAAGGCTTCGACTGGGTGCATTCGGTCGACCGGCTGCGCACGGCCGAGCGCTTGTCAGCACAGCGCCCGCCGGAGCTGCCGCCGCTGCAGGTCTGCCTGCAGGTCAACATCAGCGGCGAGGACAGCAAGAGCGGCGCGCCACCAGCCGAGCTGCCGGCACTGGCCAGGGCGGTGGCGGCCCTGCCGCGGCTGCGCCTGCGCGGCCTGATGGCGATTCCCGCGCCCGCCCAGGGGCTGGAGGCGCAGCGCCGCCCGCACCGGGCGCTGCGCGCGCTGCTGGAGCAGCTGCGCGCCGAGGGCCTGGCCGTCGACACCCTGTCGATGGGCATGAGCGACGACCTGGAGGCAGCTGTGCTCGAGGGCGCGACCCTGGTGCGCATCGGAACCGCGATCTTCGGCGCACGGCAGCGGTGAAACCGCCGACACGATCACTGACAGGAGTTGCACGGCGAACACGGCGCACCGCCCCTCGGTGCGCCGTGCGCTCGAGATTCAGGGCCTCGCCCGCGCCGGTGCCGATGCCGATGCCTGGGGCGGCTCAGGCATCGGCGCACGCTCTGCCGCCAGCGTGACCATCAGCAGCTCGCGCCGCATCGCGGGTATGGATGCCGGCGCGGCGGCCGCAGCAGCGTTGACCCGCCCCAGATCACCCGGACAGGGCTGGCCCTGAAAGACAAAGCCGCTCGCGCTGTCGCTGCGGCACTTGTAGACACCCGCGGGCAGTTGCGCCAGCGCGGGCACAGCCGCGCCCGCCCCGGCAAGACCGAGCAGAAGTGCAGCCGCACCCGACCGGATGCGAGCAGGCAGGCAGGGGATCGCGAAGGCTCTCGACGGCATGGCAGATTCCGAGAATCGTTTTTCGCGATTCAACCCTCCGGACGGATGATTTCGATCCCCACCCCCCTTGAACCAGGGGGTCACCCCGGGGCGAATGACGCGCTCTTCGCTCAGAGCTTGATCGCTGCGGTGTTCTTGACCTCTTCCATCACGACATAGGTGCGCGTCTCGCGCACGCCGGGCAGCGCCCAGATCACCGAGCCGATGAACTCGCGGTAGGCCGCCATGTCGGCCACGCGGGTCTTGAGCAGGTAGTCGAAGCCGCCGGCCACCAGATGGCACTCCAGGATCTCGGGGCGCACATGGACGGCAGCGCGGAAAGTGTCCATCACGTCCTGCACCGTGCGGTCGAGCAGCACCTCGACGAAGACCATCAGCCCGGCGTCGAGCTTGACCGGGTCGAGCCGCGCCTCGTAGCCGAGGATGAAGCCCTCGCGGGTGAGGCGGCGCACCCGCTCCAGCACCGCGGTCGGCGACAGGTGCACCGCCTCGGCCAGCTTCAGGTTGGACAGGCGCCCATCGGCCTGCAGCAGCGCGAGGATGCGACGGTCGATCTTGTCCAGATCGGTGGAGCTGCGGTCAGTGGCCATGCCGGACATTATCCGGTCTTCATGCCAGATTTTGGCGAGTTATTCGACATCGTGGCGAATACGCTGGAGACCTTTCCAACGCCGCCGAGACCGCCGCCATGAACGCCCTGACCGACATCCCCGCCCCGGCCGCTCTGGCCGCGACCTTCTCCGACCGCCTGCCGCTGCCGGTGCGCGACGAGTCGCAGCAGGTGGCGCGGCTGCTGGCCGAGCTGCACGGCCGGCTCGACTGGGCGGCCGTCATCGCGCTGGGCACGCCGTGGGTGGACGCGGTGCGCCAGCACCCGGCGCCGTTCTGGGCGATGGAATCGCTGCTGCGCGAATACCCGATCTCCAGCGCCGAGGGCCTGGCGCTGATGCGCCTGGCCGAGGCGCTGCTGCGCGTGCCCGACACCGAGACCGCGCTGGCCCTGACCGCCGACCAGCTCGGCCGCGCCGACTTCGCCGCGCACACCCAGGACGGCCAGGACCACGCGCTGATGAGCCACCTGGCCGCGCAGGCCATCGAGCTGTCGAAGAAGATGCTGCCCGAGCACGGCGACGCGGCGGCGGGTCACCGCGCCGGCCTGCTGCAGCGCCTGGGCGCCAAGACGGTGGTGGCCGCCACGGTGCGCGCCATCCAGCTGCTGGGACGCCAGTTCGTGCTTGGCCAGAACATCAAGGAGGCGCTGGACCGCGCCGCGGCCAACCACCGCGAGCACCGCCTGCTGCGCCACAGCTTCGACATGCTGGGCGAAGGCGCGCGCACCGACGCCGACGCGCTGCGCTACGCCAAGTCCTACGCCGACGCGATCAGCGCGATCGCCGGGCGCGGCCGCCCGACGCGCCCCGAGGACGGCGACGGCATCTCGATCAAGCTCTCGGCGATCGACCCGCGCTATGAGACCGCCCAGTTCGCCACCGTGCAGCGCCGGATGATGCCGCGCCTGCTCGCGCTGGTGGATGCCGCGGCCAGCGCCAACCTGAACCTGACCATCGACGCCGAGGAGACCGAGCGGCTGGAGCTGTCGCTGGCGGTGCTCGACGCCACCGCGGCGCATGTGGCACAGCGATTCCCCACCTGGCGCGGCCTGGGCCTGGCGGTGCAGTCCTACCAGACCCGCGCGCCGGAGATGATCGAGGCGGTCATCGAGATCGCGCGCCGCCACGGCCTGCGGCTGATGGTGCGCCTGGTCAAGGGCGCCTACTGGGACGGCGAGATCAAGCGCGCGCAGGAAATGGGCCTGTCGGGCTATCCGGTCTGGACCGACAAGCGCCACACCGACCTGAGCTATCTGGCCTGCGCGCAGCGCCTGCTGTCGGCCGCCGAGATCTATCCGCAGTTCGCCACCCACAACGCCGGCACCATCGCGGCGATCCTGGAGATGGCGCGGGCCGCGGGGCGCATCGGCTCGGATCCGGGCTTCGAGCTGCAGCGCCTGCACGGCATGGGCGAAGGCATCCACCGCGAGGTGCTCAAGCGCGCCGACGCGCCGCCGCTGCGCATCTACGCGCCGGTGGGCGAACACCGCGACCTGCTGGCCTACCTGGTGCGCCGGCTGCTGGAGAACGGCGCCAACTCCTCCTTCGTGCACCAGCTCGCCGACGAGGCAGTGTCGATCCCGGCGCTGCTGGCCTCGCCGCTGCGCGCGGCCGCCCCGTCGACGCTGCCGCTGCCGCGCCGGCTCTATGGCGAGTCGCGCGTCAACGCGCTGGGCGTCGATCCGGTGGTCGAGCGCGAGCGCCTGCCGCTGCTGGCCCGCCTGGCCGTGCCGATGCCCGCCGCGCCGACCGACGACAGCGCCGCCTCGGCCGCGCTGGCGATGGACGCGCTGCACCGCGCGCAGCCCGGCTGGAACGCGGTGCCGCTGGGCGAGCGCTGCGCCGTGCTGCGCCGCGCCGCCGACCTGATGGAGCGCCAGATGACCGAGCTGGTGGCCCTGCTGGCGCAAGAAGGCCGCAAGACCTTCGGCGACGGCGTGGCCGAGGTGCGCGAGGCCATCGACTTCTGCCGCTACTACGCCGCACAGGCCGAGGCCCGTCTGGCGCCGCAGGCCCTGCCCGGCCCGACCGGCGAGAAGAACGAGCTGCGCCTGCACGGCCGTGGCGTCTTCGTCTGCATCAGCCCGTGGAACTTCCCGCTGGCGATCTTCGCCGGCCAGGTGGTGGCGGCGCTGGTGGCCGGCAACACGGTGGCGGCCAAGCCGGCCGAGCAGACCCCGCGCAGCGCGCGGCGCTGCGTCGAGCTGCTGATCGAGGCCGGCCTGCCCGCCGACGCCATCCGCCTGGTCTGCGGCCCCGGCGAGACGGTGGGCGCGGCGCTGGTGGCGCATCCGCGCTGCGCCGGCGTGTGCTTTACCGGCTCGACCCAGGTCGCCAAGATCATCCAGCGCCAGCTGGCGATGGGCGACGGCCCGATCGTGCCGCTGATCGCCGAGACCGGCGGCCTGAACGCGATGATCGTGGATTCGAGCG
>JBJOPV010000143.1:0-9206 GCA_046050625.1 Pseudomonadota bacterium
GAAAATGACAAGGCCGCCCGAAGGCGGCCTTGCAGCTTTGCCGATGATCTGACGATCAGGCCAGCTTTTCCTTGATGCGTGCCGACTTGCCGCTGCGCTGGCGCAGGTAGTACAGCTTCGCACGGCGCACGTCGCCGCGGCGCTTGACTTCGATCGAGGCGATCAGCGGGCTGTACAGCTGGAACGTGCGCTCCACGCCTTCGCCGCTGGAGATCTTGCGCACGATGAAGTTGCTGTTCAGGCCACGATTGCGGCGAGCGATCACGACGCCTTCGTAGGCCTGGACGCGCTTGCGGGTGCCTTCGACGACATTGACGCTGACGATCACCGTGTCGCCAGGGGCGAACTCGGGGATGGTCTTGTTGAGACGAGCAATTTCTTCTTGCTCGAGCTGACGGATCAGATCCATGGGGGGCTCCTGAGATCGTGCCTGCAGATCGGCGGAGGTGCCCGCGCTCGGACACCTGATTGCCTTCAGGCAGAGGATCAAAACCCGAGATTATAACTCGATTTTCGACAGGAACAGCTCGTCGGCGCGACTGAGCCGGCCTGCGGCCCGGGCCTGCGCGATCAGGTCCGGCCGGCGACGGGCGGTGATGGCGAGCTGCTGCTCACGTCGCCAGCGGACGATGCGGGCGTGGTGCCCCGACATCAGGACTTCGGGCACCGCGTCGTCGCCCAGGCGCTCGGGGCGGCTGTAGTGCGGGCAGTCGAGCAGGCCGTCGGAGAAGCTGTCCTGCTCGTGCGAGGCCGCGGCGTGCAGCACGCCGGGCTGCAGCCGCGTGACCGCATCGAGCAGCGTCAGCGCCGGCAGCTCGCCGCCCGACAGCACGAAGTCGCCCAGGCTGATCTCCTCGTCGACATGGCGGTCGACGAAGCGCTGGTCGATGCCCTCGTAGCGGCCGCACAGCAGCACCGCGCCGGGCGAGGCCGCCAGGCGCTGCACCCGCGCCTGCGTCAGCGGCGCGCCGGCCGGGCTGAACAGGATCACCGGCGCGCGCGCGCCCTCGGGCTCGGCGCGGTCGGCGCGCAGCGCCGTCAGCGCCCGCTCCAGCGGCTCGACCAGCATCACCATGCCGGGGCCACCGCCGTAGGGCCGATCATCGACCCGGCGATAGTTGTCGTCGGCGAAGTCGCGCAGCGGCCACAGCCGCACGTCGACCTGGCGCGTCGCGTAGGCGCGGCGGGTCACGCCGACCGTCATGAACGGGTCGAACAGCTCAGGAAAGAGGGTCAGGACGTCGAAGCGCATGCCATCCGGTCCGGCACGCGGCGCCCGCGCGACGGCAAATCAGTAGTCGAGGCCCCAGTCGGCGGTGATGCGCCGTCCGGGCAGGTCGACGCCATCGATGTAGGCGGCGACGAAGGGAATCATGCGCTCGACGGTGCGCGCCTTGCCGGCGACATCGATCGAGGCCTGCTCGAGCCGCATCACGCAGTGCGGCCCGGTGTCGATCATCTCGGCGACGGTGCCCAGCGGCTCGCCCTCGCGGTTGACGACCTCCAGGCCGATCAGGTCGACCCAGTAGTACTCGCCGTCATCGGTCGAGGGGAAGCTCTGGCGCGACACGAAGATGCGCGCGCCCTTGAGCGCCTCGGCCCCATTGCGGTCGGCGACTTCACGCACCGACGCGACAATGCCGTCGCCGTGCTCCTTCACCAGCGTCACATGCAACAGGCGGGGCAGCGGCGGCGCATCCTTCGGACGCGGCTTGCCGGCCGGCGGCTGCAGGAACCAGCGGCGCGACGAGAAAAGCGCCTGGGGATCGGCGGCATGCGGCTGCACGCGCAGCCAGCCCTTGATGCCCCAGGCATCCTGCACCCGCGCGACCTCGACAGCGTCGTCGGGCCAGGCCACGTCGTCGTCGTGAGGCAGCGTGTTCATCGAAATCCGTTCAGGTCAGACGAGGAAGTGCAGGAAGACCGGCTGGCAGACCGATCTCAGGCAGCAGCAGCGGCCGGAGCGACGGCAGCGCCCTTGGCCTGCTTGACCAGACGGTCGACGGTCGGCGACATCTGGGCGCCCACACCGGTCCAGTACTCGACGCGGTCGAAGGCGACGCGCAGGGCTTCGGCCTGGCCGGAAGCGACCGGGTTGTAGAAGCCGACGCGCTCGATGAAGCGGCCGTCACGGCGCTCGGCCTTCGGGGCGACGACGATGTTGTAGAACGGGCGCTTCTTGGAGCCGCCGCGGGACAGACGAATCACGACCATGATGTTTCCTCGATCAGAAGGTGTCAGGTTCGGGGCGCAGGTACCGGTGCCCCGGAATGACCGGTGATCCACAGGACCAGGAGACACGCAGGCCGGCAGATCGAAATGACGATGTCGATTGCATTGACAATCAGGCTTCTCCCGGCCCCGTTAGATACGTGCTGCGTGGCATGCTGCCGATCAGCCGTCACCGGAAAACCCGAGATTATAAGCTGCCTTCGATGCCCGAGACACTGATTCGCCCCAGCCTGCCGACCGACGTGGCGGCCATCACCGAGATCTATGCCTGGAACGTGCTGCACGGCACCGGCACCTTCGAGACCGAGGCGCCCGACACGCCCGAGATGGCACGTCGGCGCGACGAGGTGCTCGGCCGCGCTCTGCCCTGGCTGGTGGCCGAGGTCGACAGCGGTGACGGCCGCGGCCCGCAGGTCGTCGGCTACGCCTATGCCAACCTGTTCCGGCTGCGTCCGGCCTGGCGCTTCTCGCTGGAGGACTCGATCTACCTGGGCCCGCAGGCGCAGCGCCGCGGCCTGGGCCGGCTGCTGCTGGCCGAGCTGATCGCACGCTGCACCGCGCTGGGCGCGCGTCAGATGTTCGCGGTCATCGGCGACTCGGCCAATGCCGGCTCGATCGGCGTGCACCGCGCCTGCGGCTTCGAGCCCACCGGCGTGATGCGCGACTCGGGCTGGAAGTTCGAGCGCTGGCTCGACGTGGTGATCATGCAGCGCGCGCTGGGCGACGGCAGCGCCTCGGCGCCGGCCGGCGGCTGAGACCCGCCCGAAGCCCCCGAGATGAGCGCCCGTCCCCGCTCCAAGACCCATGCGGCCTGGCTGACGCTGCTGGGCGGCAGCTTCGGCCTGCACCGCTTCCTGCGCCATGGTCTGCGCGACCCCTGGGGCTGGCTGCATCTGCTGGCCACGCTGGCGGGGCTGGCGGGGCTGCAGCGGCTCCAGGCCTTCGGCATCGATGACATCCAGGCGGCCTGGATGCTGCCGCTGGGCGGCCTGTCGTTCGCCGTGGCGATGCTCACGACCATCTTGACCGGGCTGACACCCGACGAGCGCTGGGATGCGCGCCACAACGTCGGGCATGCGTCCGGCACGCCGCCCAGCGGCTGGGGCAGCGTGCTGGCAGTGATCGCCGCGCTGCTGATCGGCACGACGGTGCTGATGTCCTCGATCGCCTTCGGCCTGCAGCGCTGGTTCGAGGTGCAGGCCGAGGCGGATCAGCCGACGCCTCAGAGAATCAGCGTGCCCAGGTAGTAGGAGCCGGCCGCGACCGCCGCCGAGGCGGGAATCGTGAAGATCCAGGCCCAGACAATGTTGCCCGCCACGCCCCAACGCACCGCCGAGGCTCGCTGCGTCGAGCCCACGCCGACGATGGCGCCGGTGATGGTGTGCGTCGTCGACACCGGCACGCCCAGCCAGGACGCCAGGAACAGCGTCATCGCGCCGCCGGTCTCGGCGCAGAAGCCCCCGACCGGCTTGAGCTTGGTGATCTTCTGGCCCATGGTCTTGACGATGCGCCAGCCGCCGAACATCGTGCCCAGGCCGATGGCGATGTAGCACGACCAGATGACCCAGGTCGGCGGCATGTCGTCGGTGGCACTGGTGTAGCCGGTGGCGATCAGCAGCATCCAGATGATGCCGATGGTCTTCTGCGCGTCATTGCCGCCGTGACCCAGGCTGTACAGGCCAGCGGAGACCAGCTGCAGGCGCCGGAACCAGTTGTCGATCCGGATCGGTGTGCTGCGCCGGAAGATCCACGCCACCACCACCATCAGCAGCGATCCCAGGATGAAGCCCAGCGTCGGCGAGACCAGGATGAAGGCGACCGTCTTCCAGATGCCCGCACCGATCAGCGCGTCCAGCCCGGCCTTGGCAGTCACCGAGCCGACGATGCCGCCGATCAGCGCATGCGAGGAGCTCGACGGGATGCCGTAGAACCAGGTGACCACGTTCCAGGTGATCGCCCCGACCAGCGCGCCGAAGACGACGTGATAGTCGACGATGCCCGGCTCGACGATGCCCTTGCCGACGGTGGCGGCGATCTTCAGGTGGAAGATGCCGATGGCGATGAAGTTGAAGAAGGCCGCGAACAGCACCGCCTGCTGCGGCTTGAGCACGCCGGTGGACACGACGGTGGCGATGGAGTTGGCCGCGTCATGGAAGCCGTTCATGAAGTCGAACAGCAGCGCCAGCGCCACCAGCAGCACGACCACCCAGAGACTGACCTGGATTGCGTCCATGATGGCTCAGGAGTTCTCGAGGACGATGCCCTCGATCAGGTTGGCCACGTCCTCGCACTTGTCGGTGATCGACTCGAGCATCTCGTAGATCGCCTTGAGCTTGATCAGCTCGCGGATGTCCTGCTCCTCGCGGAACAGGCGCGACATCGCCGAGCGCATCACCCGATCGGCGTCGGACTCGAGGCGGTCGATCTCCTCGCAGGTCTTGACGGTGGCCTCGGCCACGCTGTGGTCGCTGAGCTTGCCCAGCAGCGACACCGCATGCGCGACGCGCTCGCCGCACTTGGCCGCCAAGTCGCCCAGGCGCAGCACCTCCTCGGTGATGGTGCGCACGTCGTACAGCGCCAGCGTCTCGGACACGTCCTGGAACAGGTCCAGCACATCGTCCATCGCGTTGATCAGGCCATGGATCTGCTCGCGGTCGATCGGGGTGATGAAGGTCTTGTGCAGCAGGCGGTTGACCTCGGCGGTCACCTTGTCGGCGGCGTGCTCGGCCGCATCCACCTCGGCGGCGTACTTCTCGCGCAGGTAGGTGTCGCCGTAGTTCTGCAGCAGGCTCTGGAAGGAGCGCGAGCCCGCGACCATCGCCTCGCCGTGCTTGTTGAACAGTTCGAAGAAATTGCCTTCGCGCGGCAGCAGCTTGCCGAACAGCATGTTGAGCTCCAGGGGGGAGAGCGACAGGAACGGTCGGGGGTGACCGAGCGCCCGCCGGGCGGCGGCAACCTGTCACGAAATTGTCATGATTGGAAACGCCGGAGTGTAGCCGCTGGCGGGCACAGGCCGGGAACGTTTCAGCCGGGCCGACGCTCCAGGCCCTGTTCGCGAGCCAGCCGGTCGGCGAGATGCTGCAATCCAGCCACATCGTCACCGCCCGGCAGCGGCAGGGTGCAGCCCAGCGCAGCCTGCAGCTCCAGCAGCGGCAGCAGCACGAAGGCGCGCTCGAGCAGGCGCGGATGCGGCAGCAGCAGCACCGGATCGGCGCTGACCAGATCGTCGATCAGCAGCACGTCGAGGTCGAGCGTGCGCGGCGCGTTGCGCCAGGGACGCTCGCGGCCATGCGCCCGCTCGATGGCCTGCAGCGCCGCGAGCAGCTCCAGCGGCGCCAGCTGGGTCTCGACGGCGGCGACCGCGTTCAGGTAATCCGGCCCGGACGCGTCGACCGGCCGACTGCACCAGCGCCCCGACACGCCGAGCCAGCGGCTGTGCGGCAGCGCGGCGATCGCGGCGCAGGCCGCGTCGAGCGTCGCATCCAGATCGCCGAGATTGGCGCCCAGACCGATCACGGCGCGGCGCGGCAGTGAGCCCGACGCGGACTCAGTCACCGCCGGCATCAGCCCCGGCGAAAGCCGGTGCGCCCTCGGTGCGCGCACCCGCCGGCTTGCGACGGCGACGGCGCTTCTTGGCCGGGCTGCCGGCTGCGGCACCTGCAGCCTCGGCGGGCAGCTCGCCGGCGGCGATCGCGGCGCGACGCCCCTGATCCTGCTGGCGTGCCTCGACGAAGAGTGCCTCGCGCAGCACGTCGTCGGCGGTCGAGAAGCGCTCCCACCAATGCGCCAGGTCGGCGTCGGCCTCGCCCGTGTCGGCCCGCAGGCGCAGGAAGTCGAAGCCGGCACGGAAACGCGGCTGCGCCACCAGCGTCAGCGCCGCCGACGGGGTGCGGCGCTCCAGGCGGGGCTGCATCATCCAGATCTCGCGCATGTCGGCCGCCAGCTTGCCGCGGCCGGAGATGTCGCCGATGCGCGCGTCGAACACCGCATCGATCGCCAGCTGCAGTGCCGGCACCGGCGGCTCGCCGCGCGCACGCAGCTCGTCGGCACGGCGCATCACGTCATGCCAGAGCATGCACGCCAGCATGAAGCTCGGCGCCACCGGCTTGCCCTCGCCGACGCGGCGGTCGGTGTCGGCCAGCGCGCGCTGGATGAACTGCTCGCGCCCGTCATCACGGTGCACATCGTCGAGCACCGCGTCGAGGATCGGGAAGATGCCGCTGTGCAGGCCCTGCTTGCGCAGCTCCTGCAGGCTGGCCAGCGAGTGGCCCGTCTGCAGGAGCTTGATCATCTCGTCGAACATCCGGCTGGCCGGCACCGCCGCCAGCAGCTCGGCGCAAGCGCGGATCGGCTCGCGGGTGCCGGGCTCGATCTCGAAGCCCAGCTTGGCGGCGAAGCGCACCACGCGGATGATGCGAACCGGGTCTTCGCGGTAGCGGGTGACCGGGTCGCCGATCATGCGCAGCAGTCGGGCCTGGGCGTCGGCGATGCCGTCGTGGTAATCGACGACGATGCGCCGGCGCGGGTCGTAGTAGAGCGCGTTGACGGTGAAGTCGCGCCGCGCCGCATCCTCGTCCTGCGGGCCCCAGACGTTGTCGCGCAGCACACGCCCGCTGGCATCGACCACATGGCTCTTGTCGGCCAGCGCCGCGCGCGAGGTCTTCTCGTGGCCCTCGACCTGCTCGGCCGCGGCCGGATCGAGGTAGGCGCGGAAGGTCGAGACCTCGATCACCTCATGCTCGCGGCCACGGCCGTGCACGACATGCACGATGCGGAAGCGCCGGCCGATGATGAAGGCGCGCCGGAACAGGCCCTTGACCTGCTCGGGCGTGGCGTTGGTGGCGACGTCGAAGTCCTTGGGCCGGTGGCCCAGCAGCAGATCGCGCACCGCGCCGCCGACGATGTAGGCCTCGAAGCCCGCATCCTGCAGCGTGGTGACCACCTTGACCGCCCGGTCGTCGAGCAGCGAGGGGTCGATGCGGTGCACCGAGGCCGGCACCTCGACGCGCATGCCGCGCACCGGGCCGGCCACGGCTGAAGCCACCTCGGCGACAGCCGCCGCCACCGGCGTCGGCGCGACCGGCAGCACCGCGATCGGTTCGGGCACGGCCGCCGGTCGCAGCGGCACCGCCTCGAGGACGGTCTCGCCGACCGGGGTGGACAGGCTCGACTTGCCGAGCAGCTTGCGAATGATGTTCTTGATCATGGGAAGAGACGCAGTATGCGCCAGCCGCGCTGCGTGGCGGTGGCCTCGAGCGCCGGGCTCGGGTTGGTGGCCACCGGATCGGTGGCGATCTCCAGCAGCGGCAGGTCGTTGGGCGAGTCGCTGTAGACGCTCACCCCGGAGAAGTCGGCCAGCGAGGCGCCCTGCCCGGCCAGCCAGTCATGCACGCGCGCGACCTTGCCCTCGCGGAAGGTCGGCGTGCCGCGCACCCGGCCGAGCCAGCGGCCGTCGGCCTCGCGCTCGAGCTGCACCGCCAGCAGATGCTCGACGCCGAACTCGGCGGCGATCGGCGTGGTGACGAACTCGTTGGTCGCGGTGACGATGGCCACCAGATCGCCGCGACGCTGGTGATGGCGCACCAGCTCCAGCGCCTGCGGCAGCACCTTCGGGCGCAGCACCTCGGCCAGGAAGCGCTCGCGCGCGGCCAGGGCCTCGGCCAGCGGCCGATGGCGCCACACCGAGGTGGCGAAGTCGATGTAAGCGTTCAGGTCGAGCGTGCCGGCCTGGTAGTCGGCGTAGAAGGCGTCGTTGCGGCGACGGAACTCGTCGGCATCGGCCCAGCCGATCTCGACCATGAAGCTGCCAAAGGCGTGGTCGGAATCGATCGGGATCAGCGTGTGGTCCAGGTCGAACAGGCAGAGCTGGCGGGAGGGTGCGGTCATCGGTTCGGTTTGTCGGGTCAAGCCCGTTTCAGATCTCGTCCGGCTCGGCCAGCATCTGCCGCAGCAGTGCCAGCGTCACCGCCTTCTTGCTCGACAGCGCGTAGCGGTCGAGCCGGTCGAGCAGCTCCATCAGTGGCACCAGCTCGTTGCCGGCGCGGCCCACCAGCTCGGCCATCATCTCGTCGTCGAGGGTGATGCCGCGCCGCTCGGCCTCGCGGCGCAGCAGCGCGCGCACCTGCTCGTCGGTCGGCGGCACCAGGCGGTAGACCAGCCCCCAGGCCAGCCGGGTGCGCAGGTCGTCGCGCACCGGCAGGTCCACCGGCGGCAGCCGCCCGGCCGCCAGGATGGGCACGCCCAGCGTCGTGGCCTCGACGAACATGCGGAAGGCCTCGTGCTGGCGGCGCCGATCATAGCGGTCGCAGTCGTCGAGGATCAGCAGCCGGGCCTCCTCGTCGAACTCCCAGGGCACGGGTGACTTCAGGTCGAAGGCCGCCACCCGCAGCCCGAAGGACTGCGTCTGGCTGGCCGCGGCCTGCATCAGGTGCGACTTGCCGCTGCCCGGCGGACCCCACAGGTACAGCGGCATCGTCGGGTTGGGCGCCAGCAGCGCCATCAGCACCTGCTCCCACTGCGCGTTGGCGCCGGGAACGAAGGTATCGAAGCGCAGCACCGGCTCCGGCCCGAAGGCCAGCGGCACCTGTCGCATCGTCGAGGACGGGTCACGGGACATGCGTGCGGAGGAGGTCGTTTCGTTGTCGTTCGGGCATCAGCACATCAGCCACATCAGCCACGGTAGAGCCGGCTGTCGACGTAGGCCCGTCGCACCCGGCGCAGAGCCACCAGCACCAGCGCACCGGCCGGCAGCGCCAGCAGCACGCCGACGAAGCCGAACAGGTGCCCGAAGGCCAGCAGCGCGAAGATCACCGCGATCGGGTGCAGGCCGATGCGCTCGCCGACCAGGCGCGGCGTCAGCACGAAGCTCTCGAGCACCTGGCCGACCCCGTAGATCAGCAGCACCGCACCGGCGCCGTACAGACTGGCGAACTGCAGCACCCCGGCCAGCAGCGCCAGCGCCGCGCCCAGGCCGA
>JBJOPV010000144.1:0-9079 GCA_046050625.1 Pseudomonadota bacterium
CGGGACGTTTGCCGATGTCGACGCGGGCGATTCGCTGAGCTACACGACCAGCGCACTGCCGGCGTGGCTGACGTTCGATGCGGGCACGCGCACCTTCAGCGGCACGCCGGCCAATGCCGACGTCGGCGCGCTGACGATCACGGTGACGGCGATGGACGGCAGCAACGCCACGGCGAGCGATTCGTTCGTGCTGACGATCGGCAACGTCAACGATGCGCCGACCTTGCGGGTCGGCGGGTCACTGACGGTGGAGGAGGGTGGCAATCAGCTGCTGACGCTGGCGGAGCTGCTGCCAGCGGATGTCGACGACGATGGACGCTCGCTGGTGTTCGAGCTTGTCGGCAGCGCGTCGGCCGGCCGGCTGGAGCGGGTCGATGTGCCGGGCGTGGCGGTGGAGCGCTTCAGCGTCGGGGATCTGGCCGATGGGCTGATCCGGTATGTGCACGACGGCAGCGAGAGCGTGTCCGATGGGTTGGCGCTGCGGCTGCGCGATGCGTCCGGCGCGGTCTCGGATCCGGTGCGGCTGGAGATCGCGATCACGCCGGTGGACGACGAGACGCCGCGCATCGTCTCGAACGGCGGCCACGCCCACGCCGTGGTGGATCACCCGGAAAACAGCGTCTGGCAGATGAGCCTGCAGGCCACGGATGCCGACGGCCCGATGTCGGTGCTGCAGTGGCGGATCGCGGGTGGTGCCGATGCCGCCCGCTTCGAGATCGATGCCGACAGCGGCGAGCTGCGTCTGCTGGATCGGCTCGACCGCGAGCAGCCGCAGGACGCCAACCGCGACAACCACTACGAAGTGCTGATCGAGGTGTCGGACGGGCGCCATGCCGCCACGCAGCAGCTGCTGCTGCACATCACCGATGTGGACGAGGCGCCCGAGATCGAGATCGGTCTGCTGCAGGTCGACCAGGGCATGCACCTGCGCCTGGACGAGAGCCTGCTGCGGGCGCGCGATGTCGACAGCACGGCAGACGTGCTGGTCTACCGGGTCGTCGCTGTCGAGAACGGCCGCTTCTGGGGGGTGGGTGGCAACTCGGTGCTGACGACCTTCTCCCAGGCGGATGTGATCGCGGGCCGGGTGGTGTTCCAGCATGACGAGAACTCGCTGGCGGCCCGTTTCAGCCTGGTGCTGTCGGATGGCCGCAGCGAATCCGGTGTCATGCGCATCGAGATCGTGGTGCGCGAGCGCCGCTTCGAGCCTGGATCGATGCCGGCCGAGCGGCCGTCGGACCGGCTGCCGATCTTGCCGCTGCTCGACGTGGCCGGGATCGATGGCGTGGAGCCGATGCGCGAGCGTGCTCAGCAGGTGCAGGCTGGCCAGGAGGTCCTGCGTGCGGCGGTGCTGCGGGGGATGACCCCGCGCGAGAGCGACGAGGCTGGCGTGGCCGAGCTGGCTGCCGGCGACGTGATGACCGGCTGGATCGACGCGCTGCGCCGCGTCGTCGTGCTGTCCGCGTCGGACGCTCAGGCCGCTCATCCTGGGGCGCTGCGCGATGAGGTCGGCTTGTCGTCCGTGGATCTGATGCGCCTGCCCGACAGCGATCTGCTGGTGCTGCTGGATGTGGCGCTGGATCTGGCGGGTTTCGAGGCGGTGGCCTTGATTCGACCGATCAGCGAAGGCCCTGGCGGCCTGCATGCGGCGGACAGCGAGGCGGCTCGATCGACAGTGCCTGATGCGCCGGAGAGCCTGCTGCAGCGGGAGTGGCAGAGCGGCACGGTGGCCCGCACCAGCGCGGTGGTGATGAGCGCCGGCGCGCTGTTCTGGGCCGTGCGTGCCGGCGGGCTGGCAGCCAGCCTGGCCTTCGCCTCACCGGTCTGGTGGCGGCTCGATCCGTTGCCGGTGCTGCAGGCGGCCCGGCGCGAGGCGGCCAGCGCCGAGGCCGGCCGGCGAGGCTGGCGCGATACCGGTGTGAGCGGCGAGCTCGCCGGTCTGGCCGAGGATCTGCTTGACCGTCAGGGCTGAGCCACGCCATGTCCTTTCCCGACCGATTTCCCCGACCGGAGAGTGCCCCGTGATGCCCCGTCTGAGGCCGTTCGATACCATCAGCCGCATCGCCGTCGGCCTGTCGGCACTGGTGGTGCTGTGTCTGGTGACGATCGATGCCCTGTTCGGTCTGGTGGCCGATCCGGCCGCCCGCGAGGCGGCTCGGCGTCAGGCGGTCAGCCAGGTCCTGGCCGATCAGCTGATGGTGGCCGCCACCCGGCTGGGCGAGCGCGAGGTGCAGCAGATGCTTGACGCCTTCCGGCGCCGCGAGACGCAGGCGCTGGCGATTGCACTGCGGCCTGCCGGTGCCGAGCCGGTGGCGGGCAGCGGCATCCTGCAGCCCGCGGCTCATGCCGGCCGCATGCATCTGGCGGTGCCGGTGCAGCTGCAGGGCCGCGACTGGGGCGTGCTGGAGCTGCAGTGGCAGCCGATTGCCGGCGAGGGCTGGCCCGGGCGGCTGCTGACGATGAGCACGCTGTGGCCGCTGCTGTGCTTCCTGGGCATGGCCGTGCTGCTGCGCCTGTACCTGGGCCGGGTGCTGAACCAGCTCGATCCGAGCGGCGCCGTGCCGGGGCGGGTGCGCTCGGCCTACAACTCGCTGACCGAGGGCGTGATGATCCTGGACGAGCACGGCCGCATCCTGCTGGTCAACGAGGCGGTGGCGCAGATCACCGGCCGACGCGATGTCTCGATCGGCCGGCAGATCGAGGACATCGCGGTCTTCGCCGCGATGCGCCAGGACGACCCGTCGCGCCCGCTGCCCTGGCGCATGGCGCTGGAGAATTCGGTGGGCGTCGAGCGCATCCGCATGGTGATCGGCGAGGGCAGCCGGGCGCGCATCCTGCTGGTGAGCTGCGCTCCGCTTGGGCAGGATCTGGACAACCCGGCCGAGCGCCGGCTGCGCCGCCGCAAGGGCGCCGAGGGCTGCCTGGTGGTGCTGGCCGACCAGACCTCGCTGGAGCGTGCGCACGAGCAGCTCTCGCGCGCGCTGAAGGATCTGCAGGGCGCGCACGAGCAGATCCGCCTGAAGAACGAGGAACTGTTCCGCCTGGCCACCCGTGACCCGATGACCGGCTGCCTGAACCGGCGTGCCTTCTTCGAGCAGGCCGGCGCGCTGAAGGAGCGCTGCAACCTCGAGGGCCGGCCAGTCGCCGCGGTGATGTGCGACATCGACCACTTCAAGAGCTTCAACGACCGCTACGGCCACGCGATCGGCGACGAGGTCATCAAGGCGGTCGCCGGCATCTACAACGGCAGCGCGCGCGAGGCCGATCTGGTCTGCCGCTACGGTGGCGAGGAGTTCTGCGTGCTGCTGCCGGACTGCGAGGAGGCGGTCGCGCTGGCGATCGCCGACACGCTGCGCCGCCTGGTGCAGGACACCGCCGGCGACGGCATCGATCATGACCCGCGGCTGACGGTCACCTCGAGCTTCGGCGTCGCGGTGACCCGCTCGACCCGCACCGGGCTGGAGGCGCTGATCGACCAGGCCGACCAGGCGCTCTACCAGTCCAAGCGCAACGGCCGCAACCGCTGCACGCTGCATGAGGAGAAGGTGGCCGAGCCGGCCTGAGGTCGGCGGCGGCATCGGATCATGTCGCGCCGCCTTGTCGCACGAAGCGCATGCCCGCATGCCGCAGCAGCGTCTCGACACCGTCCTGGCCGGCGTGCACGGTTTCGCCGCGGCCTCGGCCCTTGCCGCGAATGAGGGCTTCCTGGTCGTTCACCGGGGCCAGCGCCAGTCGGGTGCTGTCGGTCCCCGCCGACAGCTCGACCTGCAGCAGACCGTCCTCTTCGAACACGCGCACGGACTGGATCTGCGCGGCCAGGAATGGATCGCCGCCGTCGTAGCGGTAGATGCCCAGGCGGTTTTTCCACGCGGTGGGGATCGGCACCGGCTCCAGCCGTGTGCCAGCCTGCATGAAGCGCCCCCGGCGCCGTGCGATGAGCCAGGTCTGGCCATCGACGGTGTCATGCTGGCTGAAGGCCAGGTCGCCCAGCGGCCCGAGATCGATCGGGATCAGGCCCAGCAGGCGTGCGCGCAGCTGGAGGTAGCCGTCGGGCTGATGCACCAGGGCCAGGCGCTGGCCGCCCAGGCTGGCGTGGACCTGCTGCCCCTGGGCGTGCAGACGCACCAGGCCCATCGGGGTGTCGTAGTGGCCGTCGAGGGCCCGTGGCCGGGACACGAGGTCGACCGCTGGGTAGGCCGGGTCTGTCCCCTGGCGCCAGGGGCGCGTCGGATCCCGGCCGATGCGGGCCTGGGCCATCAGCGTCAGTGCCTTCAGGGCGGTGTCCTGCGCCAGCCTGCCCGCACCGACCGAGCTGGACATGACGGCCACCGCCAGCTTGAGCTGTGGCAGCAGCATGAGCTGGGCGTGGTGGTGGGGCGTGCCGCCGGCATGCCAGAGCAGGGGGCCGACACCGTCGAGCTCCTCATCCAGCAGATGCCAGCCCAGGCCCACGTTGGCAGTGTCGGCCAGCGCTGGCGCATGGGGCGGCGTCTGCATGGCGGCGATGCTGGCGGGGCTGAGGATCTGCCGTCCGGCCATGCGGCCCTGGTGGAACCACAGGCGTGCCAGCTGCAGCAGGTCCACGACCGTGGTGTTCAGACCCCCGGCGGGCAGGTCGCGCAGGCCCGGCTCGTGTGCTGCCTTGCCCTGGGCGTCGAAGGCCACTGCGGCCAAGGGCCCGGACGGGGCGGCGATTTCGAAGGCCGAGGACCGCATCTGCAAGGGGTGCAGCAGCTGGTCCTGCATCCAGCGCGCGAAGGGCTCGCCGGTGATGTGCTCGAGGGCGGCGCCCAGCAGGCTGAATCCGACGTTGGAGTAGGCGTACAGCTGGCCGGGCGGGGTGGACAGGAATTCGTCCTGCAGGTGGGTCACCAGCCGACCGAATGGCTCCGGGGCGTCGCTCCACATGCCCTGTGCCCAGTCGCTGGGCAGGCCGGCGCGATGGCGCAGGATCTGTCGCGGCGTCACCGCGTCGGCCTGGGCTCGGCGGCTGCGCATGCCAAAGCCCGGCAGCACCTTGGCCAGCGGCGCGTCCAGGTCCAGGCGGCCTTGCTCGGCCAGCTTCAGGGCCGCCACGGCGGTGAACACCTTGGAGATGGAGCCTGCGCGGTAGCCGGTCCGTTCTGAGGCGCGCAGCCCGCTGTCGGGGTTGGCGTGGCCGTAGCCGCCGGCAAAGGCGATGGTGTCGCCATCGAGCAGCGCCAAGCTCAGATTGATCTGGGGGCTGCGGCCTGCGTGTTCGTCCAGCCAGAGCCGCAGCTGGTCCAGCGCGGCCGTGGTGTCGCCCTGGGCGATGGGGGGCGGTGCCTGCGTGGCACAGCCGGGCAGGATGGCGGCGCCCAGCGCGATGGCCATGCTCTGGAGGGTGCGTCTGCGGTGGGTGTCGGTCATGGTGTGGAGGCTGCTGGGTGGTGCATGGCGCCAGCGTAGGCGGCCAGCCTTTAGCCAGGCCAAAGAGCGCATCGCTAGACTGCTGCGCATGCATGTGCTGCTGCTCGAAGATGATCTGGATCTTGGTCAGGCCATCGTGACTGCCCTGAGGCAGGATGGATGCACGGTGTTGTGGCAACGCACGCCGACCGCGGTCGAGGGCTTGGACCGTGAGCGCACCGACGCCGTGCTGCTGGATCTGGGGTTGCCCCGGATCGATGGCATGGACCTGCTGCGCGCCTGGCGCCAGTCGGGCTGGGCGGTGCCGGTGATGGTGGTGTCCGCCCGTGGCACGCTGCCGGAGCGGCTGGCCGGCCTTGACGAGGGCGCCGACGACTACCTGCCCAAACCGTTCGCCATGGCCGAGCTGCTGTCGCGGCTGCGGGCACTGCACCGACGCCATGTGCGCCAGGCCAGCGAGCGCTGGCGCATCGGGGCACTGGAACTCGCCCCTCGGGACCGGCTGGTGTGGGTGCAGGGTGAGCCGGTGGCGCTGTCCGCGCGCGAGTTCCAGCTGCTCGAGGCGCTGGCTCGCAACCCGCAGGCGGTGGTGTCCAAGAGCGCGCTCGGGCAGCGCCTGCAGCCCCTGGGTGAGCCGCTGGAGGGCAGCGTGATCGAGGTGCACATGTCCAATCTGCGACGCAAGATCGGCGCCGATCGCATCCGTACCTTGCGCGGTGTCGGCTACCAGCTGGTGCCATGAGGCGTTGGTGGGGGCCTTCGCTGCTGCGGCGCATCGTGCTGACGATGCTGGCGGCACTGCTGCTGGTGTGGGTGGCCCTGTCGCTCAAGGACTACTGGGCCTTCAGGCAGGATGTGCGCAGCCGCGAATCGCTGGGGCGGGTGACGCAGTCCATCCTGGATTCGCTGCAGGGTTTCGATCCGCCGCAGGCACAGGCGGCGCTGCAGGCGGCCGACCGGGTCTACAACGACCTGCGGCGCCACGCCGAACCCGAAGCAGGTGGTGCGCTGCTGTTCCGGCTCAGCGGCCTGGACGGTGCGCTGGTCTACCTGTCCCCCTCCGCCCACGGGCTGCCCGATCTGGCGGCGCAGGGCGGCCCCGACCGGGTGTCGTTTCAGGGCAGGGACCACTGGCCGGTGGTTCGACAGAATGCCCACTGGCGCCTGGCGGTCTGGGTGCCGGTGCTGGAGAATGGCGCCGCCTTGGCCCGCATCGGCCAGGAGGTCCTGGGCTATGTCCTGCTGGCGTTGCCGTTGGTGCTGCTGCCCCTGGGGCTGGCGGTGTGGCTGGGCCTGCGTCCCTTGCACAGCCTGAGCCTGCGCCGCCCGGATGATCTGTCGCCCTTGTGCGAGCCCACCGGCTACGCCGAACTGGCACCGCTGGTGGATGCCTTCAATGCCTTGCTGGACCGGGCACGTCGCCAGCGCGATGCCGAGCAGGCCTTTGTGCAGGACGCGGCGCATGAGCTCAAGACGCCTCTGGCGGTGGTGGCCGCCCAGGCCCATGTGCTGGTGGTTGCGCAGGACGACGTGCAGCGCACCGTCGCGCTGCGGGCGCTGGAGCAGGGCGTGCAGCGCGCATCGCATCAGGTCAACCAGCTGCTGACTCTGGCGGCGCTGGAGCATGCGCACACGACGTTGCCGTGCCAGACCGATCTGGTGGCACTGGCGCGTGAGGTGCTGATCGAGCTCGAGCCGCTGACCCATGCCCGACACCAGGAGCTGGTGCTGCAGTCGCCCGACCGGCTGTGCCATCCGGTGGATGTGCAGGCCCTGCGCTCGGTGCTGGTCAATCTGGTGCGCAACGCCATCCAGCACGGCGCGGCAGGCGGCACGGTGACGATCGGGCTGGACCCGTCGGCCGGCACGATCTGTCTGGCGGTCTCGGATGACGGCCCCGGCATCCCGCAGGCCGAAAGAGAGCGTGTGTTCGACCGCTTCCATCGGGGCCTGGCCGCGCCCAGCTCCGCTGGCAGTGGCCTGGGCCTGGCCATCGTGCGGCGGGCAGCGCAGCGCCTGCAGGCCAGCGTCGTCATCGAGGACGGGCCGGACGGACACGGAATCACGGTGCTGCTGCGTTTCGGGGCAGCCTGAGCCGGCTCAGAGCGGCAGTGGATCGGTGTCGTCGAAGCGCAGGACCTCGAAGCTGACGGTCGGCGCGTTGATGATGTTGGGGCTGACGCCCAGGCAGATCAGCCCGCGGCCATGCAGCGTGCAGGCGCCGCGCCGCAGCGTGACCACCTCGGACTGGCGGCCGAAGCGCACGTAAGTGCCGTTGGAGCTCAGGTCGGTGAGCTGGAAGTTGCCGCTGTGCCACTCGATGCGGGCATGCACGCGCGAGACGCGGCTGTCGTCGAGGCAGTAGGCCGCCTCGTGGCTGCGGCCGATGATGACCGGCAGGTTGCGCACCGTGTGAATGCGCGAGACGCCCTCGCAGACCAGGCGGATGCCCTCGGGCACGGTGGTCGGCGCGGAGTCGCCGAACATGGTCGACATCGGATCGGGGCCGGAGCGCTTGCTCTCGAAGCGCCAGACCTCGACCGGCTCGACCCGCCCGCGCAGGTGCAGCCGCTCGAGCCGACGGAAGCGTTCGCGCACATCGGGCGCCAGCACCGCCAGCGTCTGCGACGTGATCAGCGTCTCGTTGTCGCCGGCATGATCGAGCAGCCGGGCCGAGACATTGACCGCATCGCCGAAGCAGTCGCCCGCCACCTCGATGACCTCGCCGTGCGCCATCGCGATCTGCACCCGCATGACCGGGCTGCGCGACGGTCGCGCCGAGCCCATGACCCGCTCGAGCGAGTCATGGACCTCCTCGGCGGCCCGCACGGCACCGGCCGGATGCGGGAACATGGCCATCAGGCCATCGCCCAGCGTCTTGATCACGCGACCGCCCTGACCCTCCATGATGCGGGCGACCACCGCCACGCTGTGGGTGACGACCGTCGCCGCCTCGGCATTGCCCAGGCTCTCGTACAGGGAGGTGCTGCCGCGCAGATCGGCAAAGAGAATGGTGCAAGTGACGGTCTGCGACATGGCTTCAGTTTACCCCGGCATTCCGTGATGCAGTGCGCATCCAAAGGTTGCAGAAGTGATAAGACCCCGCTCATTCGCGGGGTCTTCGGGGCGTTTACAGATTGTCCAGATAGGTCCGCAGCTTGTCCGAGCGGCTCGGGTGCTTGAGCTTGCGGATGGCCTTGGCCTCGATCTGGCGGATCCGTTCGCGCGTGACGTCGAACTGCTTGCCCACCTCTTCCAGCGTGTGGTCGGTCGACATCTCGATGCCGAAGCGCATGCGCAGCACCTTGGCCTCACGCGGTGTCAGGCTGTCCAGAATGTCGCGCACGACATCGCGCAGACCCGACTGCATCGCGGCCTCGATCGGCGCGGTGTTGTTGGTGTCCTCGATGAAGTCGCCCAGGTGGCTGTCGTCATCGTCCCCGATCGGCGTTTCCATGGAGATCGGCTCCTTGGCGATCTTCATGATCTTGCGGATCTTGTCCTCCGGCATCTCCATCTTCTCGGCCAGCGACGGGGCGTCCGGCTCGAAGCCGAACTCCTGCAGGTGCTGGCGCGAGATCCGGTTCATCTTGTTGATCGTCTCGATCATGTGAACCGGGATGCGGATCGTGCGGGCCTGGTCGGCGATCGAGCGGGTGATGGCCTGGCGAATCCACCACGTCGCGTAGGT
>JBJOPV010000145.1:0-8997 GCA_046050625.1 Pseudomonadota bacterium
ACGCCGCGCCGGTCGCCAACAACGACACCGCCGCCACCACCGAGGACGCGGCCGTCACCCTCAACGTGCTGGCCAACGACAGCGATCCGGACGGCGATGCGCTCAGCATCGTCTCGGCCTCCGCCGCACACGGCTCGGTCACGATCAACCCCGACGGCTCGCTGCGCTACACGCCCGACGCCGACTTCTCCGGCACCGACACCCTCGTCTACCAGCTGCGCGACGCCGATGGCGCCACCACCAGCGCCACGGTCGTCATCACCGTGGCCGCGGCCAACGACGATCCCACGACCGCCGCCACCGCCGGCAACCTCTCCAGCGGCGATGGCGACACCGTCTCGCTCGACGCCTCGCTCTTCTTCTCCGACCCTGACGGCGATGCGCTCTCCTACTCGGCCTCCGGCCTGCCCCCGGGCCTGAGCATCGATCCGGTCACCGGCGCCATCTCCGGGTCGATCTCGTCCAGCGCTTCCTCGTCCAGCCCCTACACGGTCACCCTCACCGCCACCGACCCCTCAGGCCGATCCGATCAGGCCCGCTTCTCCTGGTCGGTCGTCAATCCCGGTCCTGCGGCCACGGATGATGACGCCACGACGGCGGACGGCACGCCGCTGGAGCGCACCGCAGCCACAGGCGTGCTGTCCAGCGATGCCGACCTGGATGGCGACCTGCTGCAGGTCGGCGCGGTCGGCGGCGACAGCGCCCGCGTCGGCCAGCCGGTCGCCGGCTCGCAGGGCGGCCTGTTCACGATCGCAGCCGACGGCAGCTACCGCTTCGACAGCGCCGGCGATTTTTCAGCCCTGCGCGCCGGCGAGGTGCGAGCGACCTCGGTGCAGTACCGGGTCGACGACGGCCAGGGCGGCAGCGCCACCGCCATGCTGACGATCGTCGTGAGCGGCCTCGACGATGCCCCTCAGGCCCACGCCCAATCGGTGTCGGTCGACGAAGATCAGCCGCTGCAGGGACAGCTGCTGGCCACCGATCCAGAGGGCGACACCCTGTCCTTCGCGCTCGAGCCTGGCGCCGGGCCGCAGCAGGGATCGCTGCAGATCGAGCCCGACGGCCGCTTCACCTACACGCCAGCATCCGGCTTCAGCGGCAGCGACCGCTTCAGCTATCGGACCACCGATCCGAGCGGCCAGAGCGTGATCGGCACGGTCGAGATCAAGGTCGAACCCGTCAACCAGGCCCCGGTGCTGGCCGAGCCCCTGCCTGACCGCGAGGCCCGCGAAGGCGATGGGCTCAGCATTCCGGCCGGCGCCGGCTTCTCCGACCGGGAAGGCACACCGCTGGACTTCAGCGCCACCGGTCTGCCCCCGGGCCTGAGCCTCGATCCGGCCACCGGCACGATCAGCGGCACGATCGCCACGGGTGCGGCCACGCAGGACGGCGGCCGCTTCCTGATCTCGATCACCGCCGACGATGGCCACGGCGGCCGGACCCGCGCCGACTTCGTGTTGCAGGTACAACCGGCCCTGGCCCTGGCCCCGGAGCCAGAACTGCTGCCCGCCACACCGGCACCTGCCACGCCAGCACCTGCCACACCGCCCCCGCAGGCTGAGACCCCGACAGCGCCGGTGGCCGTACCGGCCCCCGTGCCTGCCGCCGCAGAGGCGCCGCAGCCCGCCACCGGACTGGGCAGCCGGATTGTCCAGGCTCTGGACCGGGCCGAGAGGACGCCGCAGTTCGAGCCGGTCTCGCTGGTGCTCAACGAGGCAATCAACCAGATGCGCTCGCTGGAGGGAGCCGGCGAGATCGCCGCCGAGGCCCCGATGCAGTCGGTGATCGGCCGGGCCGATCGCATCGGGTCGGCTGGCCAGCTCGACAGCTCGGCGCCGCTGATGCAGCAGGCCACCGCGACGCCGCACAGCAAGTTTGATCAGATCCAGGCCGCAACTGCGGGGCCTTTCGGGATCAACTCGCCGGTTGCGCCGACCAGCGCCCCTCCTACAGTGGACGCGGCTGCAGCGCCTGCGACCGAAACCGGTTCCATCGCTCCCCTGCCGGCCCCCGGCCCGACAGCCGAGGCCACCGCGGCAGTCGGATTCGCCGAGCAGCTGACCCAGGCCACCTCCGCACGCGAACAGGAAATGGAGGCACTGGCCCAGGCCCTGGGATGGGGTTGACGAAGCCGACAAGGAGTAGATGTTGCCGCTCACCCGAAGAAGGATCTGCACCGGAAGCATCGGCCTGGGCCTGGGCCTGGGGCTCGGGCTGACCGGCTGCAGCGTGACCCCGAAGCCGGTCGATCCGCAAGCCCACGGCGAGCAGCTGCAGAAAGACCTCGATGCGATCCTCGCCGCCGAAGAGCCGGTGAAGGGGGCGATCGGCCTCTACGAGGCGATGGCACGCGCGATCAAATACAACCTCGATCACCGCATCGAAATCCTCGACGAGGTGCTGCGCACGCGCCAGCTCGATCTGAAGAGCCACGACCAGCTGCCGCAGCTGGTGGCCACCACCCAGGCCTCACTGCGCAGCAACGACGCGGGCGGTCGCAGCCGCTCGCTGCTGACCGGCATCGAGTCGATCGAGGGCTCGACCTCGTCGGAGAAGCACACCCTGATCGGTGACCTGACGCTGAGCTGGGATGTGCTTGACTTCGGCCTGTCCTATGTGCGCGCCCGTCAGGGCGCCGACGAGACGCTGATCGCGCTGGAGCGCCGCCGCAAGGTCATCAACCGCATCATCGAGGATGTGCGCACTGCCTACTGGCGCGCCGTCAGCGCCGACCGCACGCTCTCGCGTCTGGGCCATGTGAATGCGCTGGCCATCCAGGCGCTGCGCGAGGCCCAGTCGCTGGAGGAACGCCAGGTGGTCGCCCCGCTGCAGGCCCTGGGTTTCCAGCGCGACCTGCTGCAGATCCAGGCCGACGTGGCCAGGCTGCAGCGCGAGCTGGTGCTGGCCAAGCGCCAGCTCGCCGCACTGATGAACCTGCTGCCGGAGCAGGACTATGCGCTGGTGCTGCCGGACCGGACCGAATCGGTGCCCGAGCTGCCGGGCAGCACCGCCGAGATGATCCGCACCGCACTGCAGCTGCGCCCGGAGCTGCGCGAGGGCACCTACCGCATCCGCATCAACGACCATGAGCTCGACGCCATCCTGGTACAGAGCCTGCCCAGCGTGCGCGGTGCGCTCGGCCTGAATGCCGACTCGACCCGCTATCTGGAGAACGGCAGCTGGATCAGCACCAGCGCCCGCGCCAGCTGGAACCTGCTCAATGTCTTCCGCTATCCGGCCATCAAGCGCGCCGTGCAGGCCCAGGGCGACGTGCTGCGCCAGCGCCAGCTCGCGTTGACGATGGCGGTGCTGACCCAGGTCGGCGTGGCCCGGGTGCGCTTCACCCAGGTCGGTCGGGAACTGGCCCTGGCCCGACGCCAGCAGAGGGTCCAGGAACGCATCCTCACGATGACCCGCGCGGGCGTCGAGGCCCGCACCCTCGGTCGCCAGCAGCTGGTGCGCGAGGAGATGGCCGCCGTGCTGGCCGAGATCCGCTTCGATCTGGCCTATGCCGACATGCAGAACGCCTATGCCAACCTGTACGCCTCGATCGGCGCCGACACCGTCACCTCGGAGATCACCGGCCGCGAGGATGTCGGCACGCTGGCCGCTGCACTCGAGACGCTGTGGCGCACGCGGGCCCCGGACGTGCTGGACTGACTCGACCTGGCTGGACCTTCCGACATGAGCCCGATGTTCCGACCGTTCGTGCCTGCGCTGCTGCTGGCGGCCAGTCTGGGCGCTGCCGCCCAGGCACCGATCCGCGGCGTCGTGCGTGCCGGCGCCGAGGCCACGCTGACCTCCCGGGTGGCTGCACGCATCGCTGCGATGCCGCGCCAGGAGGGCGAATCCTTCCGCAAGGGCGAGATGCTGGTGCAGTTCGAGTGCGACCGCCCGCAGGCCGAGCTGCGCTCGGCCCAGGCGCTGCTGCAGGTGCAGCGCCGCCAGCTTGATGCCCAGACCGAGCTGGAGAAGTTCGGCGCCACCGGCAGGATAGAACTCGACATGGCGCGCTCGCAGACCGACAAGGCGCGCGCCGATGTCGAGGCGCTGCAGGCGCAGCTGCGTGACTGCACCATCAGCGCGCCCTTCGCCGGCCGGGTGGTCGAGCGGCTGGCGCGCGCGCATGAGGGCGTGGCGGTCAGCCAGCCGCTGCTGCGCATCCAGGACACCAGCGCGCTCGAGCTCGACCTGATCGTGCCGTCGAGCTGGCTGGTCTGGCTGCAGCCCGGCACCCGCTTCGCGTTCCGCATCGACGAGACACAGCAGACGATCGACGCGGCGGTGCACCGGCTCGGCGCCGCGGTCGACCCGGTCAGCCGCACGGTGCGCATCGTCGCGCGCTTCCGGGGCGACGTGCAGCGGGTGCTGCCCGGCATGAGCGGCACCGCCGCGCTGACGCCCCCTGCGGCAAGGCCATGAGCGCAGCCGCTGCACCAGCGGCGCTGCGGCTGCTGCAGCTCGAGGCCGAGATCCGCCGGCTCGAGGACGAGACCGCCCTGCTGCACCATCTGGCCAACACGCTGACGCCGCTGGTGCCGCACGCCCAGGCCTGGGTGCTGCGCGAGTGCGGCCGCGACCGGCGCGTGCAGGTGGTCGCGGTCTCGGGCCTGCCGGGCGTCGATCGGGAATCCCCGCTGGTGCGGGCGGTCGAGGCGCGCATCCGGCACGGCCTGCGCGACGAGCAATGGCACGGCGCGGCCGCATTCACGCTGGACGCCCTGGCCGGCGACCTGGGCGCGCAGCCCTTCCGGCAAGCGGCCTGGATGCCGCTGCCTGACCGCGACGGCGTGGCCCGTGCCGGCGCCCTCTTCCTGCGCGAAACGGCCTTCGAGGCGGGAGCACTGACGCTGCTGAGCCGGCTCGGCGAGGCCTACGCACACGCCTGGCGTGCGCTGCCCGCCGACCGCAGCCTGGCGATGGGCCGGAGCTGGCAGCGCTGGCAGGCGGCGCTGCTGCTGGCGGCCCTGGGCGTGGCGCTGGCCTGGCCCGTGCGGCTGACGGTGCTGGCTCCGGCCGAAGTGGTGGCCGACAGGCCCCGCGTCATCACCGCACCGCTGGCCGGGGTGGTCCGCCGCATCGCGCCGGACCCGAACAGCACCGTGCAGGTCGGCGACCTGCTGGTGCAGTTCGAGGACCTGCCGCTGCGCCACGAGATGCTGGTCGAGCGTCAGAAGCTCGCGGTGGCGCAGGCGCGCACCAGCCGGCTCGGTGCAGCCGCCTTCCGCGATCCTCAGGCTGCGCACGAACTGGCGATCGCCCGTGCCGAGCACGAACTGGCCGAGGTCGGCGCGCGCCACGCGGCTGAAGCCTTCGAGCGCACGCGCATCAGCGCGCCCCTGGCCGGGCTGGTGCTGTACGCCGACCGGCGCGAGCTGGAGGGCCGTCCGGTCGCGGTCGGCCAGGAGATCCTGCAGATTGCCGATCCAGCCCGGGTGAAGCTGCGCATCGACCTGCCGGTCGACGCGATGATCGCGCTGCGCGAGGGTGGCGAGGTGCGCTGGATGTTCGAGGGCGCCCCGATCGGCGGGCGTGGGGCGACGCTCGAACGCATCGGCTTCCTGCCAGTGACACGCCCGGGCGGCGAGCTGGTGCAGGTGCTGCACGCACGGCTCGATCCCGGCGCGGTGCCGCGCCTCGGCCTGCGCGGCACGGCCCGGCTGCAGGGCGAGCGGGTGCCGCTGGCCTGGCAGCTGCTGCGCCGGCCGATCGGCGCGGCACGGCAGTTTCTGGGCTGGTGAGCACTGCAATGGGCGCACCCACGCCAACGCCGATGCTGCCGCCGCTGCGCCAGGACCTGCGACTCGAGCGCGGCGCGCCGCGGCCCGACGGCTCCCCCGGCTGGATGATCCATGACCCGGTCCAGCGGGGCCGCTTCGAGCTGGACGCGATCGACGTGCGGCTGCTCTCGGCCTGGTCCTGCGGCAGCCGCGAGGCCCTGCTGCAACACTGCGCCAGCACCTCCGACCTGCCCGCCACCCACACGCTGGCGCCACGGCTCGACTCGCTGCTGGACTTCCTGCGCGAACACCATCTGCTGGGATCGACCTCCGCCGCCGAGGCGGCCGCGCTGGCGGCAAAGTCCCGCGCGGCCCGGCCGAGCGCATGGCAGTGGCTGGCGCGCAAGCATCTCTTCCTGCGCATTCCGCTGGTCTACCCGGACGCCTGGCTGCAGCGCACGCTGCCGGCGGTGGCCGGGCTGGGCAGCCGGCCGGTGCGCATCGCCTGGTCGCTGCTGACGCTGCTGGGCCTGCTGCTGCTGAGCCGACAGTGGGACAGCTTCATCGGCACCGTGCCGGAGTTCCTCACGCCGGCCGGGCTGCTGCTCTACCTCGTGGTGCTGCTCGTCACCAAGGGGCTGCACGAGCTGGGCCACGCCTGGGTCGCCACGGCCCAGGGCGCGCGGGTGTCCTCGATGGGCGTCACGCTGATGCTGGGGCTGCCGCTGCTCTACACCGACACCTCCGACGCCTGGCGACTGGCGAGGCGCCAGCAGCGCCTGTGGATCGATGCGGCTGGCGTGCTGGTCGAGACCGGGCTGGCCGGACTGGCGACGCTGGCCTGGACCGTGCTGCCGCCCGGCCTGCTGCGCGACATCGCCTTCGTGCTGGCCACCACCACCTGGACGCTGACGCTGCTGGTGAACCTGAATCCGCTGGCACGCTTCGACGGCTACTACTTCCTGGCCGACGCGATCGGCATGGCCAATCTGCAGCCGCGCGCCTTCGCGCTGGCGCAGTGGTGGATCGAGACGCGGCTGCTCGGCCATGCGCTGCCCGCCCCGGAGATCGTCTCGCGGCGCCGGCTCGCCGGCCTGCTGACGTTCGCGGCGCTGACCTGGCTCTACCGCATGCTGCTGGGGCTGGGTGCGGCGCTGCTGGTCTACAGCGTGTGCTTCCGCGCCCTTGGCGTGGTGATGCTGCTGGTGGAGGTGTGGATGCTGATGCTCGGACCGATCGTGCGCTGGTTGCGTCAGGGCCAAGAGCGCGGCCTGTGGCGGCCGTTGCGGGCCAGGCTGCGCCTGGGCGGGCTGCTGCTGGGCCTGGCCGCGCTGCTGGCGCTGCCGCTGGACCGCCATGTCGAGGCACCGGTCGTGCTGATGCCGGCCGCGCAGGCGCCGCTGCATGCGCCCGAGCCGGCGCGCGTCGAGCGCCTCCTGGTGCGCGAGGGCGACCGGGTCGAGGCCGGCCAGGTGCTGCTGGAGCTGTGGGCACCGACGCTGGCGCCGGACGAGACGCGCGCGCGCATCGACGCCCAGCGGGAGACAGTGCGGCTCGAGCGCGGCGTCGCCGATGCGCAGGACCTCGGCCAGCGGCAGGTGATCGAGCAGCGCATCGAGGAAGGACTCGCCACCCGGACCGGTCTGCAGGCCCGGCGCGAGGCCTTGCGGTTGCGCGCACCACAGGCCGGGCGCATCGTCGATCTGCCCGCCACGCTGCAGCCGGGCGACTGGGTGGCGCCAGAGCAGGTGCTGGGCCGCATCGTCGCGCCAGAGCGGCTCGACGTGCAGGGCCATGTGCCGCAGGACCAGGCGTGGCGGCTGGCACCGCAGGCCTTGGCGCGCTTCATCGCCGACGATCCAGCCCAGCCGGCACGGCGGCTGCGGCTGCGCGCGCTGGCCGACACCGCCAGCGAGCAGATCGACCAGCCGCTGCTGAGCTCGCGCCACCGCGGACCGATCGCGACCCGCGACGATGCCCAGGGTCGTGCCGTGCCGGTGCTGGCGCAGCAGCGGGTGGTGCTGGAGCCTGTCACTGACGCCGGAAAGGCGCCACAGACGCCCGGGCCCCCCCCGCAGCCGCAGCCCCCGCAGCGCGGCCTGGCGCTGATCGAGGCCGAGCCGGTCAGCTTCGGGGGCGAGATCGCCCGGCGGGCGCAGCGCCTGGTGCTCGACGAGCTGGTGCGCTGATCAGCGGATCAGCCCGGCCTGCCGAGCCGCGTCGCGCACCGGATCGAAGGCCTCGGGCGGCGCCAGCACGAAGCGGCGGGTGCCGTGGCTGCGCAGGATGTCCTTGCCGCCGGGCACCGCCTCCAGCGCCAGGAAGGCGGCCGCGATCGCGTTGCGGTGGCCTTCGCCAAAATCGCCGCGCACGCTCAGCGAGCGGTCGGCGCGGGGCTCGGTGCTGAGCAGCACGCGCCACTGGCGGGCGTCGATGCGCGCGGCCGCGCCCCAGCCCTCCCACGTCGCCTGGGCAAAGGCCGCCGCATCGACCTGGCCGGACTGCAGGGCCTGCAGCACCGCCTCCTCGTTCTGCGCGTGGCTGACCTTCAGGTCGCGGGCCGGGTCGATCCGGGCCGCCAGCAGCGCCGCGCGCGGCATCAGGTGCGCCGCGGCGCTGCTGACCGGGCCGAAGCCGAGCGTGCGCCCCTTCAGGTCCTGCGGCTTGCGCAGGGCCGAGTCAGCGCGCACGACGATGACCGAGCGGCTGCGCGCATCCTCGTCGCGCTGCACCAGCGGCAGCACCTGGCCGGGCACCTGCGCCTGCAGCATCACCAGCGTTCCGGCCGGAATCCAGGCCAGATCGACCTTGTGCGCCAGCAGCGCGGCCGAGAGCTGCGCCTCGGTCTTGAAGGGCACCCACTGGGCACGGGTCTTCAGCCGCTTCGACAGGTACTCGCCCAGCGGCTCGAACTGCTCGGCCTGCTGCTCCGGCGTGCGCCCGTCGGGCACCGCGCTGATGCGCAGCACGCTCTGCGCGGCAGCGGCACCGGTCAGACCGGCCAGCAGCAGGCCGGCGACCCAGCGGGACAGGAATCGGGGCATGGCGGGCACTCCTCGTGTCGGACCGGTTCGTCTCAGTTTCAGTCTCAGTGCGGGAAGCGCAGGCCCAGCCGCGCCGCGGTGACCACCGCCTCGGTGCGCGAGCCCACGTCGAGCTTGCGGAACAGCGCCAGCAGATGCGTCTTGATGGTGGACTCGGCCAGATCGAGCTCGCGGCAGATGATCTTGTTCGACTGCCCGGCCGCCAGCAGCCGCAGCACGTCGACCTGGCGCGG
>JBJOPV010000146.1:0-8985 GCA_046050625.1 Pseudomonadota bacterium
TGCATGGGCTACGAGGTCGCCGGCGGCCTGGGCGCGAAGATGGCCCGCCCCGAGCGCGAGGTGATCGTCATGGTGGGCGACGGCTCCTACATGATGCTCAACAACGAGCTGGCCACCTCGGTCATGCTCGGGCGCAAGATCATCGTCGTGCTGCTGGACAACCGCGGCTACGGCTGCATCGAGCGGCTGCAGGTCAAGTCGGGCGGCGCGAGCTTCAACAACATGCTCGACGACTGCATCCCCGAGGGCGGCGTGCCCTCGGCGATCGACTTCGCGATGAACGGCCGCTCGCTGGGCGCCGAGGCCGTGCATGTGCGTGACGTGGCCGAGCTGCGCCGCGAGATGGCGCGCGCGCGCCGCGCCACCCGCAGCCAGGTGCTGGTGATCGACACCACGCACCACCGCACCACCGGCGACGGCGGCGCCTGGTGGGAGGTCGCCATCCCGCAGGTCTCGCAGCGCCCCGAGGTCGAGGCCGCGCACGCGCGCTACCTCGACGCCAAGAAGAAGCAGTTCAACTGAAGCACCGAGCTGCCCGCCCGAAGATTTCCGACCCCTCGCAGACCGCATTCACTGCTTTTCGATTAGGAACCCCACCATGTCCTGGAACGTCCGCATCGGCATCAATCCCCTGTCCTGGATGAACGACGACCTGCCCTCGCTGGGCGGCGAGACCCCGCTGGAGACGGCGCTCTCCGAAGGCCGTGAGATCGGCTACGCCGGCTTCGAGCTGGGCAACAAGTTCCCCAAGGACGGCCCCGGCCTGAAGGCCAAGCTCGACGCGTTCGGCCTGGTCTGCGTCTCGGGCTGGTATTCCGGCTTCCTGGCTGAAGTGCCCGCCGGGCAGACCGACGCGCAGGCGGTCGCTGCCGAGATCGAGCGCGCCCAGGCCCACCTGCGCAAGCTGCAGTACAACGGCGTCAAGGTGGTGGTCTACGGCGAGTGCGCCGGCACCATCCAGGGCCAGATCGACACCCCGGTGGCCAAGCGCCCGAAGTTCAAGGACGAGGCCGCCTGGGCCGGCTACGCCGCACGCCTGAACGCCTTCGGTCAGCACCTGATCGAGACCTACGGCATCCGCCTGGCCTACCACCACCACATGGGCGCCTATGTCGAGAGCCCGGCCGACGTGGACAAGCTGATGGCCCTGACCGATCCGGCCAAGGTCTTCCTGCTGTTCGACACCGGCCACGCCTACTTCGGCGGCGCCGCCGACCCGGTCACGGTGTTGAAGAAGCATGTCGGCCGCGTGGTGCATGTGCACTGCAAGGACGTGCGCGCCCAGGTCATCGCCCGGGCCCGCAACGAGAGCTGGAGCTTCCTGAACGGCGTCATCAACGGCACCTTCACCGTGCCGGGCGATGGCGTGATCGACTATGGCGCCGTGCTCTCGACGCTGCACGACGCCGGCTACGAAGGCTGGCTGGTGGTCGAGGCCGAGCAGGATCCGGCCGTGGCCCCGAGCTACGAGTACGCCAAGAAGGGCTACGACACGCTGCGCGCCATCGTCGATCGCATCGACGCCACCGCGGTCTGACCCCGCCCGCAGGAGCCGACATGCCCCAGTCCCCCCTGCTGGTCAAGGCCGCCGACGGCCGCCAGATCTGCGACATCACGCCCGAGCGCGCCGGCTGGAAGCACGTGGGCTTTCGCGCGCTGCGCCTGCAGGCCGGCGAGCACGAGTCGCTCGACACCGGTGCGCGCGAGCTCTGCCTGGTCGTGCTGACCGGCACCGTCGATGTGCAGGTCGGCGGCACGACGCACGCGGGCCTGGGCTCGCGCGAGAGCGTCTTCGAGGAGAAGTCGCCCGACGCGCTCTACGTGCCCGGCGGCGAGACGGTCGTCATCACCGCGCGCGGCGCGGCGGAGGTGGCGCTGTGCACCGCCCCGTACGAGGGCGGCAAGTCGGTGCGCCGCATCGACGGCAGCACCATGCGCCGCAGCGTGCGCGGCCAGGGCAGCAACACCCGCCATGTCTGCGACGTGCTGATGGCCGACGACCCGACCGCCGATCACCTGCTGGTGACCGAGGTCATCACGCCGGGCGGCCACTCGAGCAGCTACCCCCCGCACAAGCACGACCGCGACGTGCCGCCGGAGGAGACGCTGCTGGAGGAGACCTACTACCACCGGCTCAACCCGCCGCAGGGCTTTGCCTTCCAGCGCGTCTACACCGACGACCGCAGCCTCGACGAGGCCTGCGTGGTCGAGGACCACGACGTGGTGATGGTGCCGCGCGGCTATCACCCCTGCGTGGCGCCGCACGGCTATGACCTGTACTACCTCAACGTGATGGCCGGCCCGGGCCGCGCCTGGCATTTCAAGAATGACCCGGCGCACGAGTGGATGCTGCAGACCCCGCCCAAGGCCTGATCCGAACGGCCTCAGGCCGCCTCGGCCTGCAGCCGGAAGTCGCCGACCAGCTCGCCGAGCCTGTCGGCCTGCTCGGTCAGGGCACTGACCGCGGCGGCGGTCTGCTCGGCCATCGCCGCGTTCTGCTGCGCCACCGAGTCCAGTTGCTGAAGCGCCGTGCGGGTCTGCTCCAGGCCGCCCATCTGGCCACTGGCCTGCTGGGAGATGCGGCTGATCAGCGCGAAGACCTGCTCGATCGAGGCCATCAGTGCCTGTGTGCCGTCGCCCGCCAGCCGAACCTGCTGCGATCCAGCCGCGACCTTGTCGAGCGAGTCACCGATCAGCGACTTGATCTCGCGTGCCGCCTGTGTGCTGCGCTGTGCCAGCGAGCGCACTTCGCCGGCCACCACCGCGAAGCCACGACCCTGTTCGCCGGCCCGTGCGGCCTCGACCGCGGCGTTCAGCGCCAGGATGTTGGTCTGGAAGGCGATGCCGTCGATCATGCCGATGATGTCGGAGATCTTGCGCGCGGCGGCCTCGACCTCGCCCATCGTCATGACCGCCTGCGAGACGGTGCGACCTCCGTGGTTGGCCACCTCGCTGGCCGAGCGTGCCAGCTCGTCGGCCTGGCGGGCCGAGCCGCCGGTCTCGGTGACCGAGCCGCTCAGCGTGTCGAGCGTGCCCAGCGTCACCTGCAGCGTGGCCGCCGCCTGTTCGGCGCGCTGGCTCAGGTCCTGGCTGCCGCTGGCCAGCTCACCGCCGGCCAGGCTGATCGAGGCCGCCGCCTCGTGCACACCGCTGACCATCCGGTTCATCTGCTGGCGCAGGTCCTCGAGCGCCTGCAGCACCTCGCCGATCTCGTCGGCGCGACCCGGTGGAATCGGGCGGGACAGGTCGTGCGAGGCCATCTGCGCGGCGGCATTGACCGCCTTGCGCAGGCCGCGGCTGATGTCACGCGTCAGCCAGGTGCCCAGGCCGGCGGCCACCAGCAGCGCGAGCACCGCACCGCCGAGCAGCACCTGGCGTGCCTGCGCGGCCACAGGGGCCGCAGCCTCGGCCACCTGGCGCTGCGTGGCATCGTCCCAGTCGCTGAGCGCGCGCAGCGCCTGGGTCCAGGCCACCAGTCGGGCCTCCTGCTTTTCCTGCTCGTAGCTCATCGCGACCCGGATGCCGAAGGCCACCGCCGCCTCGCCACGGCTGGCGTACTCCTGGCGCGCCTGCGCGATGATGATCACGGCCTGGTCCTGGGCGGTGCGTGCCGCGTCCAGCAGCTTGCGTCCTTCCGGGTCGGTCACGGTCGTGCGGGCCTGGTCGAAGCCCGTGGTGCAGGTCTTCACCTGTCCTTCGAGATTGCGGTAGAGGGCCTCGATCGAGGTGGGGTCGGCGGCGGCGAAGCTGCGCAGCGTCGAGCCGTAGGCCTGGGAGCAGCGCTCGAGGTCGCGCACCATGCGGCTGCGCTCGGCCTCGTCGCCCGCGAGCCGCACCAGCGTGCGGTCGAGCAGTTCGATGCGCTGCAGCGCCAGACCGCTCAGGGCCAGCAACAGCAGCAGCATCGCGGCAAAACCCAGGGCCAGCCGGTGGGACAGACGCAGGCCGGCACGAGAGGAGCGGTGAGAGGCGACGGTCATGGGAGAGGATCCGGGCGGAAACTTGATGATCCGTGCACTCTGCCGCACCGCAAAGCGTTCTCATGCGCGGATATCCGGACCGGAAGACGGTCATTCCGGGCCTGTGGATGCCGGGAGCCTGCAGAAAGCCTGATGTCAGGGTGGCTTGCAGGCCATTTCCAGATCGCCGCCGACAGCAGCAGTGCGAACCCGGGTCCCGGCTGTGGACATCTGGCAACGTCGTGACGGGATCATGAAGTTTCATGACTGCTTTCACTATCATCGCGAAATGATCTTCTGGCGTCGTCACGGCTTCCGATTCGTCAGCGCCGCCATTGCGCTGCTGATGATGGTCACGCTGGCGCCGACGCTGTCGCGCCTGCTGGCCGCCGCCGATCCGGTGCGTGCGGCGATGCTGGCCGAAATCTGCTCGGCCACGATGCCGGCGGCCTCGCGCACCGACGCCGGCGCAATCGGCATGATCGACGCCGCTGGTGGCAGCCACTGCCCCGCCTGTCTGAGCCCGGCGCTGGGTGCCTGGCTGCCCGATCCGGACCGCCGCGCCGACTACCGCCTGATCGAGCCTCGGCCCGCGCCGGTGCTGCGCATCGACTTCGTGCCGGATGCGGCGGCCCATCACCCGCCCCTGCCCGCCCGGGCCCCGCCTGCGCTCGCCTGAGCGCGAACTGATCCGACGGATTCAGGCCCGCGCACGCTGCCGGGCGCCTGTGCGACAGTGTCTTCCCGCTCGAGCTGGAGTCGATCGAGGTGGTGCGAGTCACCAGCGACGCCCGGCCCGGTCGGCCGCTTGCGCTGCTGGCGGTGACCGGCGTGTGGCGCTGGCTGGACAAGCGCCGGGACCGGCAACGCCGCCGGGCCGATACTGACCCTTTCACCCTCCCCTCGTCCCCTGAAGGAGCTTCCCGATGACCGCTCTCGTCCCCCTGCTGCGCGCTGCTGCGCTGTCCGTCCTGACCTTCGCCAGCCTGGCCGTCCAGGCCCAGGTCAGTGTCAAGGACCCCTGGGTGCGCGCCACCGTCGCGCAGCAGAAGGCCACCGGTGCCTTCATGCAGATCAGCAGCACCGAGCCGGTGCGGCTGGTCGAGGCGAGGTCCGTGGCCGCGAAGATCGTCGAGATCCATGAGATGCGCATGGACGGTGACCGGATGATGATGAAGGCGGTCGACGCGCTGGACATCGTCCCGGGCCGGACGCTGGAGCTCAAGCCGGGCAGCTATCACGTCATGCTGATCGATGTGGTCCGACCGGTGAACGCCGGCGACAAGGTGCCGTTGACCCTGGTGATCGAGGGCCGCGACGGCAAGCGCAGCACGGTCGACGTTTCGGCCGAGGCCCGGGCGATGAACGCTGTCCGGCCGGCTGCGGCCGAGCCCCCGCACCAGCACCAGCACTGATGCTGGAGCTCGGCCTGGCAGGGTTCAGCCTGCTGTGCCCTGCAGCGTGCCGCGGCGCACCTGATCGCGCTCCAGCGACTCGAACAGCGCCTTGAAGTTGCCTTCGCCGAAGCCCTCGTCGCGCTTGCGCTGGATGAACTCGAAGAAGACCGGCCCGAGCAGCGGCTGGCTGAAGATCTGCAGCAGCAGGCGCGGCGAGTCGCCGGCGGTGGAGCCGTCGAGCAGGATGCCGCGTGTCTGAAGCTCGGTCACCGGCTCGCCGTGGCCGGGCAGGCGCTCGGCCAGCATCTCGTAGTAGACCGCGTTGGGCGCGCTCATCAGCGGCACGCCGGCCATCTGCAGCGCGTCCACCGTCGCGATCAGGTCGTCGCAGAGCAGCGCCACGTGCTGGATGCCTTCGCCGTTGAACTGCATCAGGAACTCCTCGATCTGGCCGCCGCCCTGGCGCGCCTCCTCGTTGAGCGGGATGCGGATCAGGCCGTCAGGTGCGGTCATCGCCTTCGAGGCCAGGCCGGTGTACTCGCCCTGGATGTCGAAGTAGCGGATCTCGCGGAAGCCGAACAGGTGTTCGTAGAAATGCGCCCAGTAGGCCATGCGGCCGCGGTAGACGTTGTGCGTCAGGTGGTCGATCAGGCGCAGGCCGTGGCCGGCCGGGCGGCGACAGGCCGGATCCTCGAAGCCGGGCAGGAACTCGAAGTCGATGTCGTAGATGGACTTGCCGTCCTCGAAGCGGTCGATCAGGTAGAGCGGCGCGCCGCCGATGCCCTTGATCGCCGGCAGGCGCAGCTCCATCGGGCCGGTCGGCACATCGATCGGCTGTGCGCCGAGCGCCAGCGCCCGGGCATAGGCGCGGTGTGCGTCCTTCACCCGGAAGGCCAGGCCGCAGGCGCTGGGGCCGTGCTCGGCGGCGAAGTAGCCCGCCAGGCTGCGGGGCTCGCGGTTGACGATGAAGTTGATCTCGCCCTGGCGGTAGAGCACGACATCCTTCGAGCGGTGACGGGCCACGAGCGAGAAGCCCATTCGCTCGAACAGCGGCTCGAGCACGCCGGCGGTCGGTGCGGAGAACTCGACGAACTCGAAGCCGCACAGGCCCATCGGGTTGTCGAACAGGTCGGTGCGGGGGGAAGACAGGGACGCGGTAACGGAAACGGTCGGGTCAGCCATGACAGGCTCCTTCGGCAGGGGTCGGGACGTGCGCGGTCGAGCGTGGGAACGCGGGCCGTGTCGGCCGCGTCGATCACCACGACAGGAAACAGGAGGGAGAGCGGCCGCCGGGGTGGCGGCTCAGGCGCACGAAGGCGGCGAGCACGGCACGCCGCGCACGCTGCGGGCGAGGTGATCACCGATGACCAGCTGGAAGCAGCCGTCGAAACCGTGAAGGCGGAAAGGCATGCGCCGAATCTAGTCGATCCGGCAGGGGCTGCCTAGGGGGATGACCAGCAGGGTTCAGCCTCCGCCCATGCGCCGACGGCGCTCGCGGCTGTTGGCCAGGTGGGTGCGCATGGCCGCGCGCGCGGCCTCCGGGTCGCCGGCGGTGATCGCGTCGCAGATGCTGTCGTGCTCGGCATTGACCCGGCGCAGGTAGTGGCGCCGCTCCAGTTCCTGCTCTGGCGTGTTCTGCCCGTCCAGGCGCGAGCGCGGGATGATGGTGCGCCCGAGCGTGCCGATCAGCTCGGCGAAGTGATGGTTGCCCGTCGCACGCGCGATCGCCAGGTGGAAGTGGAAGTCGGCCTCGACCGCGTCGCGGCCGGCCTCGATCGCGGCGGTGACCTCGGCCAGCGCGGCGCGCATCGCGGTCAGGTCGGCCTCGGTGCGGCGCTGCGCGGCCAGTGCGGCCGCTTCGGTCTCCACGCCGATGCGCAGCTCCAGCATCGCGATGACATCGTGCAGCGTGGCGACCTGCTCGGGCGCGATGCGAAAGCCCGGCGCATCGCCCAGACCGAGCACGAAGGTGCCGATGCCGTGACGCGTCTCGACCAGGCCGCTGGCCTGCAGCCGCGAGATGGCCTCGCGCACCACGGTGCGGCTGACCGCGAACTCGGCCATGATCGCCGCTTCGGTGGGCAGCTTGGCGCCGGGGACCAGCTGGCCGTCGCGGATGCGCTCGCCGATCGACGCGACCAGTTCGAGCGCAAGGGTGCGGGGGCGGCGGCGTTCGGTGGGCGGGTGCAGCGACATGGGTTCGGACATGGACGGAAAAGCGGCCGACTTTACCGCGTGCGGCCCGCGTCTCGGCTGACAGCGGGCCGGCCGAGCGTCGAGCCACGCACGATCACCCGCGAGGCGATCAGCTCATGGCCGCTTCTGGCGGCCGGATCGCCGCCGACGCGCGCGATCAGCCTGCGCATCGCGCGCTCGCCGGTCTGCTCGCTGCCGCTGTCGACGGTGGTCAGCGCCGGGCTGGTGTAGCGGCCGTAGACGATGTTGTCGAAGCCGGCGATCGAGACGTCGCGTGGCACCGACAGGCCCAGCGCCTGCGCCTGGCCGAGCAGGCCCAGCGCGATCAGGTCGTTGTAGGCCACCACCGCGTCGGGCGCGTCTGCCCCCAGCAGGACTTCGGAGGCGATGCGCTCGCCCTCGTCGGCGCTGGCCTCGGTCACATCATGGCGGTGCAGCGTGGCTTCACTGCCCTCGAAGGCCTGCTGCAGCCCCAGCCAGCGCTCGTCGCTCCAGCGGGCGCCGGAGAAGCCCACGTAGCGCAGGCGCCGATGACCGAGTTCGCGCAGGTGACGACCGAGCATGGCCGCGGCGCCGCGGTTGTCGATGCCGACGCTGCTGCCGTCCTGCTGCGCCGTCGGCCCGCCGTAGTACACCACCGGCATGTCCGAGGCGCCCAGCCAGGCCTGTGCTTCGTCCGACAGCCGTGCGCTGACGATCAGGCCGTCGACCCGCCGGCTCAGCGCCTGCAGCGTGGGCAGCTCTGGCGCCAGGCCCTCGGCGATGTCGGCGAACAGCAGGTTCAGGCCCGCCTCGGCCGCCGGTCGCGAGGCGCCGCGGATCAGGCTGGTGAAGTGCGGGTTGCGCACATCCAGCACGACGATGCCGATGTTGCCGGTGCGGCCGGTGATCATGCCGCGCGCCATCGGGTTGGAGCTGTAGCCCAGGTCGCGCACCGCCTGCGCCACCCGCTCCTCGACCTCGCGGGTGAAGCGCTGGCCGCCGTTGAGGAATTTCGACACCGTCGCGGTCGACACGCCTGCGGCCTGCGCGACATCGCGGATCGTCGAGGCACGGCGGCGTCCGGCCCCCTCGGGCGCGGCGATGGGCGTTCTGGAATTCACTGTCATGACGCAGATTCTATCGTCCAGGTAAAACGTTTATTTCCCGCACATGACGGGATGAAGTACTGGTGAATACCCTGGCAACGATCTGCTTGACCCTCATGACAAGTTAAACGTTTAATCACTGGTACGACATCCGACCATTCCGACACTGACCTGAGGAGACAAGCATGTCCAGACTGAATGCCGTTCTTGCTGCCGCCGCGCTGGCCGCACTGACCCCGCTGGCCCAGGCGGTCGACTTCCGCTCGGCCGACATCCACAACTCCGACGACTATCCGACCGTGGCGGCCGTCAGGCACATGGGCCAGCTGCTCGAGCAGAAGAGCG
>JBJOPV010000147.1:0-8838 GCA_046050625.1 Pseudomonadota bacterium
GCAAGTCGACGCTGCTGTCGATGATCGCCGGCCTCGACTCTCCCACCTCGGGCACCATCCACATCGGCGAGCGCGACGTCACCCACGAGCTGCCGAAGAACCGCGACATCGCGATGGTGTTCCAGAGCTATGCGCTCTACCCGAACATGAGCGTGGGCGAGAACATCGCCTTCGGCCTGGAGATGCGCAAGGTCCCGAAGGCCGAGCGCGAGAAGGCGGTGGCCCGCGTGGCCAAGATGCTGCAGATCGAGCACCTGCTCGAGCGCAAGCCCGGCGCGCTCTCCGGCGGCCAGCGCCAGCGCGTGGCCATGGGCCGTGCCCTGGCGCGCGACCCGGCGCTGTTCCTGTTCGACGAGCCGCTCTCGAACCTCGACGCCAAGCTGCGCGTGGAGATGCGCGCCGAGATCAAGCAGCTGCACCAGCGCACCCGCACCACCACCGTCTACGTCACCCACGACCAGGTCGAGGCCATGACGCTGGGCGACCGCATCGCGGTGATGCAGGGCGGCGTGGTGCAGCAGTTCGGCACGCCCGACGACATCTACAGCCGTCCGGCCACCGTCTTCGTGGCCGAGTTCATCGGCTCGCCGGCGATGAACATGCTGCGCGGCACGGCCACTGCCGGCGGCGTGTCGGTGGGCGGCACGCTGCTGGCCACCCATGCCGAGCACCAGGGCGCCGCCCCGGCCGGTCGCAAGGTCATCTACGGCCTGCGCCCGGAGAAGATCAGCTTCGCCGCCAGCGGTCTGCCCGGCGAGATCACCATGCTCGAGCCGACCGGTCCGGAGACCTATGTGTCGGTGAGGACGGCAGCTGGCCCGATGGTGGTGCGTCTGGCCGGCCATGTGGCCGAGCAGGTGGGCGACACGGTGCACCTGAGCTGGTCGACCGATGCGGTCCACCTGTTCGACGGCGAGACCGAGAAACGCCTGGGCCGCTGAGGCCCCGCCCGGCTTGTCCTGGGCACGAAACCTGCGGCGCGCTACGATGGCGCGCCGCAGCCGTTTCCGGCCTGCGCTGCGCGCTGTCGCGCTTTCCCGCCGCTTCGGCGCCTCCTTCCGCCTCCGACTGAACGTCCTGAACGCCCCTGCAGATGAGCACTCGTTCGCCCTTCCCCCGCCTCGTGGCCGACATCGGCGGCACCAACGCCCGCTTCGGCTGGATCGCGCATGACGGCGCCGCGATCGACCAGGTCCGCACCCTGCCCTGCGCCGAGCACGCGACGCTGGCCGATGCGGTGCGCGCCTATCTCGCTGGCGAGGCGCTGGGGCAGCCCGGCGCGATGGCGATGGGCATCGCCAATCCGGTCACCGGCGACGAGATCCGCATGACCAACCACCATTGGGGCTTCTCGATCTCGGGCCTGCAGGCCGAGCTGGGCCTGCAGCGGCTGGTGGTGATCAACGACTTCACCGCGCTGGCGCTGGCGCTGCCCTCGCTGCAGCCGCACGAGCTGCGACAGGTCGGCGGCGGTGCGGCACGTGCGCAGGCACCGATCGCGCTGATCGGCCCGGGCACGGGCCTGGGCGTGTCGGGCCTGCTGCCAGCGGGCGACCAGTGGGTGGCGCTGGCCGGCGAAGGCGGCCATGTGACGCTCGCAGCCGGCGACGCGCGCGAGGAGGCGATCATCGCGGTGCTGCGCCAGCGCTACGGCCATGCCTCGGCCGAGCGCGCGGTCTGCGGCGCCGGCCTGGTGGCGCTGTACGAGGCCGTCTGCCAGCTCGACGGCGTGGCTGCGACCGCCTCCAGCCCGGCCGATGTCAGCCGCCGCGCGCTCTCGGGCGAATGCGCCCGCAGCGTCGAGGCTGCCCTGCACTTCTGCGCGCTGCTGGGCAGTGTCGCGGGCAATCTGGCGCTGACGCTGGGCGCGCTGGGCGGCGTCTACATCGGCGGCGGCATCGTGCCGCGCCTGGGCGAGTTCTTCGACCGCTCGGACTTCCGCGCCCGCTTCGAGGCCAAGGGGCGCTTCCAGGCCTACCTGGCGCAGATGCCGGTCTTCGTCATCGACGCCAGCGTGTCGCCGGCGCTGCTGGGCGTGGCGCGGGCGCTGGATCAGGATCTCTGAGGCAGCCACAACCGCCGTCAGGTCAAGAAAAAAGCCGCGGCACCTGCCGCGGCTTTTTTGCGTTTTGCGGATCGTCGGATGCGCAGACACATCCGACGATGCCGACGATCACAGCGCGTAGGTCGGCAGCTCGGTGCTCTCGTAGCTGGCGAACGGCGCAAAGGCCTTCACCTCCGGCTTGGCCCAGCTGCCATCGCTGTTCTTCGTCAGCACGACCCTGACCGGGAAGGTCAGCTTGGTCTGCTGCACGAACTCGGGCAGGTCGTTGTAGGCAAAAGTCTTGGAGTAGACCTCTCCGGACTTCGCCGTCGCGATCTGCAAGGTGATCGGCGTCAGCGAAGGAATCTGGGCATGCACCCGGGTCACGGCAACCCAGTAGGTGCCGGGCAGCAGCTTGCTCTCGTCGCAGGAAGCGTAGTAGTGCTCCGGACCGCTGTCCGACGGCGACGTGCCCTTGCCATCCTTGTCCAGATAGCCGGCATAGCCCTGCTTGGACACATCGCCGCCGCCGCCCTTGCCCGGATCGCCAGTGGTCGAGAAGTGCACCCACTGCACATAGCTGCTGCTGGTCTGCGGAGGCGTCGGCTCGACCACATGCAGGTCGAAGTCGTTCTTCAGCGCATTGCCGTTGGCATCGGTGCCATAGGCATTGGACGGCACCGACCACGACAGCGTGGCGGTGAAGAAGCCCTGGTTGTTGTGCAGACCGCTCGGGGTCTGAAGCGCCGCCATCTTCTCGGTCAGCGCGGTGACGGTGCTCTCGGCGGGGCGGCTGGTGAGCGACAGGCGCAGCGCGGAGCTGTTGCTCGGCGAACCGATGGCCGTGAAGCTCTGGTCGGCGAACAGCGTGCCCTGGCTGCCCAGACTGGCGAGCGTGATTTTCTGGCGCTCGGTGTAGAGCGCCTGGATGCGAGCCTTCTGCGTGTTGCCGACCGTGGTCAGTGCGCTCACGGAGGCCGCCTTCTGGCTCGTCACCTGCGCCGCGAAGGACGAGGTCAGCGCGGTGAAGCGGCTGTCGCCGGTCCGGCCGGCCAGCGTGCTCCAGGCCGAGCCGTCACCGCCCAGGAAGTCCCAGAAGTATTCCCAGTGCGCGCTCAGCGCACCGTCGAGCGCACTGCGGTAGGCACTGGCCAGCGTCTGCAGCTGGGTCGGGGTCAGGCTGTAGAAGGTCTCGTAGCGGACCGGCTCGCTGTTGATCGTCTCGACGCTGCCGGTGGTATTGCGGCCGTGGCGCGCGATGCGCATTGCAGCGCGCTGCGCGTCGGCATCGTCCGGCAGTGCCAGCGTGTCGTTGTAGTAGGCGACGACATAGCCGCCAGCCGCATCACAGATCGACGTGGTGGCTGCGGTGGCCGGACCCGCCAGCATCGCCAGGCCTGCCGCGCCCGCCAGCGCATGGCGCAGGACGTTGTGCTTGTTCTTCAGCGTGATCTTCATCGTGTCGCTCCCGGTCGATGTCATTTGCTGCTGGTGCAGCCGGTGCCTTCGGGGGCACGCACGACGGTGTCGTTGACGGCAGCCGCGTAGGCCAGGTAGGCCGAGGCACGTGCGTCGGTGTTGAGGGTCACGCGGCGCACATCGGCGAGCGCCTTGTAGCCGGCGTCGATCGAGGCGGCGCTCTGCATCACGCACTCGACCGCATCGCTGGCGGCGGTGCGGGCCGTGCGCAGCGCATCGGCATCGGTCGTGCCGACCGTGATCGCGCCCTGATAGGCGCGGGCCAGCTGGGTCGCGGCAGCGCTCATCGCGCTGGTGTAGCCCTGGCTGCCGATCCAGGTGGCGACATCGCCACGCACGCCATCGCTGTTCACGCTGCCCTGTGCGCTGGCGCTGCGGTCGAGCTGCAGCGTCGAGGCCGAGACGCCAGCCATCACCTCGGTGGTGGTCTTTGCCGTCGGCGTGGTCGTGCCGCCGTCACTGCCACCACCGCCGCCACCCCCACCGCAGCCGGCCACCAAGCCAAGCGTCAGCAGCGCCCCCATCATCGACAACTTCTTCATGATCATCGTTTCCCAGCAGGTCACTCGATGGCCGGGAACCCGTTCAGGCTCATTCGGAGAGCCCGCCCGGAGCTCGCTCCCGACCGATGAGGCATTCTGGAACCGGTGAAGAAGGACCCTTACCCTTCATTTCAGGGGGTTCATGTCGCGGCTTTTCCGATATTGCGACTTATTGGGCGTCTGTATCCCCCTGGGCTGCGCGCAACGCGGCGACAAGCTTCAGCAACGCTGCTTCATCCAGGACCGGCAGGCTCAGGGACTGAGCCTTGTCAAGTTTCGAGCCGGCCTCCGCGCCCGCCACGACATAGCTCGTGCGGCGAGATACCGAGCCACTGACCTTGCCGCCCTCGGCCTCGATCAGCGCCTTGGCTTCGTCGCGGCTCATCGTGGGCAGGGTGCCGGTCAGCACGAAGGTGAGGCCCGCCAGTGGCAGGCTCTGCACCGGCGGCGCGCCCTCGTGCTCATCCCAGGTGACACCTGCGGCGCGCAGCTGCTCGACCACCTCGCGGTGGTGCGGCTGGTCGAAGAAGGTGCGCAGGCTCGCCGCCACGATCGGGCCGACGTCGGGCACCTCGACCAGCTGCTCGGGCATGGCGTCCATCAGCCGGTCGATGCTGCCGAAGTGACGCGCCAGCGCCTTGGCGGTCGACTCGCCCACATGGCGGATGCCCAGCCCGAACAGGAAGCGCGCCAGCGTGGTGTGGCGGCTCTTCTCCAGCGCATCGACCAGGTTCTGCGCGCTCTTGTCGCCCATGCGCTCCAGCGCGCGCCGGCCGGCGAAGTGGGGCAGCGCGAGTCAAAATTTATCAATCACCCGGAATAAGGCCAGTTTCGAGAAACATAGAAAAATCATCCTCACTAATGACCTTGACGCCCTGCTGAACAGCCTTTGCCATTTTTGAAGGTCCGGCCCCAGCTCCTGCGACCAAAAAGAAAAGCCTCTTAGTCACCGATGTAACAACCCTCAGACCAGCAGCCTCGGCGATCTTGCCTAGTTCGTCTTTTTTGGTTGCACCGAACCCAGTAAAGCAAACTTCGATTGCATCGACTTTTTTGTGCGCCGGCTTTTGAACAGAATATACAATCTGCCACCCTTCTTGTGGGCTCAACAAATCAATTTCATTGTCTGAAAGATCCGTCTTGGATCGCAAAATCCTACGGAGTCGGTCGTCCACACCTTGCTTGACAAGCATAGTTTCCTCTCCAGTCAATAGGCCACCAAGTGTACGAAGCTCCGCTATTGTCTGAGCCCATTCCTCAGCACGCAGAACAGCCAAAACCCTCCGCGCATCCTCTGGATTCGTGAAAGACATCACATCTGCGCACAAAAAGCTATCTATGCAATCATATCCTTGAGCAATGCGTGTCAAAGCGACATCACCGACACCTACAAGCGACTGATCAGCAACAAGTCTCTGCCTCGGATCAATATCAATCTTTTTAATAACTCGAAGAATATCGATCGTCGAAAATGAAAAGTTCTTTCTCTGCACAGGCTTCAAATCAGGCATTACTTGATGCAGCGCACGCACCACCGCAACATTGCTGTCATTGCCGAGAAATTCCGATATAGAAACAGCTACCTCATACCCAATGTCATCCAAAAAAATTGGCGTCCATTTTTTTGCATCAATAAATTTCTCTATTGACCCATAGAATGATGCCAAGGTCTTAGCAGTAGCCTCACCGACATGGCGTATACCAAGACCAAAAATTAATCTATCAACCGTGGAATTTTTAGAAGCCTCAATTGCATTCAATAAATTATTCACAGACAGATCTTGAAGAGATCCACCACCATTCAGCTTCAACCCAAGAAGACTATCTCGCGAGAGACTATATATATCAGCAACAGTTTCAATGATTTTTTGATCGACAAGCGCCGAAACTATCTCTTCACCCAAGCCCTCGATGTCCATCGCGCGCCGGCCGGCGAAGTGCAGCAGCGCCTGCTTGCGCTGCGCCGGGCAGAACAGACCGCCGGTGCAGCGCCAGTCGGCCTCGCCCTCCTCGCGCACGATGTCGCTGGCGCAGACCGGGCAGCGGCCCTGCAGGCGCAGGTAGAGGTCGAAGGGCTCGCCGGCGTCCGGCGGGCGGCGCTCCGGCACCACGCCGACCACCTCGGGAATCACGTCGCCGGCGCGGCGCACGATCACCGTGTCGCCGACGCGCACGTCCTTGCGGCGCGTCTCGTCTTCGTTGTGCAGCGTGGCGTTGCTGACGGTGGTGCCACCGACGAAGACCGGCTCGAGCTTGGCCACCGGCGTGAGCTTGCCGGTGCGCCCGACCTGGATGTCGATCGCCAGCACCCGCGTCATCTGCTCCTGCGCCGGGTACTTGTGCGCCACCGCCCAGCGCGGCTCGCGGGTCTTGAAGCCGAGCTGCTGCTGCAGCGCCCGGTCATCGACCTTGTAGACCACGCCGTCGATGTCGAAGGGCAGCGCGTCGCGCTTCGCGCCGATCGCGGCGTGGAAGGCGACCAGCCCGTCGGCCCCCTCGGCCACGACCCGGTCGGCGCAGACCGGCAGGCCCATCGCCGCGAAGGCATCGAGCAGCCCGGCATGGCTCGGAGGAATGTCCCAGCCCTGCACGTCGCCCAGGCCGTAGGCGAAGAAGCTCAGCGGGCGCTGCGCCGTCACCGCCGGATCGAGCTGGCGCACCGCACCGGCGGCGGTGTTGCGCGGATTGACGTAGGTCTTCTCGCCCTTCTGGCGCTGGGCCTCGTTGAGCCGCTCGAAGTCGTCGCGGCGCATGTAGACCTCACCGCGAACCTCGATCACCGGTGCGTCGACCCCCGTCAGTCGAAGGGGGATCTGGCCGATCGTGCGGATGTTCTGGGTGACGTCCTCGCCGGTCTCGCCATCACCGCGCGTGGCGGCCTGCACCAGCACGCCGGCCTCGTAGCGCAGGTTGATCGCCAGACCGTCGAACTTCAGCTCGGCCGCGTAACGCACCGGCGGGTCGGACTCGGCCCGCTTCAGTGCCGAGCGCACCCGCTCGTCGAAGGCGATGGCCCCCTGCGACGTGGTGTCCGTCTCGGTCTCGATCGACAGCATCGGCACGGCATGCCGCACCGGCGACAGGCCGTCGAGCACCGCGCCGATGACGCGCTGGGTCGGCGAGTCCGGCGTGCGCAGCGCCGGATGGGCGTCTTCAAGGGCCTGGAGCTCGGTGAACAGGCGGTCGTACTCGGCGTCCGGGATTTCGGGCGCGTCGAGCACGTAGTAGCGATGGGCGTGATGGTGAAGCTGGCGGCGCAGCTCGGCCGCGCGCAGGGCGGCCGGATCATCGGAGAAGGGATCGGTCTGGGACATGCGCGCCAGTGTAGGCGCGGCATGCCCCTCAGCTGAACAGGCGACGCGTGACCGGTGCCCCGGCAGACAGACCGAACTCCTCGAGCTTGTCGTACAGGCCGTCGAGGTCCTCGCGGATCATCGCGAAGGATTCGGCATGGAGCCGCTGGCCGGAATCGTCGGTCACCTCGGCATCGAGCGAGATCGCCAGCGCCTGGCCTGCCGCGCACCAGGCGTTGAAGGGCTGGTCCTGGCGCGGCGTCTGTGGCACGTCAAAGATCAGCGACATCTGGTCGACCCAGACCTGGCCGGGATCGTCGGCCAGCGCGGCCTGGGCATCCAGGCACAGCTCCAGCACCGGCGGCGCGCCTTCGGCGCGGCCGGGCAGCACCAGCCGCCCCGGCGTCGGCCCATCGACGAAACCATGGCGCGCAGCATGCTGCTGCACCCAGCTCAGCGGCCAGCTGCCGCGACGGGCCTGCAGGCGCATCGCCAGCTGGGCGTCATGGTTGACCGCGATGTGATCAAGCTCACGCGCGCGCGCCACCACTTCGAGCATGTCGGGAGCGCGCGCCTCACCGCCCAGCGCATCCGCAAAGACCTGGATCTTCTGGACGAACTCGGAATACTCGATCTCGTTGATCGCGCCGCCGCGGTTGACCTGCTGCACGCCCGCCTGCAGCGCACTGTAGCGAGCCGACGCGGCCAGGGGCTCCCATTCACCGGTCTCGGCGCGGCGGCCCTCGATCAGGAAAGGCTTGCTGCCGGCACGGCGGGTCGGCGGCACCTGCGCAAGCACCTGCTCGGCCAGCAGCGGCGCATCCAGACCGATCGGCACGATGGCGTCGATCAGCGCATCGATGCGCGCCGGGCTGCTGTGACGGCGCGGCAGATGCGCCAAGGCGGCGGGCACCTCGCTCAGGCGTTGCTCGATCGGGGCAACAGGCACCGGCATGACCGCGTCCATCGCAGGCTCGCGGGGCGCCACCGTCTCGCGGGGCAGCGCATCGAAGACGGCCGGGCGGGTGGAGGCCGGCTCCGGCCCGAAGCTCGGCTCGAGCGCCATCGGCACCGTGCCGGGACCGAAATCCCCCGCATCGGAGAGCGGCAGCGCAGCGACATCGGCAGCAGGGCCGGCCGGAACGGGGGCCGGTTCACCGGCCGGACGGGCACGACCAGCGGCCCGGCGGGTCTGCCAGGCCCCATGCCCGATCACCCCGGCGAGCACCAGGCCACCGATGATGGCCAACCAGATTTGCAGCGAATTCATCGGACCCTGTTTTCCTTGTCTTCAGTCGTGTCGTTGCTCGCGCGGCGCAGCAGCTCTGCCAGGCACAGGCTCATCTCATGAGTCCGCCATCGAGACGGCGGCCTCCATGTCGACGGCGACGATGCGCGAGACCCCCTGCTCCTGCATTGTCACCCCGATGAGCTGTTCTGCCATTTCCATCGCTATTTTGTTATGCGAGATGAACAGGAA
>JBJOPV010000148.1:0-8692 GCA_046050625.1 Pseudomonadota bacterium
AAACAGGGGAAAATTCTGCCATGCGCATCGAAACCGCCGTCAACCTGCGGGCCTGGAACACCTTCGGCCTGCCCGCCATCGCCCAGACGCTGATCCACATCGACGAGGAGGCCGACGTGCGCCGCGTCGTCGATCACCCCGAGTTCGGCCGCGCGCCGAAGTTCGTGCTGGGCGGGGGCAGCAACATCGTGCTGGCGCGCGATGTCTCCGCGGTGGTGCTGAAGGTGGCCATCGGCGGCATCCGGCTGCTCGAGACCCAGAGCGACGCCTTCATCGTCGAGGCCGGTGCGGGTGTGCCGTGGCACGCGCTGGTGGCCTGGACCATCGAGCAGGGCCTGCCGGGGCTGGAGAACCTCGCGCTGATCCCCGGCACGGTGGGCGCCGCGCCGGTGCAGAACATCGGCGCCTACGGGCTGGAGCTGCAGGACCGCTTCGAGTCGCTCGACGGCGTCGATCTGGTCACCGGCCGGGGCTTCACGCTCGACGGGCGGCTGTGCCGCTTCGGCTACCGCGACAGCGTCTTCAAGCACGAGCTGGCGGGCAAGAGCGTCATCACCCGGGTGCGCCTGCGCCTGCCGCGGCCGTGGCGCCCCGAGCTGGGCTACCTCGACCTGCAGCGCCGGATCGAGGAGACCGGCCTCGCCACGCCCGACGCGCGCCAGATCTTCGACTGGGTCTGCCAGATCCGCCGCGCCAAGCTGCCCGATCCGGCGGTGATCGGCAACGCCGGCAGCTTCTTCAAGAACCCGGTGGTCACGCCCGAGCAGTGCCGCGACATCATCGCGCGCGACCCGCACGTCGTGCACTATCCGATGGACGACGGCAGCTTCAAGCTCGCGGCCGGCTGGCTGATCGACGCCTGCGGCTGGAAGGGCAAGACGGTGGGCGGCGCGGGCGTGTATGAGCGTCAGGCGCTGGTGCTGGTCAACCGCGGCGATGCCCGGGGCGCTGAGGTCATCACGCTGGCCCGCGCGATCCAGGAGAGCGTCTACGGCCGCTTCGGCATCCGCCTCGAGCCTGAGCCGGTGGTGGTGGGCTGATCGATCGGCAGGTGCCTCGCGCGCTCAACGCCGCCAGCTGCCGCTGCGGATCTCCTCGTGTGTCAGCCGCTCGATCTCGACCGGGCTGACGCCGCCGGCCACGCCCAGCCGCACGGCCGCGCTCAGTGACAGGTCGATGATGCGGCCCGGGTGAAAGGGGCCGCGGTCGTTGACCCGCACGATCACCTCGCGGCCGTTGAGCGGATTGCGCACCCGCGCATAGCTCGGCAGCGGCATCGTCGGGTGCGCGGCGGTCATCGCGTACATGTCGTAGATCTCGCCGCTGGCGGTGGGCGCGCCGTGAAACTTGGTGCCGTACCATGACGCCAGGCCACGCTCCTGCAGGGGCTCGTCGGTGGTCATCGGCACATAGCTGCGCCCGAGCACCTGATAGGGCTTGTTCGGCCCTCCCCGGCGCAGCGGCTCGACCCGCGGCTGCGCATCGGGTACCTGGTTCAGGTCGAAGGGCCAGCTCGCCGGCGCGCCGTCGCGCGTGCTGGGGTCGACCCGCTTGCCGCGCGGTGCGCGCTCCGGTGTCGTCGAGCAGCCGGCAGCGGCCAGCAGCAGGGTGGCCAGCAGCAGCACCGGCAGGTCGTGCCGGCCTGGGCCGGTGGGGGTCGGGTGCATGGAATCAGGCTTGGCGGTCATCGGCAAGGTCGTGGGCAGCGCGACGGCATGGATATCATCGCCACAGCGCGCGTGGACTGCGGATGAGCCGCAGTCTGGCCGGCCATTCTCTCGGTGCGTGAGAATTGTCACATGAAAGCAGGCATTCCCGCGATCACGGGATGGACCGGCTGGCGCGCCCATTGAAATGCTCTCCTGTGGCGTGAAAGCACCGCCCGGCCTGCCGTTTCGAGGGCGCCAGTGATTTTCGACCGAGGTGTATTCACAGACCATGGCCGAGTTTCTCCCGCGTTCACGGGGTCAAGCCGAGCGGTGGGTGCATTTTCCGGATCGAGCGGCGTACGCTGCATTCCGTGGGCGCTGTCGTCAGCCCCGTGGAGCCGGCTCGGGCCGGATGTCCACGGCAACAGGGCGTGTCGCGGCTGTCCATTGCGATCCTTTCCATACCGGGAGAACCCTTCCATGCGCAAGACCTTCATCGCCCTGGCCGCCTCGTTGCTGGCCGCTTCCGCCGCCCACGCGTCCACCAACCTGGTCGCCAACGGCACTTTCGACAACCCCGATCTGGCCACCGGCACCTTCGAGCAGATCAGCACGGTCGGCTTCAGCAATCTGCAGTGGGGCCACTACTCCGGCGGCACCGGTGTGACCAAGCTGGTCGATGTCGCCGGCGAGCAGTTCGCCCAGATCGCCAGCGGCGATCTGATGTACGCCGCCTTCACCGCCACCACGACCGGCGTCTACGACATCAGCTTCGACTACTCGGGCGGTGGCCTGTGGGGCCTGTCCGGCGCGAGCTGGTCGCCGTCGATCGTCGGTTCGTCCTTCGTGACGCCGGAGACGTCCTGGACCACCCAGACCGCCAGCGCGAATCTGGTGGCCGGCGAGTCCTACAAGATCTACTTCGGCGGCATGGTCACCCCGCCGGACTTCCATCCGACGCTGAACATCGACAACGTGTCGGTGGCCGCGGCTGTGCCGGAGCCCGAGACCTACGCGATGATGCTCGCCGGTCTGGGTGCGCTGGGCATGATGAGCCGTCGCCGTCGCCTCGGCGGCAAGGCCTGAATCACCGACTGACCTTCCTGGCCGCACCGGCCTGAGGCACCCATCGGCCCCCCCGGACCTGTGTCCGGGGGGGTTTGTCTTTCATGGGTGAGGTCGAGGGGTTCAAGTTCCTGGAATCCTGAATGAAAAAATAATATTTTGAATAAACTTTATCCCTCGTGCAGGGTGGTTTTCTGGTTGGATTGATGATTGATTTCATACCCCTGTTCATGGGTTGGCATCAGTTTGCGGGGGAGATGAAAATCTATATCCGGATTAATCTTCGATCGCAGTCCAGGACAGGACCCTGGGCTTGCATCTTCATTCAACCCTGCTTCGACTGGAGTATTTCTCATGCGCAATTCCATTCTTTCCGCCGCTGTCGCCCTGCTGGCGATCGGCGCCACCGCGGGTGCCCAGGCCCAGAACGTGATCGCCAACGGTGACTTCGAGCTGTCGAATGTCGCCACCGGCGGTTTCGAGAGCTTCGCCAATCTGGGCTGGAGCAATGTCCAGTGGGGTTCGTACAGCGGCACGTCGTCGATCGTCGACGTGGCCGGGGACCAGGCGGCTCGCGTCAATGGCGGTGATGCCATCTGGGCCGCCTTCCAGGTGAGTGCAGCGGGCGACTACCAGCTCAGCTTCGACACCGTCGGCGACGGCTACTACGCGCTCTACAACGCCAGCACCAACACCGCGCTGAACCTCGATTTCCTGAGCAACGTCGCCGAGACCGCGGTCAGCTCCGCCGTCTATACGCTCAACACCACTGACGTCTACCGCCTGTACTTCGGCTCGACCGTGCTGCCGCCGACCTTCAGCAATTCCCTGACCATCGACAATGTGTCGGTTGCCGCGGTGGTGCCGGAGCCGGAGACCTACGCGATGATGCTCGCGGGTCTGGGCGCGCTCGGCCTGATGAGCCGCCGTCGCATGAACGCCAAGCGCGCCTGAGCGCCGGCCTGACCGGTCGTCTCCCGGCATGAGTGGACAGGCGCCCGTGGGGCGCCTTTTTTCATTCCAGCGTCAGCCAGACCGGCGCGTGATCGCTGGGACGCTCGTTGCGGCGCGGACCGCGGTCGATGCCGCAGGCCGAGGCGCGTGCGGCCAGCGGTGCGCTCACCAGGATGTGGTCGATGCGCAGGCCCTGGTTGCGGCGGAACGCCAGGTTGCGGTAGTCCCACCAGCTCCAGCTGCGCTCGGGCTGCTCGAACAGGCGGAACGCATCGCTCAGGCCCAGGTCGATCAGCGCGCGGAAGGCGGCGCGCTCCTCGTCGGTGCAGTGGATCTGGCCGGCCCAGGCGACCGGGTCGTGCACGTCACGGTCCTCGGGCGCGATGTTGAAGTCGCCCATCAGCGCCAGCGCCGGGTGCGCGGCCAGCTCCTGCGCCAGCCAGCGCTGCAGCGCGGCCAGCCATTCGCGCTTGTAGACGAACTTCTCCGAGTCCGGCGCCTGGCCATTGGGAACATAGGCGCCGACGATGCGCACGCCCCCGATCGTCGCGGCGATCACGCGCGCCTGCGGGTCGTCGAGGCCGGGGATGTTGCGGGTGATGTCGGTGATCGCCTGGCCCGAGCGGGCCAGCAGTGCCACGCCGTTGTAGGTCTTCTGGCCGAACCACGCGCAGTCGTAGCCGGCGGCCTGCAGCGCCTCGGCGGGGAACTTGTCGTCGGTCAGCTTGGTTTCCTGCAGCACGACGATGTCGGGCGTGGCGGCGGCGAGCCAGTCGAGCAGCTGGGGCAGCCGCACCGACAGCGAATTGACGTTCCAGGTGGCAAGTTTCATGGTGCGCGCATGGTAGCGGGCAGCGGTGTCCGGGACAGCGCCGCGGCCTCCATCGCCGCCCCGAGACCCGGCGCCACGCCGTGCGGGCCCAGCTGCGCGACGAAGCCCGATCGCTCCAGCAGCGACAGCGGCTGCGGGTTGACTGCCGCGACGATCAGACGCACGCCGCGGCGCTGCAGCTGGCGGTGCAGTTGCACCAGCGCGTCGACGCCAGAGGTGTCGACCGAGATCAGCCGGTGCATTTCCAGCACCAGCACCCGGGTGTCCGGGCGCAGCCGCTCGGCCAGCGCCTCGACCTTGCCGATCGCACCGAAGAACAGCGTGCCGTAGAGGCTGTGCACCTCGACGCCGGTCGGCGCGCTGGGCAGCGTGTCATGGAAGTTGCCCGCATCGATCTCGGGCTCGGGCGCCAGGCGCTCGATGCGGAAGAGCTGGCTCATGCGCCAGATGAAGAAGCCGCAGGCCAGCAGCAGCCCGACCTCGACCGCCACCGTCAGGTCGAAGATCACCGTCAGGAAGAAGGTGCCCAGCAGCACCGCACGGTAGGGCAACTTGAAGTGGCGCAGCCGCACGAATTCGTGCCACTCGCCCATGTTCCAGGCGACGAACAGCAGGATGCCCGCCAGGACCGCCAGCGGCACGTGCAGCGCCAGCGGCGCGGCCACCAGCATGACCAGCAGCAGGATCAGCGCATGCAGCATGCCCGCCACCGGCGAGGTGGCGCCTGCGCGCACGTTCGTCACGGTGCGCGCGATGGTGCCGGTGGCCGGAATGCCACCGAAGAAGGGCACGACCACATTGGCCACGCCCTGGGCCATCAGCTCCTGGTTGGGGTCGTGGCGGGGGGCGTCGATCATGTTGTCGGCCACGCGGGCGCACAAGAGCGACTCGATCGCGCCCAGCAGCGCGATGGTCAGCGTGGGCATCAGCAGCTGTTTGGCGGTGGCCCAGTCGAAGTCGGGGGGATCGAAGGCCGGCAGCGTCTGCGGGATGCCACCGAAGCGCGAGCCGATCGTCTCCACCGGCAGCCCCAGCAGCGTGCTGAAGGCGGTCAGCGTGACCAGCGCGACGATCGGGCCGGGCAGGCGCGAGACCACCCGGGCGCTGCGGCCCTCGACGATCTGGCGCGGCAGGAAGGTGCCTGGCTTGAAGAGCCGCGCCCAGATGAACAGTCCCGCCAGGCAGAACGTGCCCAGGCCGAAGGCCCAAGGGTTGAAGCTCGCGCGGTGCAGCCACAGCGTATGGATCTGGGCGAAGAAGTCGGCCGGCATCTTCGCGATGTCCAGCCCGAGCAGGTCGCGCAGCTGCGACAGCGCGATCAGCACCGCAATGCCGTTGGTGAAGCCGATGACGATCGACACCGGGATGTAGCGCACCAGCGCGCCCAGCTTCAGCAAGCCCATCAGGAACAGCAGCACGCCGGCCAGCATGGTGGCGATCAGCAGGTTGGCCAGGCCGTGGCGCTCGATGATGCCGAAGACGATGACGATGAAGGCGCCGGCCGGCCCGCCGATCTGCACGCTCGATCCCCCCAGCAGCGAGATCAGGAAGCCGGCGATGATCGCGGTGTACAGGCCCTGCTCGGGCTTGACGCCGCTGGCGATCGCGAAGGCCATCGCCAGCGGCAGCGCGACGATGCCCACCGTGGCGCCGGCGCCCAGGTCGGTCAGGACGCGGCTGCGGTCGTAGTCGCGCAGGCTGTCGAGCAGCCGGGGACGGAAGCGGTGCAGCCGCTCGGGCAGGGCGGCAAGCACCTCGGACAGGGTGTCGGACAGGGAACGGGACTTCACGCGGGCACTCCGGAGACGGGACGAGGCCTCGGGCGGGCAGACAGGCGCCCCGCCGAGGGCGATCGAGGGGTCAGCTGGAAGCGCTCGGGGGCGGGCCGCAGTGATGACGCAGCGCGATGAAACGCCGACGCCGGCTCAGGGGCCGGACGGCATCTTTCGGGCGGGGCACCGCGTGCATGGTGTCGCGATTGTGCCTCGCGATGGTGCGGCTGCAGATCGGTGAATGCGCGCGTGCCCGGGCTGGCTCAGGGCGGATCGCCGACGATGGGGGTCTTGTCTCCGGATCGCTCATGTCCTCGCGTTCACCTTCCTCGTCATCGCCGCGCGGCTTTCGCGGCAACAAGTCCAGTCTGCCGAGCAAGCCCTGTGCCGCCTGCGGGCGCGAGATGAGCTGGCGGCGCGCCTGGGCGCGCTGCTGGGACGAGGTGAAGTATTGCTCCGAGGCCTGCCGGCGTGCGCCGGCTGTGCCGAGGCGATCCTGATCAGACGATCCGGAACACCCGGATCAGCACCGCGTTGCGCTTCGGGCGCAGGCTGTCGAGCGTGCCGGTGTAGACGCAGTCGTTGAGCCAGCCGTACTTGCCGTCGGGCGCGCTCAGCCGGATGTGCGAGGCGGCGTAGCGCGGCTGGCCGGGCACGGTGCGCACCAGCACCTGGTTGTGCACCGTGATGATCGCGCCGTCGTCGGTCTTCAGCTCGTAGAGCGCGTCGAGCAGCCGCGCGCCGTCGCGGCGCACCAGCTGGCGGTCGGCGCCGCCGGGCAGCACCGTGCCCTTCAGGCCGGGGCCGGCGAACTCGCCGCCGGTGATCGGCACGATGCGGCGCTCGCCCAGCGGGCCCGGGCCCATGTTCACCAGGTCGGCGATGTCGACGATGGATTCGTAGACGAACTCCGTGCGCGGAAAATTCATCGGCACATCGGTGCCCAGCGGCGAGGCGGGCGGCGTGGGCGTGGCGGCGGGCTGTGCCTGGGCGGGCAGGGCAGCGGCGGTCGCGGCGGCCGCAGCGCCGAGCAGCCAGTGGCGTCGGCCGGATTCGAGGGCAGCAGGCATGGCGGTCTCCTGGGAGGGGTTCGGGCTCATTCGCAGCGGAAGCTCGCGGCGCGCTCGAGGTCGCCGCCGGCGTAGCGCGCGACCTTCGGCCAGGCGCACAGCGGGCGGCTGCGCTCGGGCGACCAGCCCGCGGGCAGCTCGGGGTTGGCACCGCCGGGGTTGCCGGGGCCGCGCACCTGGGCGGTCACGCTGGCGGGCGCCTGGCCCTTTTCCACCCAGTCCACCAGGGGCTGCAGCAGGTTGAACTGGTCGGTCGAGGGGCCGCCGCCGCAGTGGCTCATGCCGGGCACCAGGTAGAGCTGCGCGAAGTCGCTGGCATCGCCGCCGCTGTTCTTCTGCAGGTCTCGGTACCAGGCGACGCTGGCGTCGGTGGAGAACACACCGTCGCTGGTGCCGTGCCAGACCAGCATCTTGGCGCCGCGTGCACGCAGCGCGCCGAGCTCGGCCGGCCTCGGCGGCGTCATGAACTGCATCGCCGACTCGGTGAAGGTCGCATCGGTGCGGAAGATGCCGGGTGCGTCGCGGTCCATGCTGAAGCTCAGCGCATAGCCAAGCGTGTCCTTCAGCATCTCCTTTGGCGCCGGCGGCACCATGAAGACGTAGCCGAGCGCGACCGGATCGCGGTTGCTCACCGAGTAGACGAACTTCCAGTTGGCCCAGTCCTCGGCCACGAAGCCGGGGTCGGCCGGGAAGCTCGTGGAGAGCGCCCGGCCCGCCGAGTCGCGGGCGCCGGCCAGCACCTGGCCCAGCGCGGTCTTCTGCTCGCCGGTCAGGCACTGGCCGGTGCGGGTGTTGCCGTCGCAGGCGGGCACGTCGCGCTGCAGGTCGAAGGCCTTCTGGCAGGCGGCCACGTCCTGCACCATGCCGTCGGCCACGCCGTCGAGCGTGTCGCAGCGTGCCAGCAGCTTCTGCGCGAACATCTGCCGCTCGGCCGGCGTGATCGCCGTCTTCAGGTCCTTCGGATCGGTGGCGACGCGGGCGAACTGCTGTGCGCCGTAAATCTGCGCGACCGCCGCCTGCGGCAGGTTGTAGCCGGGCGCGCCGGCCAGGATGCCGTCATAGGCCTCGGGCAGCCGAGCGGCGGTCACGAAGGCATGACGTCCGCCGTTGGAGCAGCCGGCGAAGTAGGCGCGATCCGCCGGCCGACCGTAGCCGGCCGCGACCAGCGCCTTGGCCATCGGCGTGAGCTTGGCCACGGCCTGATAGCCGTAGTCGAGGCGCGCCTGCGGGTCCAGGCCGAACAGCGGCAGCTGCTTCACGTCATGCCCGGCGTCCGAGCTGATCACCGCGAAGCCCTGCTGCAGCGCGTTGGTCAGGCCGCCGCGGCCGCCGACCGGCCCGGTGGCGGGC
>JBJOPV010000149.1:0-8690 GCA_046050625.1 Pseudomonadota bacterium
CGAATTCACGCAGCGCCTGATCGACGTCTACGCCCGCGTGCCGCAGCTGGTGAACCACCTGCACCTGCCGGTGCAGCACGGCGCCGACCGCATCCTCTCGGCGATGAAGCGCGGCTACACCACGCTGGAATACAAGAGCACGATCCGCAAGCTGCGCGCGGTGCGCCCGGACATCAGCCTGTCGACCGACTTCATCGTCGGCTTCCCTGGCGAGACGGCCGAGGACCACGCCCGCACGATGAAGCTGATCGAGGACGTCGGCTTCGACGCCTCTTTCAGCTTCATCTACAGCGCCCGCCCCGGCACGCCGGCGGCCGCGCTGCCGGACGACACGCCGCAGGAGGTCAAGCTGGAGCGCCTGCAGGAGCTGCAGGCGGCCATCGAGGACAACGTGCGCCGCATCAGCGCCAGCCGCGTGGGCACGCGCCAGCGCATCCTGGTCGAAGGGCCGAGCCGCAAGGATCCCAATGAGCTGATGGGCCGCACCGAGTGCAACCGCATCGTCAACTTCCCCGGCGGTCCGAACCCAGGCCGGCTGGTGGGGCAGATGATCGACGTGACCATCACCTCGGCGCTGCCGCACTCGCTGCGCGGCGAGGTGGTGGTGGCCTGATCAGCGCGGGCTGAGCGCGTCGTCCTCGGCCTCCTGCCAGCCGCGGTAGCGGGCGGCCAGCGCCATCGCGCGCTCGGCGTCGGCCGCGGTGACGGTGTCGGCATGGCGGTAGCCGCTGTCGAGCAGGTGCTGCACGTGCCAGCGGTTGCCCAGCAGGCCGAAGACCAGATGGGTCAGCAGCAGCACGGCCGAGAAGATCAGCGCACCGACCAGCTCCAGCGGCACCAACAGGCCCGCCAGGACCAGGCCAGCCAGCCCGGCCAGGCCGATGCCCCACATCTTCAGCGCCAGTGCCCAGAAGCATCCCAGCCCGAAGGCGGCCCACGACCAGCCAGGGCGGATGCTCTCCAGTGCACCGTCGGGATGCTTGAACACCTTGAATTGCCGCATTTCCAGCTCCTGAACTTGTTGTGCCGCGATGCTATGCAGTGCGCAAAGAACGCCCCTCATTCAAATGGAGGGGGTCCAAGGCGTGACGAGCACTTGTTCACGGGGTGAAGTCCAGGAAACCGCTTGACCCCCTCATTCAAGGGGGCCACCCGATGCCAGCACCGCAGCCCCCGGGTCATGCAGCCCCAGGTGAATCGCCGCCATGACGGCCTGGGTGCGGGTGTTGACCTCGAGCTTGCGGAAGATCGCCTGCACATGGGTCTTGACAGTGGCCTCCGACAGGTCGAGCTCACGGCCGATGGCCTTGTTCGACTTGCCCTCGATCATGCACTCGAGCACCTCGCGCTGCCGCGTCGACAGGGGCTCGCAGCGATCCGCAACGGCTTCGGGCAGCAGCAGCACACGGCGCATCAGCGCAAGCAGAGCCTCCGATCCGACCTCTTTCGGCAGGAAGGCCCAGGCGCCCAGTCGGCGCAGGGCCAGTGCCAGACCGGTCTCGGTCGCACCGGACACCACCACGACCGCAGTGCCGGGACACACCCGACGCAGGCGTTCGAGCGTGAGGACACCACGGCTGTCGCGCAGCATCAGGTCGAGCACGATCAGATCGATGCCGGGATGCCGCTCGCACTGGCGCACGGCCAGGTGGAGCGAACCGGCCTCCAGCACCCTCAGCGCAGGCAGACGCTGGCGCAGCAGCAGCGCCAGGCTCTCGCGAAACAGCGCATGGTCATCGACCAGCAGCACGGTTCTCATGGTCAGGCCCCCCCCTGGGCGCAGCCCTGCGGCCCGCCGGTGGATTCCGGCTGACCGGAACTGCGCATCACCCCCCGATTGTGCAAACCCGACGGACCGGACGCGCTTGCGGGGCATCAAGCCTCGCCCTCGCCGCAGGGATCAACCCTATGGCTGATCCCCGGACCACAGCGGCGCAGGAGCATGCAAGATAGCGTCATCGTCACCCTTCCCGGCCTGTGGCGGCTCGCCCTGCCCATGCTCGCGCCCCTGATCCTGTTTCTGCTCCTGCTCACCAGCGGTGCGCTGCCCGCCTGGGCGCAAGGTCAGGCGCCGGATCAGGTGCACAAGCACCTTCAGGCCGAATTCCGCAAGGAAGGTGATGCCCTCTGGCGCCCGGTCCGCCTGCCCGACAGCTGGCGACGACGCCAGGAGCCGACACGCGGCACCGGGCTGTACAGGGTCAGGCTGCCCGCCCACGCCGCGCCGGCCGGCGACGATCTGGCGCTCTGGATCGAGCACATTCCCTCGCGCCACCGCATCCGGCTCAACGGCCACCTGCTGAGCGACCGCGCCGGCCAGGACCGGCATCTGCTGAGCCTTGGCACCACCCTGGTGCGACTGCCCCCCACCGCGCGACGATCGGACGGTGCCGACCTGCTGGAAATCGAGCAGCTGGTCAACGCGGCGGCCAGCGGCATCGCGCTGTTCATGCTGCTGCTGTGGGCGGTGCGCCGCCACGAGCGCGCCTTGGGCTGCTTCGGCCTGCTGGCCTTGCTGGCAACGCTGCGCAACCAGGCCTACTTCAGCGCCGCCAGCCCGGTGCCCGGGGCGCTCAGCAGCCTGCTGTTCTTTCTGCTGCAGCTGCTGACCGTGCTGCTGCTGGGGCATTTCGTGCGGGCACATGTGCAGCAGGAGGCCCCGCGGCTGCGTCAGCTGCTGCACGTCGGAGGCGGGGCGATGGCGATCGCCGGCACGATCGGCATCCTGGCCGGCCAGAGCGATGCGGTGCGCCTGCTGGCCTATCCGGTGCTGATCGTCATGGTGCTGTGGTCTCTGGCGCTGATGGTGCGACATGCCCCCGGCGCCAGTCCGGCCCGGCGAGCGCTGATGCCCGCCGGCATGCTGGCGGTGCTGGTGGCGGGTGTGCACGACTACCTCTATCAGACCGGTCGCACCACGGTGAACGATGACTACTGGGCACCGTTCGCCGTGCCGTTGATCGTGGCCGGCTTCGCGGCCCAGCTGCTGTCTCGGCTGGCCGAGGGCCTGATGCGCGGCGATCGTGACCGCCTCGAGCTAGAACGCCAGGTCGCGCTGCGCACGGCCGAACTGAACGAGGCGGTGCAGGCGCGCAGCCGCTTCATCGCTTCGGCCAGCCATGACCTGCGCCAGCCGATGAGCGCCATCCGCATGCTGGCCGAGCTGCTGCACCAGACGCTGCAGCAGCAGCCGGTCTCGCCGGCCCGGGCCGGTCAGCGCCTCACCGAGCTGGCCGGGCAGATCGAGCGAACCAGCCAGACGATGGCCAGCCTGCTCGACGGCCTGCTCGACCTGTCGCGCATCGAGGGCCGCGGACAGCAGCCGCGCCCGACCGCGGTGCCGCTGCAGCCCTTGCTGCGCACCGTGGCGGCAGACTGCGATGCGCTGGCGATGGCGCGCGGCCTGCGGCTGATCGTGCGGCCGACCCCGGCGGTCGTCGTGGCCGATGCGCTGCTGCTCGAGCAGATCCTGCGCAATCTCATCGGCAATGCGGTGCAGAACACCCTGCAGGGCGGCGTGCTGGTGGGCGTGCGCCCGCATGGCCGCACGCAGGTGAGGCTGGTGGTGATCGACACCGGCCCCGGCCTCGATCCAGCCCAGCTCGACGACGATGCCCCGGGCGGCGGCCTGGGCCTGGGCATCGTGCGCCGCTGCGCGCGGCTGATGCAGGCCCCGCTGAACCTGCGCACGACGCCGGGCCGGGGCAGCAGCTTCAGCCTGGTGCTGCCCACCGCCGCACTCAGTCGGACGTCATCGTCCTGAAGCACTCGGCCTCATGCTCGTCGACCAGTCCGAGCCGCACCGCGGCCAGCACCGCCTGCGTGCGATTGCAGACCTCGAGCTTGCGGAAGATCGCCTGCAGATGGGTCTTGACCGTCGCCTCGGACAAGGCAAGCTCACGGCTGATCAGCTTGTTCGACTTGCCCTCGACCAGCCGGCCGAGCACGGCCCGCTGGCGCGGCGACAGCGGTTCGGGCTCGAACAGTGCGGCCGACTGCAGCAGCCGGCGCACCGGCTCGACCAGCGCGTCGACGCCGAGCGACTTCGGCACGAAGCCGGCGGCGCCGCGCTCGATCAGCTCGACCGCCGGAATGTCATCGACCGAACCCGACAGCACCAGCACCGGCAGCTGCGGACAGGCCTGGCGCAGGCGCTCGAAGGTGGCCAGCCCGCGGCTGTCGCGCAGCTCCAGGTCGAGCAGGACCAGATCGACCGGCCGGGCCTGCGTCGCCAGCAGCCTCATGCCCAGATGCAAGGATCCAGCCTCGAGCAGGCGGACCGGGCCGAGACGCTGGCCCAGCAGCAGGCCCAGCCCCTCCCGGAACATGACATGGTCATCAATCAGCAGCACAGACTTCATTGTGCTTTCCTCCCCTGCGATGAATGTAGCGCCATGACTGCCATGAACCCAGATCCCACCCCCCTGCCCCCGGCCGCGCCCGGCACCCCGACCGTGCTCGAGCGCGGCTGGCTGTCCGCCAACAACATCGTGCTGCACGGTCAGCCCGGCGAGGGTGCGGTGCTGGTCGACACCGGCCACTGCAACCACGCCGGGCAGACCCTGGCCCTGCTGCGTCATGCCCTGCGGGGCGAGCCGCTGCGGCTGATCGTCAACACCCATCTGCACTCGGACCACTGCGGCGGAAATGCAAGCGTCGGCGCCACCTTCAGTTCACGCATCCTGGTCCCTGCGGGCCCGCTGCCGGCGGTCCTGGACTGGGATGAAGACCGGCTGGGCTATCGAGCGACCGGGCAGCGCTGCCCGCGCTTCGGGGCTGCAGGGGCGCTGGCCGCCGGCGAGCGGCTGACCGTGGGCACGCGGCCCTGGGAGGTGCTGGCCGCACCCGGACACGATCCGGACGCGCTGATGCTGTTCGATGCGACCGACGGCGTGCTGATCTCGGCCGATGCGCTGTGGCAGAACGGCTTCGGCGTCGTGTTCCCGGAGCTCGACGGCATCGACGCCTTCGACCGGGTGGCCGAGACGCTGGCACTGATCAAGCGCATCGCGCCGACACGCGTCATTCCCGGTCACGGCGCGCCGTTCGACGACGTGGCGGCCGCACTGCAGCGTGCCGACACACGACTGTCCCGTTTTGTCGCGAATCCGGCACTGCATGCCCGTCATGCCGGCAAGGTTCTGCTGAAATATCACTTGATGGAAGAGCAGCAACAGGCTCTCGATGCGGCCCGTTCCTGGGCCGAGACCACGCCTCTTTTCGAGTCGACCCGCAGCCGATCCGGCTTCGGCGGCTCGCCGGGCGAGTGGTTCCAGGAACTGCTGGCCGAACTGCTGGCCGTCGGCGCCCTGCGACTCGACGACCGGCAGCGGCTTCACGATGTCTAGGGAGTGCACTCATGGATCAGTTGCGCGCGATGCGCGTCTTCGCCCGCGTCATCGACGAGGGCAGCTTCGCCGGCGCCGCCCGGGCGCTTGACCTGGCGCCGGCGGTCGTCACCCGGCTGGTGGCCGAGCTCGAGGACCACCTGGGCGCGCGCCTCATCCAGCGCACCACCCGCAGCCTGGCGCTGACCGGCGTGGGCGAGCGCTATCTGGAGCGGGTGCGCGCCATCCTGGCCGACGTGGACGAGGCCGAATCGCTGGTGCAGGCCGCCAGCGAGGAGCCGCACGGCCATCTGCGGGTGATGGTGCCCTCGGCCTTCGCCAGCCATCAGCTCGCCCGCCATCTGCCGGCCTTTCATGCCGAGCATCCGCGCATCACGCTGTCGCTGACCTCGACGGTCGATCTGGCCAGCATCGACGAGCAGCATGACATCGCCATCCTGGCGCTGCGCGATCCGCCCGAGGGCGATTTCGTCGCTCGCCAGTTCGCACGCAGCGAGGTCATCCTGTGCGCCTCGCCGGCCTATCTGGCCCGCGCCGGCCGACCCGCCGATCCGCTCGCGCTCGAGCAGCATCAGATGCTGCTGCCGCCCACCTCGATGCTGCAGCGCGACGTCAGCTTCCGCCATGACGGCGACCAGCGCTCGGTGCGGGTGCCCACGCCGCGCCGGCCGCTGCTGGCCACCGCGCACACCGACACGCTCTACGCGGCGGCGCTGGCCGGTCTGGGCATCGCCGGCCTGACCTCGCTGGTGGTGGAGGATGCGCTGCGCCGCGGCGCACTCGAGCGGGTGCTGCCGGGCTGGCACGCGCTGAGCCTGGGACTGTGGATGACCATGCCCTCGCGCAAGCATGTGCCGGCGCGCACCCGCGCCTTCTGGAACTTCATGCTGCGCACCTTCGGCGACGCGGACCGTGATCCGTGGCAGACCCACCCGCTGTGCAGCGGCGCATCCGCGCCGGCCTGACCGCGTGCCCCCTCAGGCGGGGGGCGGAAGTGTGTCGCCGCTCGACGCGCCCGGCCCGAAGGCCCGCCACCACAGCGCCAGCGCCACCGCCAGCACCAGCGCCGCATGGCCAAGCATGCTGCCGTCGCGGCCCTCCAGCACCAGCGCGCCCGTCTGCGCCAGCAGCGCCGCGATCAGGGCCGGGCGCAGCAGCGCCCGCCAGGGCAGGCCGCCGAGCGCTCGGCGCCACAGCACGCGGCAGGCCGCAGTCGTCAGCAGCGCGGTCACCAGCGCCGGCAGCAGGAAATTGCACACGTGCCACAAGGCGTCGATCGGGCCCATCTTCAGGACCTCCGGGGAAGTTCATCAAGAGGAAACATGAGCCTCATCAAGATGAGCGGCTCGGTCAAGGATCTTACAATCGGGCGATGAGCGTCTTCGCCCTCAGCCTGAACCATCACACCGCGCCGGTCGACCTGCGCGGCCGGTTCGCGTTCACGCTGGAACAGATTCCGACGGCGCTGCACGGCCTGCGCTCTGGCCTGTCGCGCGCCACCCCGGAGGCGGCGCTGCTGTCGACCTGCAACCGCACCGAGCTCTACATTGCCGCGCCCGCGCCGCAAGGTGGTCGCGCCCTGGTGCGCCCGACCCTGGAATGGCTGGCGGCCCACGGCGGCGTCAGTGCCGACGAGCTGCTGCGCCACACCCATGTCCTGGAGCGCCAGGAAGCCGCGCGCCACGCCTTCCGCGTCGCCTCCGGGCTGGACTCGATGGTGCTCGGCGAGGCGCAGATCCTCGGCCAGATGAAGCAGGCGGTGCGCGAGGCCGACGCCGCCGGCATGCTGGGCACCACGCTGCATCAGCTCTTCCAGCGCTCCTTCTCGGTCGCCAAGGAAGTGCGCACCGCCACCGAGATCGGTGCGCACTCGATCAGCATGGCCGCGGCTGCGGTGCGGCTGGCCGGCCAGCTCTTCGAGGACCTGAGCCGCATCCGCATCCTCTTCGTCGGCGCCGGCGAGATGATCGAGCTGGCCGCGACCCACTTCGCCGCCAAGGCGCCGCGCCACATCACCATCGCCAACCGCACGCTCGAGCGCGGCGAGCGGCTCGCCGCGCAGTTCGGCGCCGAGGTGATGCGCCTGGCCGATCTGCCCGCGCGGCTGCACGAGTTCGACGCGGTGGTGTCGTGCACCGCCAGCGCACTGCCGCTGATCGGCCTCGGGGCGGTCGAGCGCGCGCTGAAGGCGCGCCGGCGCCGCCCGATCTTCATGGTCGACCTGGCCGTGCCGCGCGACATCGAGCCCGAGGTCGGCCAGCTCGACGACGTCTACCTCTACACCGTCGACGACCTGTCGGCGGTGGTGCAGACCGCCGGCGAGAAGCGCCAGGCCGCGGTCGCGCAGGCCGAGGCCATCATCGAGTCGGGCGTGCAGAACTTCGTGCACTGGCTCGACCAGCGCGCCACCGTGCCGCTGATCCGCGCGCTCAACGCGCAGGCCGAGCAGTGGCGCCAGCTGGAGCTGGCCCGCGCGCGCAAGCTGCTGGCCCGCGGCGACTCGCCCGAAGAGGCGCTGGAGGCGCTGGCGCGCGGCCTGACCCAGAAGATGCTGCACGGCGCGATGGCCGAACTCCACAACGCCGACCCCCAGCAACGCGCGCAGATGATCGACGCGGTCACGCGGCTGTTCCTGCGCGGCGAGAACCCGACCCGATGACGCCTTTCCTGCGCCAGCAGCTCGACCGCCAGATCCTGCGCCTCGCCGAACTTGACGCCGCCCTGGCCGACCCGCAGGTCACCGCCGACATCGGCCGGCTGCGCACCCTCACCCGCGACCACGCGCGCGTGTCCGAGCTGACCGGGCGCTGGACGCGGCTGCAGCAGCGCGAGCGCGACCTGCAGGACGCCCGCGCGATGCTGGGCGAGGCCGACCTGGCCGAGATGGCGCGCGAGGAGATCGCCGCCGCCGAGGCCGACATCGCCCGGCTCGACGCCGAGCTGCAGACCGCCCTGCTGCCGTGCGACCCCGACGACGACCGCAACGCCTTCCTGGAGATCCGCGCCGGCACCGGCGGCGACGAGTCGGCGCTGTTTGCCGCCGACCTGCTGCGCATGTACCTGCGCCACGCCGAGCGCCAGGGCTGGCAGGCCGAGATCCTGTCGGCCAGCGAATCCGACCTCGGCGGCTACAAGGAAGTCGTCGTGCGGCTGGCCGGCGACGCGGTCTTTGAGGCCATGAAGTTCGAGTCCGGCGGCCACCGCGTGCAGCGCGTGCCGGCCACAGAGACGCAGGGGCGCATCCACACCAGCGCCTGCACGGTGGCGGTGCTGCCCGAGCCGGACGAGGCCGAGGAGGTCACGCTCAACCCGGCCGAGCTGCGCATCGACACCTTCCGCGCC
>JBJOPV010000150.1:0-8598 GCA_046050625.1 Pseudomonadota bacterium
GCGCCGGCGACCGAGCCGAAGGCCAGGGCGATGCCGGCCGCGATCTGCTTGAAGGAATTGGACATGGGCTGTCTCCGTCTGATTCGCGTGGTGGTGAAGGCGAGGCGTGTCACGCCACGGCAGAAATGTAATTTCCTTACATGCCGACCACACTGGTGAAAACCCTGGATTTTGAACCTTGAAATGCACCACAAATGTGCGTAATCACGCCAACGCAACCGATTCCGGTTTTGCGCCATCGTTTGCGTTCGTTTGCGTTGATTCGACTGGAACTCGGTGTGAACCCTGTCCGTCGCAACCCTTATTCCGTCATTTATGTAACTTGGTTACAAGCCAGGCGCTCGCGCGTACGCGGTGTCCGGCGCGGTGAGGATCAGCGCGTCTCCAGCAGCGCCACCGACTTGATCTGCACCCACAGCCGCTGCCCCGGCGTCACGCCGAGCTGATCGGCCGAGCGCCGGGTCAGCCGCGCCAGCAGCAGCGCCGTGCCCACGCGCACCTGCACCAGCGTCAGCGCGGGGTGCTCGTCCACGCCCACCGCCTCGACCATGCCGGGCAGCTGGTTCTGGATGCTGCTGGCCCCCGGCTGCGCGGCCAGGCTGACATCGCGCGCCAGCACCCGCACCCGCACCCGCCGGCCGGGGGGCAGGCCGGGATCGCGTGCCCACAGGCTGCCGCCGTCGAAGTCGGCACGCGCCAGATGCCAGCGGGTGTCGATCTCGCCGATCTGCGCGTCGAGCACCGCACCGGCCTGATCGCCCAGGCGCAGCGGCAGGTCGAGCCGCACCAGCAGCTCCCGCAGCGGCCCGTGCGCCAGCACCCGCCCCGCCTCGAGCGCCACCAGGTGGTCGGCCAGCCGCGCCACCTCGTCCGGGGCATGGGTGACATAGAGCACCGGGAGGTCGAGCTCCTCGCGCAGCCGCTCCAGGTAGGGCAGGATCTCCTGCCGACGCGCGGCATCCAGCGCCGACAGCGGTTCGTCCATCAACAGCAGGCGCGGGCTCAGCGCCAGCGCCCGGGCGATGCCGACGCGCTGGCGTTCGCCCCCCGACAGCCGCCCCGGGCGACGCTCGAGCAGGTGCGCGATGCCCAGCAGCGCGACCGCCTGATCCAGCCGCGCCGGATCGGCGCCCGAGCCCAGCCGCTTCAGGCCATAGCGCAGATTGCCCAGCACGCTCAGGTGATCGAACAGGCTGGCCTCCTGGAAGACATAGCCGATCGGCCGACGGTGCACCGGCAGCCCCTGCGCCCCGTCTTGCCAGACCTCGCCGTCGACCACCAGTCGGCCCTGCGGCGCACGCTCCAGCCCTGCCACGCAGCGCAGCAGCGTGGTCTTGCCCGACCCGGAGGGGCCGGACAGCACCGTGAACCCGCGCCCAGGCAGCCGCAGGTCGACATCGAGCGAGAAACCCGGCCAGTCGACCCGGAACCGGGCTTCGATCATCGTCATCGGCCGTGGCACCTTCAGCCCCGCTGCTTCGTGCCCGGGCGCCAGAGCTGCATCGCCAGCAGCACCAGGAAGGAGAACGCCACCAGCGCCGCCGACAGGCGATGCGCCTGCACATATTCCATCGCCTCGACATGGTCGTAGATCTGCACCGAGACCACCCGGGTCTCGCCCGGCAGGTTGCCGCCGATCATCAGCACCACACCGAACTCGCCCACCGTGTGCGCGAAGGTCAGGACCGAGGCGGTCAGGAAGCCCGGCGCGGCCAGCGGCACGACCACGGTGAAGAAGGCGTCCAGCGGCGAGGCCCGCAGCGTCGCGGCCACCTCCAGCGGGCGCTCGCCGATCGCCTCGAAGGCGCTCTGCAGCGGCTGCACCATGAAGGGCAGCGAGTAGAACACCGACGCGATCACCAGCCCCTCGAAGGTAAAGGGCAGCGGCCCGAGGCCCAGCCCGCGCATGAACTGCCCCACCGGCCCGGCCGGCCCCATCGCCAGCAGCAGGTAGAAGCCCAGCACCGTCGGCGGCAGCACCAGCGGCAGCGCCACCAGCGCGGCGACCGGCCCCTTCCAGGCCGAGCGGGTGCGTGCCAGCCACCAGGCCAGCGGCGTGCCGAGCAGCAGCAGCAGCGCCGTCACGATCGCGGCCAGGCGCAGCGTCAGCCCCAGCGCCTGCAGATCATCGCCTCCCAGCATCCTTGCGCCCTCCCGGCTCAGGCTCAGTCAGGCTCAGAACTCGTAGCCGTAGGCGCGAATGATCCGGCGCGCGGCATCCGACTTCAGATAAGCGACGAAGGCCTCGGCGGCGGGGTTGCCCTGGCCGCGGCTCAGCAGCACCACATCCTGGCGCAGCGGCGCATGCAGCGTGGCCGGCACCAGCCACTGCGAGCCTCCTGCCACGAACTGGCCGTCCTTCCAGACCTGCGAGAGCGCGACGAAACCCAGCTCGGCATTGCCGGTGGCCACGAACTGCCAGGCCTGCGTGATGCTGTCGCCGCGCACGATCTTCGGCGCCAGCGTGGCCTGCACGCCCAGGCGCGCCATCACCTCGACCGCCGCCGCGCCGTAGGGCGCCACCTTCGGATGGGCGATGGCCAGGCGAGCGAAGTCGCCGCGCCGCAGCACCTCGCCCTGCTCGTCGACCACGCCAGGCCGGGTGCTCCACAGCACCAGGCGACCGATCGCGTAGGTGTAGCGGGTCTGCGGCTGTGCCAGGCCCTCCTGTTCCAGCCGCGCCGGGGTCTCGTCATCGGAGGACACCAGCACGTCGAAGGGCGCGCCGTTGCGGATCTGCGTGTAGAACTTGCCCACCGCGCCATGGGCGAGCACAACACGGTGGCCGGAGGCCTGCTCGAACGCCGGCGCGATGCGCGTCATCGGCCCGGTGAAGTTGGCGGCCACGGCCACGGTGGCCTCGGCCGCACGGGCCCCAGGCAGAGCGAACAGGGCGAACAGGAGAACCCCAACCGTCTTCGTCATTCGGCGCTCCGGACACGTCGTCATGGGGCCGGGACTATACGGCAGCGCCAGCAGTGGAGAAGGCCCGGGCCAGCCGCTCGACCGCCCCGTCGATCAGCGCCTCCGGCGTGGCGCCGTAACCCAGCACCAGACCCTGCGTCGACATCCCTCCAGCAGCGGCTGGCGCCATCCGGAAGCGGCCCAGCGGCTGCACGGACACGCCCAGGGCCTGCGCGCGGGCAGCCACGCCAGCCTCGTCCGGCGCGCCCGACCAGGCCAGCAGCAGGTGCAGGCCGGCGTCGCCGCCGTGAATTGCCGCCTGCGGCACATGCGCCAGCAGATGGTGCTGCAGCGCCGCGCGCAGCACGTCGCGGCGCGCGGCGTAGAGCGCACGCATGCGGCGCAGATGCACGGTGTGGCCACCGCGCTCGATGAAGTCGGCCAGCGCGCGCTGCTCGATGCCCTGCCCGGGGCGGGTCAGCCGGCCTGCAGCACGGGCGAAGTCGGCGGCCAGCGCCATCGGCACGACCAGCGCCCCCAGACGCAGCGTCGGCAGCAGCGTCTTCGAGAAGGTCAGCGCGTGCACCACCGGCGCCTGCGGCTGCAGCGCGGCCAGCGCCGGCACGGGTACCCCGGCACGGCGGAACTCGCTCTCGTAGTCGTCCTCGACGATCCAGGCACCGACGGCGCGAGCGCGCTCGAGCAGCGCCAGCCGGCGCGCCAGCGGCATGACCGCGCCGGTCGGGAACTGGTGCGCGGGCGTCACGAAGATCAGCCGCGGCGGGTGCTGCGTCCAGTCCGCCTCGGACGGCGCCAGCCCGTCGGCGTCGACCGGCACCGGATGCACCCGCAGACCGGCCAGCGCGAAGGCGGTGCGCGCGCCGCCGTAGCCGGGGTCCTCGATCCAGGCGGTGTCGCCGGCATCGGCCAGCAGCCGCGCGCACAGATCGAGCGCGCCCTGCGTGCCGGGCGTCACCACCACCTGCTCAGGCGCCAGCGCGATGCCGCTGCGCGCGGACAGCCCACTCGCCAGCGCCACGCGCAGCGCCGGCTCACCGCCCGGCGGCGCGTAGCCGAGCTGGCGCGCACCCGCCTGGCGCCAGGCACGGTCCAGGCTGGCGCGCCAGGCCCGCAGCGGAAAGGACGCCAGATCCGGCACGCCCAGCGCCAGCGGCAGCAGCGACAGATCGGCCGCGCCGCGCCCGGCCTCGTCCAGCGCCTGCGCGGCACGGCGCGACAGTCCAGGGCCAGTCGCCTCCGCAGGCTGCGCCACGCCGGCCACCGGCAGCGCCGCGACCCGGGTGCCGTGGCGGTCGGCCCGCAGATAGCCCTCGGCCTGCAGCTGCGCGTAGGCATGCAGCACGGTGTTGCGTGCCACGCCCAGCGAGGCCGCCAGCGTCCGGCTGGCCGGCAGCCGCGCGCCCGCTCGCAGCACCCCGCGCAGGATCAGGCCGCGCAGATGCTCATGCAGCGCGCGCTGGCGCGACAGGCCCGGCGGCCAGGCCAGATCGGGCACATCCGACAGTGCAGACAGGTTGGTGGACATCGGTGGCTCCATGCAAAGGAATCGTGGTGGATCTCGTCATGGGGCCACCGGTCGCCTATCGTGCCATTCCGAACCGACATCCGCTCCTGCTGGAGCCCCCACCAATGGCCACCCCGAATGCTGCCCCGTCCGAACGCACCCGCGTGCGCCGCCTGCCCGAGCGCGCCCGCTACGACGCCGAGACCCTCGCGGCGATCGTCGACGCCGCCTGGATCGCCCATGTCGCCTTCACGCTCGACGGCGGCGTGCACAGCATCCCGACCGCCGTCTGGCGCGAGGGCGATCACCTCTACATCCACGGCGCCAAGGCCTCGCGCATGCTCAAGGCGCTGACCGAGGCCGAGTGCTGCGTCAGCCTGGCCCTGCTCGACGGCCTGGTGCTGGCGCGCTCGGCCTTCCACCACTCGATGAACTTCCGCTCGGTGGTGGTCTACGGCCGCTTCGAGCTCGTGACCGATCCGGCACACAAGGCCACCGCGCTGGCGACCTTCACCGATCGCGTCTCGCCGGGCCGCTGGGCCACGCTGCGGCCGATGACCGACAAGGAGATGGGCGCCACCACGGTGCTGCGGCTGTCGCTGGCCGAGGCCTCGGCCAAGGTGCGCACCGGCGGCCCGAAGGACGACGACGAGGACCTCGCCTGGCCGACCTGGGCCGGCGTGCTGCCGCTGTCGCTGCAGGCGGGCGCGCCACAGGCCGAGCCCGACAGCGCGGTCGATCAGCCCCCGCCGCTGCCGGCCAGCCTGGCGGCGCCGTCGGCGGGCTGAGCGCTGCCCCACGGCCGGCAGGGAGGTGCAGACCGGGCGATGATTCCGACCCCGTCCACCCGACCCTGCCCTGCCATGTCCGCCTCCAGCACCTCTCTCGATTCCTCCGACATCGACGCCGTGCCGCTGCAGCGGCTCGACGGTCGCGCCGCCGCCCTGGGCGACTTCGCCGGCCAGGCGCTGCTGATCGTCAACGTCGCCAGCCGCTGCGGCTTCACGCCGCAGTACGACGGGCTGGAGGCGCTGCACCGGCGCTGGCAGGCGCACGGCTTCGCGGTGCTGGGCTTCCCGTGCAACCAGTTCGGGCAGCAGGAGCCGGGCGACGCGGCCGAGATCGCCTCGTTCTGCCGGCTCTCGCACGACGTGAGCTTCCCGATGTTCGCCAAGATCGAGGTCAACGGGCCGGGCACGCATGCGCTGTACCGCCACCTGAAGCGGGCCGCGCCCGGCCTGCTCGGCACCGAGGCGATCAAGTGGAACTTCACCAAGTTCCTGCTCGACGCCGAACACCGCGTCGTGCGCCGCTTCGCGCCGACCGACACGCCGGAATCGCTGGCCCGCCACATCGAGCCGCTGCTGCCCCGCCCCGCCTGACCCATCCGGCGGAATCTGCCGCAGAATGGGTCGAAAGTCACACGCAGGAGCCCCGTCCATGAGCGTCATCATCGTCGACGACCACCCCGAAGGCCAGCGCCGCACGCTGCACATCATCTACGCGCTGCATGCCTTCGGCCTCGGCCTGGGGGCCTTCGGCGCGGCCAGCGTGGTCGGCTCCTTCCTGTTCGGCTGGCCGTCGATCATCGCGGTGGTGCTGAGCTACATCCACCGCGACAAGGTGCGCGGCACCTGGATGGCCTCGCATGTCGACTGGGTGATCCGCACCTTCTGGATCGCGCTGGCCTGGACGCTGGTGGTGGTGCTGCTGTCGGTGCCGCTGATGCCGCTGCTGGTCGGCTTCGCGACGCTGCCGCTGGGCATGTTCCTGCTCGGCATCTGGGCGATCTACCGCATCGCACGCGGCTGGCTGCGCCTCAAGGACGGCGAGGCGATGCCGCAGGAATGAGCACCGGGCGCGGGCCTCAGGCGCCGGCCACGCCCTGCCCGTCCTTCTCCAGCGACAGCGCGTTGATGCAGTAGCGCAGCCCCGAGGGCCGCGGGCCGTCCGGGAAGACATGACCGAGGTGCGCATCGCAGACCGCACAGGTGACCTCGACGCGCACCATGCCGTGCGACTCGTCGCCGTGATAGGCCACCGCCCGGCCGTCGACCGGCTGGGTGAAGGACGGCCAGCCGGTGCCGCTGTCGAACTTCTCGCCGGCGTCGAACAGCGGCGTGCCGCAGCAGGCGCAGTGGTAGCGCCCGGGCGTGAACAGGGCGCACATCGACGAGCTGAACGGCCGCTCGGTGCCCTTGCGGCGGGTGACGAAGTACTGCTCGGGCGTCAGCCGCGCCTGCCAGAAGGCCGGCTCGCGCTCGACGCGGCGCGGCGCGTCGACATGGCCCCCGCGGGCGCGGCGCAGCACCTCGCGCCAGTCGATCAGCGGCGCCGGCTCGGACTGGCCCGGCTGCGGCAGGCGCCAGTTCGGCCTCACCCAGTGGCAGGTGTAGCCGTCCGGATAGTGCTGCAGATAGTCCTGATGCTCCGGCTCGGCCTGCCAGAAGGGACCGGCGGCCTTCAGCTCGGTCACCACCGGACCGGGCCAGCGGCCGGAGGCGCTCACCTCGGCGATCGTGCGCTCGGCGGTCTGGCGCTGCGCCTCGCTCAGCCAGTAGATGCCCGAGCGGTAGGACGGGCCGCGGTCATTGCCCTGGCGGTCGGGCGTGGTCGGATCGTGGATCTGGAAGAAGAAGGCCAGCAGCGCACGATAGCTCAGGTGCGACGGGTCGAAGACGATCTCGACGGCCTCGGCATGCGTGCCGTGATGGCGGTAGGTGGCGTGGGGCACGTCGCCGCCGCTGTAGCCCACCCGGGTCGAGACGACGCCGGGCAGATGGCGGATCAGCTCCTGCATGCCCCAGAAGCAGCCGCCGGCAAGGAGGGCGGTTTCGGTGGAGGCGGGGGTGTTCATCGGCGGGATTCCTTCGCGTGAGCGCATGACGGACAGGCCCCGAGCGTAGCCAAGGCCGCCCGCGCCCGTGCAGTGCAAGGATTCTCGCCACACGGCGTGCCGCCGTCACAATCGGCGCCATGTCGCTCTCGCCCGCCCGCATTCCGCCCATCCAGTGCCTGCTGACCTTCGAGGCCGTGGCGCGCCTGCGCAGCGCCACGCTGGCGGCCGATGAGCTCAGCGTCACGCCCAGCGCGGTCAGCCACCGGCTGCGCCAGCTCGAGGCGCTGGTCGGGCTGAAGCTGTTCAGCCGCCAGGACTTCGGCCTGACCACCGAGGGCGCGCACTACCTCGCGCAGGTGCGCATCGGCCTGCAGGCGCTGCGCCAGCTGCCCGGCCAGGCCGTGCAAGACAAGCGCATGACCCGGCTGCGGCTGGCGGTGCCGCCGACCTTCTCGCGCCAGATGCTGCTGCCGCGGCTGGCGCTGTTTCGCACGCTCTGTCCGGACATCGAGCTGTCGATGCAGGTGTCGATCCCGCTGCTCGACGTCAAGGCCGAGGAAGCCGACCTGGAGATCCGCTTCGGTGCCGGCGGCTATGCCGATGTCGAGGAGCTGCGCATTCTCGATGACGACGTCACCCCGGTCTGCAGCCCGGACTACCTGCGCGAGGCCGGTCCCTTCGACGGCTTCGACACGCTGGATCAGGTGCGGGCGGCGCGGCTGATCCGCAGCCCGCTCGAGCCCTGGGGCACCTGGTTCCGCCATTGCGGCATCGATCGGCCGGAGCCGGATGCGGGCGCGCAGTTCAACGATGTCGGCCTGGTGTTCGACGCCGCGGCCAGCGGCTTCGGCGTGTCGCTGCAGCGGCTCAAGCTGGGCGCGGCCTGGCTGGAGAGCGGCCGGGTGGTGCGGCTGTCGCGGCAGGCGGTGCGCTCGCCGCACAGCCACTTCATCTGCTGGAAGCCCGGCACGCTCAAGCGCTGGGAATGCGCCGCCTTCGTCGAGTGGCTGCGCGAGGCGCTGCGCTGAAGCGCGCCGGCACCGATCAGACCCGGAAGCGCTCGACCCGCGCGTGCAGCCGCGCCGCCTCGTCCTGCAGGCTTTCGGCGGCGGCTGCGCTCTGCTCGACCAGCGCGGCGTTCTGCTGCGTCATCTGGTCGAGCTGCGACACCGACAGATTGATCTGGTCGATGCCGCTGCTCTGCTCGCCGGAGGCGACCTTGATGCTGCCGATCAGCGTCGAGACGCTCTCGACGCTGGCGACGATCTCGCGCATCGTCTGACCGGCGCTGCCCACCGAGGCGCTGCCCTGGCCGACCTTGTCGACCGAG
>JBJOPV010000151.1:0-8570 GCA_046050625.1 Pseudomonadota bacterium
CCCGCTCGCCCTCGGGCGTCAGGCCCTCGTACTGGCGGCCGCGGCGCACGATGGTCACGCCGAACTCCTGCTCGAGCGCGCGGATCGCGTTCGACAGCGCCGGCTGGGTGATGTGGCAGGCCTCGGCAGCGCGGCCGAAGTGGCGCGCCTGCACCAGCGCGCTGAGGTAGCGCATCGCGTCAAGCAGGTTCATGGCGCGATTCTGAGGGCCGGCTTGGCGCTGAGGGTCAGTCCCGACGCCAGGATGTATCCCGACGCTATAGTCGGCGACCAAATCGAAAGAACCGGGAGCCCATGAAACCGCCTGACCCTGTCCTCACCCCGGCGCCGCACCGTCACCGCCCTGGCGGGCGCCGGCGCCTGCAGCGCATGATCGTGGTGCTGGTCATGGCCACCGTCGGACTGCTCGCCGGGGCGGTCCGCGCAGCACCCGCCGCCCCGCCCAACGCAAACACGGCGGAGCCTGAACGCATCGGCGGCAGTGGCAACGGCAGCCGCGGCGCGACGCTGCTGCGGGTCCACGCGACCCGCAGCCACATGCATTGTCCGCTGCCCGGGCGCCAGCAGCGCCTGATCGGCATTGATTCGCCGGCCGAGTGGGCGGACACCCTCGAGCAGCAGGGCGAGGTGGCCGCGCTCGGCCGCAAGGTGCGCTGGAGCCGTGAGCGGGTGATCGTCTTCGCCGTCGACATGCAGAGCCGCCAGGCCGAGGCCGTGCGGCTGGAGTCGCCCGCGCAGGTGATGCGCCTCAGCGGCGGCGTGCTGTACTGGCCGGTGCGCAAGCGCGCGCTGGATGATGTGCAGACACAGCAGATGCGCCCGTGCGTGATGGCCATCATCGACCGCGCCTTCTGGCACCGCATCCGGGTGGTGCCGACCCGGCCGCTGTGAGCGCATCCGGCTTCGGCCAGGACGGGCTCAGGTCGACTTCGAGACGGTGATCGTCGGGAACTTCGACGAGTAATCCTTGGCCTTGTCGGCGATGCGGATCGCGATGCCACGCGCCACCGAGCGGTACAGCGCAGCGATCTCGCCGTCGGGCTCGGCCACCACCGTCGGGCAGCCGGCATCGGCCTGCTGGCGGATCGACAGGTTCAGCGGCAGGCTGCCCAGATGGGCCAGGTCGTACTCCTCGGCCATGCGCTTGCCGCCGTCGGCGCCGAAGATGTGCTCGGTGTGGCCGCAGTTCGGGCAGCAGTAGACCGCCATGTTCTCGACGATGCCCAGAATCGGCACGCTGACCTTCTCGAACATCTTCAGGCCCTTCTTCGCGTCGAGCAGCGCGATGTCCTGCGGCGTGGTGACGATGACCGCACCGGTGACCGGCACCTTCTGCGCCAGCGTCAGCTGGATGTCGCCGGTGCCCGGGGGCATGTCGACGATCAGGTAGTCGAGGTCCTTCCAGTTGGTCTGGCGCAGCAGCTGCTCCAGCGCCTGGGTGGCCATCGGGCCGCGCCAGATCATGGCCTGGTCGTTGTCGACCAGGAAGCCGATCGACATCACCTGGATGCCGTGGCCGATCAGCGGCTCCATCGTCTTGCCGTCGTAGCTCTCGGGACGCGCACCAGAGATGCCCAGCATCGTCGGCTGGCTCGGGCCGTAGATGTCGGCATCCACGATGCCCACGGTGGCGCCTTCGGCCGCCAGCGCCAGCGCCAGGTTGACCGCGGTCGTGCTTTTGCCGACGCCGCCCTTGCCCGAGGCGACCGCCACGATGTTCTTCACGCCCGGCAGCAGCTGCACGCCGCGCTGCACCGCATGCGTGGTGACCTTCCAGCTCACGTTGGCGCTGACGTTGCCCACGCCGGGCAGCGTGCGCACCGCGTCGATCAGCGCGCGGCGCAGGCCGTCGACCTGGCTGCGGGCCGGGTAGCCCAGCTCGACATCGAAGGCAACGTCGCTGCCGTCGACCTTCAGGTTGCGCAACTGCTTGCCGGAGACGAAGTCCTTGCCGGTGTTGGGATCGATCACGGTCTGGATCGCGGCGCGGACGGTGTTCTCGTTCAGGGACATGACGGGAGGTCTTCGGGAGAGACGTCGAGGAAAGGGGCGGACGCGGCTCACGGCGCGCCCGCGGCGGCGGTGCGCAAGTCTATCGCCACGCGATTTCTCCCGCTGCGCTTGGCCTGGTAGAGGGCCTCGTCGGCCTCGCGCAGCATCGCGCTGCCGTCGGCGGCGTCCTGCGGCACCCGGCAGCACAAACCCAGACTGGCGGTCACCGCCACCGGGCCGGCCACGCTGTCGACCGGCTGCTCGGCGATCACCAGGCGGATGCGCTCGGCCAGCGCCTGCGCCTGCTGCGCGTGCAGATCGGGCAGCAACGCGATGAACTCCTCGCCGCCGTAGCGCGCCAGCAGGACGTCACCGCCCTCCGGGCCAGACAGCAGCATCGCCACGCGCTGCGCCACCCCGCGCAGGCAGTCGTCGCCGGCCGGGTGGCCCAGCGTGTCGTTGATGCGCTTGAAATGGTCGAGATCGAGCAGCAGCACGCCCAGAGGCTGCCCGCGCGCGATCGCACGCTGCACCGCACTGGCATGGCACTCGTCGAAATGACGCCGGTTGGCCACGCCCGTCAGCACATCGGTGCGGCTGGCCTGCTCCAGGCGCCGGTTGAGCTGCTCGAGATCGTGGGTGCGCTCGGCCACCCGCTGCTCCAGGCGCTCGTTGGCGCGGCGCTGGGTGGCCATCGCCTCGGCCTGGGCCCGCTCGCGCAGCCGGCGCTCGTGCTGCAGCCGCCCGGCCAGCGACAGCGACAGCAGGATCACCTCCAACGCGGTGCCGACCTGGGTGGCGTGCTCGGTCAGCGCATTGCGCGGCAGCAGCCCGAACTTGCTGGCGGCCAGCACCAGGCCGCCGGCCAGCACCAGGAACCAGGCCAGCAGGAAGATGCGCGCCGGCGCAAAGCCCTCGCGGCCGCGCAGCGCCGACACCGCCAGTGCACTGCACATCGCCATCACCGCACAGCCGATCGCCAGCCGGATCGCCATCGGATAGGGCAGCACGAAGGCCGACAGCAGCGCCAGCAGGCACAGCCAGGCGGTGGCCTGAGGCCACCTCAGCATCCAGCCGCCCCGGCGCACCAGCGCCAGGAAATCGATCATGAAGAAGGAGGCGCTGGTGACCGCCAGCGCCAGAAAGACCACGATCGCGCGGTCGTTCCACTGCGTCGCCGCGGGCCACAGATGCTGGAAGGCCAGCCCGCCGATCGAGGCCTGGAAGCTGGCGATCGCCGCCACCCACAGCACATACCAGAGGTAGACGCGCTCGCGCATCACCCGCCACAGGAAGAAGTTGTAGGCGAGCATGCCCAGCATCACGCCCAGGTAGAGGCCCTGCACCAGCTGGTCGAGCTGCTCGCCGGCCAGGAAGGCCTGCTCGGTCCACAGCCGCGCCGGCAGCTGCACCGCGCTGCTGGTGTGCACGCGCACCAGGGCCCGCACCGCTTCCTGGCCGGGTGCGGTGCGCGGCAGCGGCACGATGAAATGGCGATGCGGCACCGGCCGCTGACCAAAGGGCTGCTTGTCGCCCAGCCGCCAGTGGCCGCGCTCGGCCCCGTCACGATCGAACAGCCAGATCTCGACCTGGTCCAGCACCGGATAGGCCAGCTCCAGATGGCTCCAGCGCCCACCACCGGGTGGCGGCACCCAGCGCAGGTCGAACCACCAGACCGCATCGGAGTAGCCCAGATTGGGCGCGCCGGTCGGCAGCGCCTGCCAGCCCGGCGCGCCCAGCACCTGCGAGACCGCGAGCGCACTGGAGGCATCCTCCAGCACGCGCATCTGCGGCTCGGTCGGCGAGGCCGCAGGCTGCGCGCGGGCCGGCAGCGGCCACAGCAGCCCTGCCAGAGACATCAGCGACAGCAGCAACAGCAGCAACAGGACCGAGACGCGCCGCAGCGGCGGCCACGGCCCGGCCGCCCGCCCCTGAGCGCCGGCCCCCACCCTCCCGCCTGATCGACTCCGCACTGCCATCGACACCTTCCCGCGACCGGCCCGATTGGACCTTCGGGAGGCGCCGTGAAATCGGCCGATGACCGGGCAGATCGGCCGTCGTCTCGGACTTCAGCGCGGGCCGGTGCGCGGGTCCAGGGTGGCGTCGATGGCCACGTCGCCATCGGCCAGCGCGACGCAGGGCAGCGTCCAGCCGCCCTCGGTGCGCTCCTCCAGGCTCAGGCCCGGCCAGTCGATACGGTAGCGCAGGTGCGCCTCGCCGGCCGTGACCCGGCACAGGCAGGCCCGGCAGGTGCCATTGCGGCAGGAACTGCGCAGCCGGATGCCGGCGACGCGCGCGGCCTCCAGCAGCGACTGGCCCGGCGCCACCGGCAGCCGCAGGCCCAGCCGGGTGAGCGTCAGCACCGGGTCGGGCGGGAGGATCGGGGTCGTCATGCGACAACGATATCAGGGGCGGCAGGCCTAGAATCAAAGGTTTTCTCCGCCACGAGCGCCCCCCGGACCGCCACCATGACCCGCCAGCTCTTCGTCACCACCGCCCTGCCCTACGCCAACGGCAAGTTCCACATCGGCCACATCATGGAGTACATCCAGGCCGACATCTGGGTGCGGTTCCAGCGCATGCGAGGGCACCAGGTCCACTTCGTCGGCGCCGACGACGCGCATGGGGCGCCGATCATGATCGCCGCCGAGAAGGCCGGCAAGACGCCGCAGCAGTTCGTCGCCGACATCGCCGCCGGCCGCAAGGAATACCTCGACGGCTTCCACATCAGCTTCGACAACTGGCACTCGACCGACGGCGCCGAAAACCACGAGCTGGCGCAGGACATCTACCGCGGCCTGCGCGACAACGGCCTGATCGAGGTCCGCACCATCGAGCAGTTCTTCGACCCCGAGAAGGGCATGTTCCTGCCCGACCGCTTCATCAAGGGCGAGTGCCCGAAGTGCGGCGCCAAGGACCAGTACGGCGACTCCTGCGAATCCTGCGGCGCCGTCTACAGCCCGACCGAGCTGAAGAGCCCGTACTCGGCGCTGTCGGGCGCCACGCCGGTGCTCAAGACCAGCGACCACTACTTCTTCAAGCTGTCGGACCCGCGCTGCGTGGAGTTCCTGCAGAACTGGACCACCGAGCCGGGCAAGCTTCAGCCCGAGGTGCTCAACAAGATCAAGGAATGGTTCACCAAGGATGAAGAGGGCCAGGGCGGCCTGGGCGACTGGGACATCAGCCGTGACGCGCCCTACTTCGGCATCGAGATCCCGGACGCGCCGGGCAAGTATTTCTACGTCTGGCTGGACGCGCCGATCGGCTACCTCGCCTCGCTGAAGAACTGGTTCGACAAGGGCGGCCCGGCCGCGAAGTACGGCGACACCCGCAGCTTCACCGAGTTCATGGCCTCGCCCGAGATCGAGCAGTACCACTTCATCGGCAAGGACATCACCTACTTCCACACGCTGTTCTGGCCGGCGACGCTGCACTTCTCGGGCCGCAAGACGCCCGACAACGTCTTCGTGCACGGCTTCATGACCGTCAACAACGGCGAGAAGATGAGCAAGAGCCGCGGCACCGGCCTGGATCCGCTCAAGTACCTGTCGCTGGGCATGAACCCCGAGTGGCTGCGCTACTACATCGCCGCCAAGCTCAACGCGCATGTCGAGGACGTCGACTTCAACCGCGACGACTTCACCGCGCGCGTCAACGCCGATCTGATCGGCAAGTACGTCAACATCGCCAGCCGCGCCGCCGGTTTCATCGCCAAGCGCTTCGGCGGCCGGCTGAGTGGCGATGTCGGTGTCGAGGGCCGTGCTCTGCTCGACACGCTGCGCGCGCACCGCGACACGGTGACGGGCCTGTACGAGGCGCGCGAGCTGGCCAAGGTGCTGCGCGAGATCATGGCGCTGGCCGACCGCGTCAACGAGTACGTCGACCAGAACAAGCCCTGGGAGATCGCCAAGCAGGCCGGCCAGGACGCGGTGCTGCAGGACGTCTGCACCGTCTGCATCGAGGCCTTCCGCCTGCTGACCATCTACCTCAAGCCGGTGCTGCCGGCGCTGGCCGCCCAGGTCGAGGCCTTCCTGCAGGTGGCGCCGCTGGACTTCGCGGATGCCGAGCGCGCGCTGGGCGCGCACGCCATCGGCAGCTATCAGCACCTGATGCAGCGCGTCGATCCGAAGCTGCTCGAAGAACTCTTCGCGGTGCCGGAGCCGGAGAAGGTCATCCCCGGCGGCGAGGAGATCGCCCCCGAGATCAAGATCGACGACTTCACCAAGGTCGACCTGCGCGTGGCGAAGATCGTCAAGGCCGAGACGGTGGACGGCTCGACCAAGCTGCTGCGCCTGACACTGGACGCGGGCGAAGGCCGCACCCGCAACGTCTTCTCCGGCATCGCATCCAGCTACAAACCCGAGGATCTGGAAGGCAAGCTGACCGTGATGGTGGCCAATCTGGCGCCGCGCAAGATGAAGTTCGGCATCAGCGAAGGCATGGTGCTGGCCGCCAGCGACGCCGACGAGAAGAAGCATCCGGGGATCTTCGTGCTGGAGCCGTTCGCGGGGGCGCAGCCGGGGATGCGCATCCGCTGATCAGCCCTATGCTGGCGGCGGTTCATCCACCCACCTGCAGGAGTTCCGCCGCATGTTCAAGAAACTCGCCTCCGAAGCCCTCGGCCTGAGCGACATCGGCACCATCATCCAGCCCAAGGACTACGGCAGCGTCGATGCCGACGACTACCTCTTCCACGAGGACGGGGAGAAGATCTTCTTCCTGATCAAGTCGCGCAAGGACGAGTACTGCTTCACCAACCTGGCGCTGATCCATGTCGATGGCGACTCGGCGGTGTCCTCCAAGCGCACCATCCGGCGCCATGACTACGCCGACGCGCGCATCGAGCGCGTCACCATCGAGACCGCCGGCACCATCGACATGGACGTGGAGCTGAAGTTCTCGATCGGCGGCACGGTGTTCAGCATCGACGTGCGCAAGCAGTTCCTCGAGCAGCTCAAGGATGTCTACAAGGCGCTGACCGCCATCGGCCGGCTGCAGGCCCGCGACGAGGACGGCCGCAGCAACGCCTTCAAGGTGCTCGGCGCGATGTCGTCGATGTACCGGATCGGCCAGGTCGGCCTGCCGCGCGACCTGCCGGACCAGTTCAACGCGCTGCTCGACAACCTCAACGAGGCGGTGCATGTGCGCCACACCCGGCGCGACTTCGGCGAGGTGTTCGGGCGCTACATCCACGGCTGAGCGTCACCGCCCAGCATCCGCACCCACTGGCGCGCCAGCGCGGCCGGGCTCAGCCCGCCCTCGGGCCGGTACCAGAGCCGGGTGCCGTTGAGCGCCACCAGCAGATTGAGCCGCAGCACCCGGCGGTCGAGATCGGCCGGCAGCGGCAGCGCCTCGACCAGCTGCGCCCACAGCGCCTCGTACTGGCGCCGCAGCGGCGCCAGCACTGCATGCACCGGGCCGTCGCGCGGCTCCATCAGCCCTTGGCCGGTGACGCGGGCGATCGGGTCCCCGCCAAGCATCTCCTGCAGATGCGCCGCCAGCGCGGCCTGCAGCCGCGGCCACGGCCCCTCGACGCCGACCAGCGCGCGCTCGACCACCGCCTGCATGCGCAGGTAGCCGGTGCGGTGCACCTCCAGGTAGAGCGCCTCCTTCGACTCGACATGGTGATAGACGGAGCCCGCCAGGATGCCGGCCTCCTCGGCGATCTGGCGCAGCGTGGCGGCCTTGAAGCCACGCGCGTCGAAGACGCGCGCGGCCGCCTGCAGCAGATGCTGCTTGCGCGCGGACGGCTCGGGGGCGGCATCGGCCAGCGCGGCCAGGGGCAGATCGGGATCAGGCATGGAGCGCGATTCTAGGCAGACCCGCTCTGCGGGTTTGTGCGCATGGAAGCGTTTCCCGTCCCTGCCTACAGTCGCGCCACCAATAACCAAACAACTGTTAGGTCACAGCGATGAGTCCTGCTGTCTCGCCCCTGCGTCCGCTTGCTCTGGCACTGGCCACCGCGCTGCTGAGCGGGTGCGCCGGCCTGCCCGGTGCAGCCGGCCCGGCGGCACCCGTCACCCCGATGGCCGCGGCCCGACCCGGCGCGCTGCAGCAGTGCGCCGAGCTGGCCGCCGGCTTCCGCTTCGAGCACACCCGCCTCACCGCCGCCGAGCCGGTCGCCGCCGACGCGCTGAAGATCGCCGGGCAGCCGGTGGGCGCGCACTGCCGGATCACCGGCGTGATGCACGAGCGCACCAGCCCGGTCGACGGCCAGCGCTACGCGATCGGCTTCGAGATGCGGCTGCCGCAGACCTGGAACGGCCGCTTCCTCTACCAGGCCAACGGCGGCCTGGACGGCCTGCTGGTGCCCGCCACCGGGCCGGTCGGCGGCCGCGGCGGCCTGACCAACGCGCTGCAGCAGGGCTTCGCGGTGATCAGCTCGGACGCCGGGCATGACGTGAAGCAGCTGCCGCTGTTCGGTCTGGACCCGCAGGCGCGCCTCGACTACGGCTATCAGGCCGTGGCCAAGCTCACGCCGATGGCCAAGGCGCTGGTCGCGGCCGGCTACGGCCGACCGGCGGATCGCGCCTACTTCAGCGGCTGCTCCAACGGCGGGCGTCATGCCTTCGTGACCG
>JBJOPV010000152.1:0-8524 GCA_046050625.1 Pseudomonadota bacterium
TGGCCGAGAACCGGATCTTCTCGCCGGACCTGACCCGGATGCAGAGCGACTTCTCGCTCCTGTCGAGCTTCGATGTCGACCTCATCGAGCCCGAGGCGCTGCTGTTCCAGGCGGGCTACCTGACGATTCGGTCCGCCACGCCGGCCACGCCGCAGGAGCCGCCGATCTACACGCTGGGCTATCCGAACCATGAGGTCGAGATGGCGCTCAACCGCGCGCTGCTGCCGGCGTACGGCGTGCCCGCGCGGCAGATCGCCACCACCGCGGTGAAGATGCGCCAGAGCCTGCGCGAAGTCGACTGGCTCGGGCTGGAGGGTTTGATCCGCGCACTGTTCGCCAGCATCCCGAGCGACTGGTATCGCAGCAACCCGCTCGCCGGCTTCGAGGGCCACTACGCCAGCGTCTTCTACAGCCACTTCGCGGCGCTGGGGCTCGACGTGCGGGTGGAAGACGCTACCAGCCATGGACGCATCGACATGGCGGTGCTGCACGCCGGGCGGGTGTTCCTGTTCGAGTTCAAGGTCGTCGACCGCCAGGCGACGGGCGAGGCGCTGCGGCAGATCAAGGACCGCGGCTACGCGGACAAGTACCGGGCGCGGGGCGAGCCGATCCACCTCGTCGGCATCGAGTTCGGCCGGGCCGAGCGCAATGTGGTCGGTTTCGAGGTGGAGACGATCTCGGCCGCCTGAGGGGCGATGCAGGCCGCTTCATCCCTACGGCTTCAGGTGAGGTGCGGGGAAGGGTCGGTGACGGGTTTGGCCTGCACAAGTGCTTGATTGGACGGGTTTTTCTGATCCAGCCGGATCTCGATGGATCCGGTTTGTCTCAAAAAACACCGATCATGATAATGAAACTTATCATGATCATGACGTCATGAAATCATCGAAAGATGTCCCCTCGGCATTGGGCTCAGGGCGATGGCCGCCAGGGGTGGCGTACCCTGGAAAACGCACGGCGCAGCCCCGATCAACGTGATAAGCCCTCTGTCCGACGTGCGTCAGGCATAGGTTTCGTCGGCCGTTTCTGATAAATCTGCAGATCCTGAACCGGTCCACTGCCCATGCCCGACATCACCGACTCGCCCCCGCCTGCCGTCGCCCGCGACATCGCCGCCTTGTGCGCCCATCTCGACCAGCGCGTGCCCAAACGCCTGCCCGGCCAGAACCTGCTGATCGCCACCTGGAACCTGCGCGCCTTCGCCTCCCTCACCCGCGAATGGACCGCCCCCGCCAAGGCCTCCCCGAAACGCGACCTGCGCGCCCTGCTGGCCATCGGCGAGATCATCCGCCGCTTCGACGTGATCGCCCTCCAGGAGGTCAAGGGTGACCTGCGCGCGCTGCGCGACCTGCTGCGCTGGCTTGGCGATGACTGGGCCTTCCTGATGACCGACGTCACCCAGGGCGCCTCGGGCAACGACGAGCGCATGGCCTTCCTCTACGACACCACCCGCCTCAAGCCCTCCGGCCTGGCCTGCGAGCTGGTCGTGCCCCAGGAGTGGCTCCAGCAGGTCGGCCCCGATGCCCTGCAGCGCCAGTTCGCCCGCACGCCCTACGCCGTCAGCTTCCGCGCCGGCGCCACCACCTTCATCCTCGTGACCCTGCATGTGCTGTATGGCAGCTCCAGCACCGAGCGCACCCCTGAGCTCAAGGCCATCGCCCGCTGGATGCGCGACTGGGCCGACCAGACCAGCGACTGGTCGCAGAACCTCATCGTCCTGGGCGACTTCAACATCGATCGCCAGGGCGATCAGCTCTGGCAGGCTTTCACCTCCACCGGCCTGACGGTGCCGGATGCGCTCAACAAGGTGCCCCGCACCCTCTTTTCCAACCCCGACAAGCCCGACCAGGGCGCCTTCTACGACCAGATCGCCTGGTTCAAGGACAGCACGGGCCAGCAGCAGATGCACGCACGCCTGCGCCAGGCCGGTCACATCGACTTCACGCCCTTCCTCTACACCGACCAGAAGATGACCCGGCTGGCGCTCTCACACCGCGTCTCGGATCACTTTCCTCTCTGGGCCGAGTTCGCACTCTGAGTGCGCTTGCGGGCCGCTTTGACGGGTGAGCTTATGGCTCAGCGATCCCTCGAACGAAATCCGCCACCGCCGGACGCGGCCGGATCGGCCGGCTGCGCCGCGGTGTGCCCAGGCTGATGAAGCACACCGGCTGCTCGCCCTCGGCCAGGCCAAAGGCCTGATGCATCAGCGGCGTGTGCAGCGCCCGCCCGCTCGACAGGCCGCTGCCGAAGCCGCGTGCCCGCGCCGCCAGCAGCAGGTTCTGCACCGCGCAGCCCAGCGAGAACACCCGCTCGAAGGCGGGAACTTCCGGATCGTCGGCCCGCAGGTCGGCGATCGCCAGGATCAGCACCGGCCCGCGAAAGGCCTTGATCCGCGCATCCTCGAGCTGCTCGGGCTGCGCCTGCGGATCACGCTGGCGCAGCGCCTCGACGAAGACTTCGGACAGGCGCTGGCGCGCCGCCTCGCCCAGCACCAGGAAGCGCCAGGGGCGCAGCTGGTGGTGATCGGGCGCGGCGGCGGCGGCGGCAAACAGCGCCTCCAGTTCGGCCTCGTCCGGCCCGGGCGCCTCCAGATGCTTCGGGCCGGTGTGCTGGCGGGTGTGGATCAGGGCGTCGCACATGTCGATCAGGGCGGTGTCATCGCTCACGGGAGGCTCGGTGAAGGGCAAGCGGGTGAAGGGGGTGGCGCCAGTGTCGCCGCACCGACCGGACAGCCGGCCAGGCAGTCGCCGCAACCCGTGCAGACCGACAGATCCAGGCGCAACTGCATGATGCCGCCCAGCGCAGGCACGACCCGCACTGCGCGGGTGTCGCAGGCCTCGGCGCACAGGCGGCATTCGATGCGCTGATGCATCAGACAGGCCGGGCCGATGTGCAGCTGCAGCTGCAGCTGCAGCGGTGCTGCCGGCCGACCGGCCGGCTCAGGCCGACGCCGACCTGGATCGGCCAGGCGGCGCAGGAAACCACGCCGGGTGTCGTGGGGCTCGGGATTCATCGGATCTCCTGGGGAGCGCTGGCGTCACGCGGCGCGGTGCGTGGATCCTCGCCGGCGTCGAGCCGGCGCAGGGCCTCGTCGAGGGCCTGGCGGTCGGCACTGCCCGGGGCGTATTGCACCGACAGCCGCTTCAGACCCTGGCGGGCCGCGTCCGCGTCGTGCCGGTCGAGCGCGGCCAGTATGCGCATCATCAGCACAGCGGGATGTTCTGGCGCCAGGGACATGGCGTGCGCCAGCAGCTCGCGCGAGCGCGCGTCGAAGCGGTGGTTGTCGGCGAGGATGCGCGCCTCGATCCAGTCGGCCAGCAGATCGGCATCCTGCATCGCGCGCGTCGAGGCTTTTTCGTAGGCCGCAGCGGCCTGTGCATGGCGGCCGGTGACCTTCAGCGAGCGCGCCAGCATCAGCCAGCCATCGACATCGCTGCCATCGCGCTCCAGCCGCGTGGCCAGGCGCTCGATCATCGACTCGACCGCGTCGGCGCTGTCGGGCGTGCGTCGGGCTGGATCGAGCGCGACCGGGTGGCCCAGCGCGACATAGAGCGCAAGCAGGGTCAGCGGTGCGCCCAGGCCAGGCACCAGCGCCGCCCAGGTGCGGCGGCGCGGCCCCTGGCCGGCGTCCCGGCCGCTGGCGGCCGCCAGGCTGGCGCCCAGCAGCGCCGCCAGCGCGGTCGCCCCGCCCAGGAAAGGCAGCAGCCAGTCGGGCGGCAGAAGGGGGTTCATGAGCTCGCTCCTTGCGATTCGCGCAGGCGCCGCCACAGCAGCGCGCCACCGGCGAGCAGCAGCGCCGGCGGCCCCAGCCACAGCAGCAGCGTGCCGGCGCGCAGCGGCGGCCGGTAGGTGACGAAGTCGCCGTAGCGCTCGACCAGGAAATCGATGATCTGCGCGTCGCTGTCGCCGGCGGCGACGCGCTGCGCGATCTCGCGCTTGAGGTCGAGCGCCAGCGGCGCGTTCGAGTCGGCCAGCGACTCGTTCTGACAGACCAGGCAGCGCAGCTCGGCGGTCAGCGCGTGCAGGCGGTCGGCATCGACCTCGGGGGCCACCCGGGCGGCCGAGGCCATCGCAGCGCTCAGCCCCAGCAGCAGCGCGGCGCAGGCGCGGCGCGCGCTCACGAGCCGCTCCCCAGGCGCGGCAGCAGCTCGCGGGCGATGATCTCGGGCGTGAGCGCGCCGACGTGGCGGTGCAGGATCACGCCCTGCGCGTCGATCACGAAGGTCTCGGGCGCGCCGTAGACGCCCAGCTCGATGGCCATGCGGCCGTCGGCATCGACCAGCGACATCGCGAACGGATTGCCCAGCCGCGCCAGCCAGTCGCCGGCGTCGCTGGCGCGGTCCTTGTAGTTCAGGCCGACGAGCTGGTCGGCGCGGCCCTGCGCGCGCAGCGTCGCCGCCAGCGACATCAGCGCCGGATGCTCCTCGCGGCAGGTGCCGCACCAGGACGCCCAGAGGTTGACGATGCGCGCGCGCCCGCGCCACTGCGCCGCGCCGACCGGCGCGGCGGCCGCATCGCCCAGCACCGGCAGCGCCACCGCCGGCCAGGGCTTGCCGATGCGGGTCGAGGGCAGCTCGTGCGGATCGCGGGTCAATCCGATGGCCAGCACGCCCAGCAGCGCAAGCGCGCCGAGGCCCGCCAGCCAGGGCAGCAGGCGAGGGCGACCCGATGGACGACCGTCAACAGGGGAAACGGGGGCATTCATGCGGTGCGCTCCTCGAGGGCTTGGGCAGGGAGGGGGCGGCGGGCGGTTGCCCGGTGCCGGTGCAGCCGGCGCGAGGCGCCGGCCAGCAGCGCGCCGGCACCCATCAGCGCCACACCGATCCAGATCCAGCGGATGAAGGGCCGGTACTGCACCCGCAGACTCCAGGCGGCCTGTGTGCCACTGCCGACCTGCTCGCCCAGCGCGACATAGATGTCGCGAGTCAGGCCCCAGTCGATCGCCGACTCGGTCATCGGCATCGCCGAGCCGTCGTAGGCGCGTTTCTCGGCGTTCAGCACCACCGGGGCCTGGTCGGGGCAGTTCAGCGTGAAGCGCGCGGTCAGCGCTCGGTAGTTCGGACCGCTGGCGGTACCGCTGACATCGAACACCAGGCCGCAGCCAGCGATGCGATGGCTCTGGCCCGGTGCCAGACGCACGTCGCGCTCGATGCCGTAGGCGTTGACCATCGCCACGCCGCAGGCGAACAGCGCCACGCCCAGATGCGCCAGCCCCATGCCGGCGCCGCTGGCATCAAGCCGCCGCCAGCGGCCGCCGCAGCGCTCGTGCAGGGCCTGCAGCGTCGCGACCAGAATGCCGAGCGCCAGCCACAGCGTCAGTGCAGCTCCCCAGCTGATCCGTGCGAAGCCGGCATCGAGCAGCAATGGCAGCGCCACTGCTGCCGGCCCCATCACCAGCACCACCGGACGCAGCCGGTGCCACAGCGCCGCGCCCTCGTCGCGGCCCCAGCGCAGACGTGTGGCGGGAATCAGCAGCAGCAGCGCAGGCAGCAGCAGCGGCGCCATCACTGCGTCGAAATAGGGCGCCCCCACCGACAGCTTGCCCAGGCCAAGCGCGTCGATCACCAGCGGATAGAGCGTGCCCAGCAGCACGCTGGCGCAGGCCACCCCCAGCAGCAGCGCGCCGGCGGCCAGCGCCCCTTCCCGCGACAGCGGCGAGCGTGCGCCCGTGCGGGCCGGGCCGCCGCCGAGCCGGTGCATGCCCTTGAAGCCCAGCAGCAGCGACACCGCCAGCGTCAGCGCGATCAGGGCCAGCAAGGTGCTGCCCCGGCGCGGGTCGGACGCGAAGGCGTGCACCGAGGTCAGCACGCCGGAGCGCACCAGGAAGATGCCCAGCAAGGCCAGCACGAAGCCACCGATCGACAGCCAGGCGGCGGCCTGCACGAAGCGGCCACGCAGATCCTGCGCCGTCTGCAGGTGCAGCAGCGCGGCCAGCACCAGCCAGGGCATCAGCGAGGCGTTCTCGACCGGATCCCAGAACCACCAGCCGCCCCAGCCCAGCTCGTAGTAGGCCCACCAGGAGCCCAGCGCGATGCCCAGCGACAGGCAGGCCAGCGCCGCGGCGGTGAACGGGCGCAGCCGCCGCGCCAGGCCTGCCGGCTCGCCCCAGGCCAGTGCGGCCAGCGTGGCGGCGAAGGGCAGCGCGGTGCCGACATAGCCCAGATAGAGCAGCGGCGGGTGCAGCACCAGGCCGGGATCCTGCAGCATCGGGTTGAGGCCGCGACCTTCCGGCGCGGCCGGCAGCAGTCGCACGAAGGGGTTGGAGGTCAGCAGCACATACCCGCACATCGCCAGCGACACCGCGCCCAGCACGCCCAGCGTGCGGGTCGCATGCGTCCGGGCGGCCGCATCGTCCGAGCGCCTAAGCCGCGCGCCGGCCAGCGCGCTCCACAGCGCCAGGATGGCGCACCACAGCAGCATCGAGCCCTCGTGGCCCCCCCAGACCGCCGAGACCGCGTACAAGCGCGGCATCGTCGTGTGGCCGTGCGCGGCGACATAGGCCAGCGAGAAATCGTTGTCGTGAAAGGCCCGGCCCAGAGCGACCAGCGCACCGACCAGACCGCCGAACTGCCAGCCCAGCGCGGTGGCGGCCAGCCGGGGCTGCGGCCGGGGCTGCAGCCCGGCGAGCATCTGCACCGCCGCGGCGACCGCGGCCAGCATCAGCAGCAGGTGACCGATCTCGCCGCTCATCGCGTCCCCGCCTGGCCAGCGTCCGGCGCGTGCACGCCCGGCGGCGTGTAGTTCTCGTCATGCTTGGCGAGCACCTCGGTGGCCACCAGCGTGCCCGACGCGTCGATGCGCCCCTGCGCGATGGCGCCGCGGCCGGCGGAGAACAGGTCGGGCAGCACGCCCTCGAAGACCACCGGCAGCGTGTGCGAACCGTCGGCGAGCACGAAGCGCACCTTCAGGCCCCGGGCGGCATCGCGCTCGACCGAGCCGGGCTGCACCCAGCCGCCCACGCGCAGCAGCGCGCCGCGCTCGGCCTGGCCGGCGGCGATCTGCGCCGGCGTGACGAAGAAGACCAGGTTGCTGCGGAAGGCCTGCAGGGCCAGCGTGGTGCCGGTGCCGGCCAGCAGCAGTGCGGCCGCGACCAGCGCGAGACGGCGGTGACGGGGTTTCATCGGAGATCCTCTGCGTCGTGCAGGTCGTTCGTGTCAGCGTGCCGGTGCGCGCGACGGGCGCGGCGCGCCAGCGCGAGTTGTTCCAGCGCCAGGGCCGCGGCGCAGATCGCCACCGCCGGCCAGACCACGCCGCCGTGGCGGCCCATCGCGACGAAGGCGGCCCAGTCCGGCCACCACGGCCGCAGCGCTGCGAGCAGCTCGCCCCAGATCGTGTCGTTCATGCGTGGGCTCCCGCCTCGTCAGGATGGGCCTGCAGCCAGCGCGCCTGCGACTGGCGCTCGGCGATGATCAGCCGCACCCGTGCGAAGGCGCTGGCCGCCGTCCAGGCCCAGGCGGCCGCGCACATCAGCAGCAGCGCCGCCAGCATCGACGGCGCCATCGACGCCTTGCCCGGCGCGATCGTCGCGCCCTGGTGCAGCGTGTTCCACCAGCGCACCGAGAAGTAGATGACCGGCAGGTTCAGCGCGCCCAGCAGCGCGAGCACCGCGCAGGCGCGGTCGGCGCGCTCGCGACCCTCGTGCGCCTGCAGCAGCGCCAGATAGCCCAGATAGAGAAAGAACAGCAGCAGCGAGGAGCCCAGCCGCGCGTCCCACACCCACCAGGTGCCCCACATCGGCTGGCCCCAGAAAGCGCCGGTGACCAGGCTGAGCAGCGCCATCAGCGCGCCCGAGGGCGCCAGCGCATGCGCCATCATGAAGCTGCTTCGGGTGTTCCAGACCAGGCCGACGCCGCCCCACAGCGCCATCAGCGCGTAGACGAACATGCTCATCCAGGCCGCCGGCACATGCAGGTAGATCAGCCGGTAGCCCTCGCCCTGCACCGCGTCGGCCGGACTGGCGACGAAGCCCAGCCACAGCCCCGGCAGCAGCAGCAGCGCCCCCAGCGCGCGCAGCGGCCCGAGCAGCCGGCCGGCCAGCGCATGCAGACGCATGGGGCTGGCGAAGTAAAAGAGGTTCATCGCACAGGTCCTCATTCTTCGGCGGCGGCCGCGCGCAGCGCCGCCGCACCCAGCGGCGGACAGGCCAGCATCACGGCGGCCAGCATCGCGCCGAGCAGCTGCAGCTCGGCGGCGAACGGGCGGCCTGCCTGGGCGGCGTGCACCGCCATCGTGCCGAACACCAGCGCCGGCACCGCCAGCGGCAGCACCATCAGCATCGCCAGCAGCGCCGCGCCGCGCAGCCCGGCGGTGAGCGCCGCGGCCACGCCGGCCACCGCCACCAGCACCGCGCTGCCCAGGGCCAGCGAGACCAGCAGCACCGGCAGCGCCGCGCCGGCCAGCCCGAACTGCAGCGCCACCAGCGGCGCGGCCAGCAGCACCGGCCCGGCCGCGAGCAGCCACTGCACCGCCATGCGCGCGCCCACCAGCAGCGCCAGGGGCGGGCCGTCGTCGGCGCCGGCCAGCACGC
>JBJOPV010000153.1:0-8501 GCA_046050625.1 Pseudomonadota bacterium
ATCGCGTGGCTTTATGTCAGCTTGATGATGGCCGCCGCCGAGGCGATGCACCCGCAGGGCACCATACTCGGTGCGATCTTCACCTTCCTGCTCTATGGCGCGCTGCCGCTGTCGATCGTGATGTATCTGATGGGCACGCCGATGCGCCGCCGGGCGCGCCACCTTCAGGAACAGGCCGAACGGGCCCGCGCTCAAGACATTGATGCCCATCAAATGGAAACCCGTGGCACCACGGGAAAACCCGAAACAAGTTCTAACGATTCACTGCGCAAAGAATCGTAAGACACGCCGTCGTACCGTTTTTTAGTCGGCTCACAACAACAGTTTCGAGGGAATTCCGCACGAATGGCCGGGTCAAGCCCCGGTCCCCGAGGTCAACGGGCGCTCCAGCCAGATCAGGGCCGCCATGCGGCCGGTGCAGGCACTGTGGCGATAGGAGAAATAACGCGCTGGATCGTTGCGCGTGCACCACGACAGGCTGCTGTCGTTGCCGTTCAGCACCGCCACGCTGGCACGGCGCAGGCGCTCGCGCCCCAGCGCGGCCAGATCCAGCATCGAGCGGCCCAGGCCGCCCGGCGAAGGCTGGTGAAAGACGCTGCGCTCGCCGGCCTGCGGCCCCAGAAAAGCGGTCACCACCTCCGGGCCGACCTCGAAATGCATCGGACCGATGCAGGGCCCGAGCCAGCACTCGATCTCGTGCGGTGCGGCGCCCGCCAGATGACACACCCGCGCGAGCGTGGCTTCCAGGACGCCGGCGGCCAGCCCGCGCCAGCCGGCATGGGCGGCACCGACCGCCCGCCCCAGCCGGTCGGCGAACAGCACCGGCAGGCAGTCGGCGACCTGGATCTCGCAGGCACGCGCCGATGCGGCGGTCGCGCAGCCGTCGGCACGGACACGCTCGGCCGACAGTGCCTGCTCGGCGCCCGGCGGGAGGTGCTCCAGGGTGAGGACGTCAGCGCCATGGACCTGCGCCAGCAGCACGCTCGATCGGCCAATCGCCGCATGCAGTCGCGTGCGGTTCTGGCGCACCGCCTGCGGATCGTCACTGACCTCGTCGCGCAGGTTCATGCTGTCCCAGGGCGCCCGGCTCACGCCACCGGCGCGGGTGGTCATCACCGCGCCGACGCGCGGGCTGGAGAAGGCCGGGCGCAGCCAGTCGGCCGGCCAGGGCGCGTCGCTCAGGGACTGCACCGGCTCAGGCCTCCGCATCGGGGCAGGACGAGGGCTGGGCAGCCTGGAAGGCGGGCTGCACCATGCAGGCCTCGAAGACGCGCATCACCGTCGGCACATGGTCGAGGCGGCAATGGAAGCGCTGTGCGTTGAAGATCTGCGGCACCAGCACGCAGTCGGCCAGCGTCGGCGTGTCGCCGTGGCAGAAGGTGCCGGTGGCGGCGTCAGCGGCCAGACGACGCTCGAGCACCTCCAGCCCGCTCTCGACCCAGTGGCGATACCAGGCGTTCTTGGCGTCCTCGCTGGCGCCGAGCTCCTTGACCAGGTAGCGCAGCACCCGCAGGTTGTTGAGCGGATGGATCTCGCAGGCGATGTCCAGCGCCAGCGAGCGCACCCGCGCGCGGCCGAGCGCGTCATGCGGCAGCAGCGCCGGCTCGGGATGGGTCTCGTCGAGGTACTCGATGATGGCCAGCGACTGCGACAGCGTCGCGTCGCCCTCCTTCAGCAGCGGCACCAGGCGCTGCGGCGAGATCGCGGCATAGGGCGCGTCGAGCTGCTCGTTGCGCACCAGATGCACGCCGTGATAGTCGTGGGGCAGGCCCTTGAGGGCCAGCGCGATGCGCACGCGAAAGGATGCGGAGGAACGGAAGTAGCTGTACAGGTCCATGGCTTGCAGGTCTCCTCGGTCAGCGAAGCGGCGCGGCGCGCCGCGGCATGAACGACTCCTCGTTGTTCGTGTCCATTGTTTCAGATCATGCCATGCACGGCGCACTACACTGGCCGGATGCTCCTGCCGCGCCGTATCAAGCACTGCCGCGAATGCGGCTCCCCGGTCGACTACCGCACGCCTGCGGACGACAACCGCGAACGCGCCACCTGCCTCGCCTGCGCGACCATCCACTACGAGAACCCGCTCAACGTCGTCGGCACCGTGCCGTTCTGGCAGGACAGCGTGCTGCTGTGCCGGCGCAACATCGAGCCCCGCCACGGCTTCTGGACGCTGCCGGCCGGCTTCATGGAGCTGGGCGAGACGGCGGCCGAAGGCGCACTGCGCGAGACGCACGAGGAGGCCGGCGCCCGCATCGAGCTGCTGGAGCTGTTCTCGCTGCTGAACGTGGTGCGGGTCGGCCAGGTGCATTTCTTCTACCGTGCCCGGCTGCTCGACACCCGCTTCGATCCGGGCCCGGAAACGATCGAGGCCCGGCTGTTCCGCCACGACGAGATCCCCTGGGACGAACTCGCCTTCCGCACGGTGCGCCTGACGCTGGAGCGCTTCTTCGCCGACCAGGCGCGCGGTCAATACGGCCTGCACTGCGCCGATATCGCCTGAGCCCGGACTGATCCCTTGCCCATGAATCCGAATCGACCCGGCACGCCAGGCGTGCCTCCGGTGGCGGCTCCGTCGCCGCTGTCCGTGCCCCGCGATCCCGCCACCGAGCGTCTTCGCGAGGACCTGATCCACCCCGACCCGCTGCTCGACTGCCTGCTCGAGGTCTGCCGGCTGCACGGCGTGGCCAGCTCGCGCGCAGCGCTGTCGGCCGGGCTGCCGCTGGAGAATGGCCGGCTGACGCTGGCCCTGGCCGAGCGGGCCGCGCAGCGCGCCGGCCTGTCGACCAAGCTGCAGCGCCTGCGCGCCGACCGCATCGACACCGCCACGCTGCCGGCGATCCTGATCCTGCGCGGCAGCGGCGCCTGCGTGCTGCTGGGCTGGACCGAGGACGGCGACGCCCGCGTGCTGCTGCCCGAGACCGGCCAGGGCGCGGTGGTGATGCCGCGCAAGGATCTGGCGCGGCGCCATGGCGGCGTGGTGCTGTTCGTGCGCCCGCACTTCCGCTTCGACGAGCGCACGCCCGAGGTTCGCCGCACCCGCTCCGGCCACTGGTTCTGGAGCGCCATCGCCAGCCAGCGTGGCGTTTACCGCGACGTGCTGTGGGCGGCGCTGCTGATCAACCTGTTCGCGCTGGCCTTCCCCATCTTCACGATGAACGTCTACGACCGGGTGGTGCCCAACCATGCGGTCGAGACGCTGTGGGTGCTGGCGCTGGGCCTGCTGCTGGTGCTGCTGGCCGATCTCTACATGCGCTCGCTGCGCAGCCACTTCGTCGACGAGGCCAGCGCGCGCATCGACGTTCAGCTCTCGTCCTCGCTGATGGAGCGGGTGCTGGGCATGCGGCTGGAGCACCGGCCGCAGTCGGTGGGCTCCTTCGCGGCCAACCTGCGCGGCTTCGAGACGGTGCGCGACTTCATCGCCTCCTCGACCGTCACCGCGATGATCGACCTGCCCTTCGCGCTGATCTTCCTGGCGGTCATGGCCTGGATCTCGCCGTGGATGGTGCTGCCGGTGGTGGCGGCCTTCGTGCTGATCCTGGTGATCGGCTTCATCCTGCAGCATCGGCTGCACGAGCTGTCGGAATCGACCTACCAGGCCAGCGCGCAGCGCAACGCCACGCTGGTGGAGGCGCTGACCGGCATCGAGACGATCAAGACCCAGGCCGCCGAGGGCGTGATCCAGGCGCGCTGGGAGCGGGTCAATCTCTTCCTGGCGCGCACCAACGTGCGCATGCGCGCGCTCTCCAGCCACGCCAGCTACGGCACGCAGTGGCTGAGCCAGATCGTCTCGCTCAGCGTGATCCTGATCGGCGTCCACCTGATCTCGCAGCGCGAGCTGACGATGGGCGCGCTGATCGCCTGCACCACGCTGGCCAGCCGCGCGCTGGCGCCGGCCGGCCAGATCGTCGGCCTCTTGATGCAGTACCAGGGCGCGCGCACCGCGCTGGAGTCGCTCGACCGCATCATGGCGCAGCCGGTCGAGCGCGAGCCGGGTGCCGCCTTCCTGCACCGGCGCGAGATCCGCGGCGACATCGAGCTGCGCGACGTGCGCTTCGCCTATCCCGGCCGCGACGACCCGGTGCTCGACGGCGTCAGCCTGAAGATCGCGCGCGGCGAGCGGGTGGCGCTGATCGGGCGGGTCGGCTCGGGCAAGACCACGATCCAGAAGCTGATGCTGGGCCTATACCAGCCCACCAGCGGCGCGGTGCTGCTCGACGGCATCGACCTGCGCCAGCTCGACCCGGCCGACGTGCGCCGCAACCTGGGCTATGTCTCGCAGGACGTGACGCTGTTCTACGGCTCGCTGCGCGAGAACATCACGATGGGCCTGCCCCACGCCGACGAGAACGCGGTGCTGGCCGCGGCCGAGACCGCCTGCCTGCTCGATTTCGTCAACCGCCATCCCAAGGGCTTCGACATGCCGGTGGGCGAGCGCGGCGAGCTGCTCTCGGGCGGCCAGCGCCAGAGCGTCGGGCTGGCACGCGCGGTGCTGCACAACGCGCCGCTGCTGCTGCTCGACGAGCCCACCAGCGCGATGGACTTCTCGACCGAGGCGCAGGTGACGAAGCGGGTGACCGAGTTCGCGCAAGGACGCACCGTGGTCCTGGTGACCCACCGCACCTCGATGCTGGCCCTGGTCGACCGCGTGATCGTCGTCGACCAGGGCCGCATCGTCGCCGACGGTCCGCGCGACCGCATCCTGGAGGCCCTGCAGTCGGGCCGCATCGCGAGGGCCGCCTGAGCGCGGGCGGACACAGCAGATGAACGAGAAACTGATGAAGAGCGGGCGCGGCCTGATCGGCGTGCTCGAGAAGACCCGGGTGGCCCTGGATCCGCTGAGCCGGCGCCTGCTCGGCCGCACGGTCGCCGATGAGGGCCGCCAGCCCGACGGCCTGACCGACTTCGAGCGCGAGGCCGACGGACTGATGTCGCGCCAGCGCACCGCGCGGGCCCAGCGCATCGTGCGCTCGGCGGTGGCGGTGGTCTGCGGCCTGATCGTCTGGGCGGCCTTCGCCGAGATCGACGAGGTCACCAAGGGCGACGGCCGGGTCATCCCGTCGCGCCAGCTGCAGGTGGTGCAGTCGCTCGACGGCGGCGTGGTCTCCGAGATCCTGGTCCGAGAAGGCCAGCAGGTCGAGGCCGGCCAGCTGCTGCTGAAGATCGACGAGACCCGAGCCACCTCCGGCGTCAACGAGAGCGCCGCGCAGGCCTTCGCGCTGCAGGTCAAGCAGACGCGCCTGAAGGCGTTGGCCGAGGGCATCGCCTTCCGCCCGCCGGCCGGCAACGGCTCGCCTGACGAAAGCCGCATCGTCGAGGAAGAGCGCAACCTCTACCAGTCCAAGGTCTACGAGCTGGAGTCGATGCTCTCGGTGGTGCAGCAGCAGGCGGCACAGCGCCAGCAGGAAGTCTCCGAGGCCCAGGCCCGACGCTCGTCGGCGCAGCGCTCGATCGACATCTCCACCCAGGAGCTCAAGCGCACCCGGCCGCTGCTGGCCTCGGGCGCCGTCTCCGAGGTCGAGGTGCTGCGGCTGGAGCGCGACATCAGCCGATTCCGGGGTGAGGGCGAGCAGGCTGCTGCGCAGATCGGCCGCGCCCAGGCGGCCATCGGCGAGGCCCAGCGCAAGGCCCGCGAGACCGAGCTGACCTTCCGCAACGAAGCCCGGCGCGAGCTCTCCGAGGTGCTGGGCAAGCTCAACGCGCTCAACCAGGGTGCGGTCGCGCTGGCCGACAAGGTCGACAAGGCACAGGTGAAGTCGCCGGTGCGCGGGCGGGTGCAGCGCCTGCTGGCCAACACCGTCGGTGGCGTGGTGCAGCCAGGCAAGGACATCGTCGAGATCGTGCCGCTGGACGACGCGCTGGTGCTCGAGGCCAAGGTGCTGCCCAAGGACATCGCCTTCATCACCCCGAACCAGACTGCCACCGTCAAGTTCACCGCCTACGACTTCTCGATCTACGGTGGCCTGGAGGCCAAGGTCGAGAACATCAGCCCCGACACCCAGGTCGACGAGAAGGGCAACGCCTTCTACGTGGTGCGGGTGCGCACCGGCCAGCCCAACTTCGGCGACGACAAGCCGATCATTCCCGGCATGACCGCCGAGGTCGACATCCTGACCGGCAAGAAGACGGTGCTGTCCTATCTGCTCAAGCCGGTGCTCAAGGCCAAGGCCTACGCGCTGCGCGAGCGCTGAGGTCGCCACACCCCTCTGCCCGGCCTGCGACGCTGTCGCCCGAAGCCCCTCGACCGAGGGGCTTTTTTCTGCCTGCAACACAAGATTCCCCTGCAGTCCACTGCGCCCCCTGCCCGGCGATCGCGCAAATCGTTATCCTGTTCACGAACCCTGTTCCGGTGAAGCCGATCACGGATGAAGGTGCTTTTCACGCATTAGCGCCCACCGGAAATGAACTATTCTGGCGAAATCGCCAAGACGAACAGAGAGGCCCACCATGGCTACGAGCCCCGTCCCCGCCGCGTCCCCGAAGTCCGCGCTGCTCAGCGCCCAGGCCAGCCTGCTGCAGAGCCTGCAGAAGCTGACGCTGCAGCAGAACTACGTGCCGGCGCGCCTGCCCGAGGGCAAGGTGGTCGGCATCTGGGGCGAGGCGATCGTGCGCATGCCCGACGGCGAGGTGCGCGAGCTCAGGATCGGCGACATGGTGCGCAAGGGCCATGTGATCCTGACCTCGCAGAACGGCATCGTGCAGCTCGAGGTCGACGGCAGCCGCTACGCGCGACTGCCCGCGCGCGAGATGCTGGAGGCGCCCGCCGCCGGTGTCAGCGGCGGCGAGGACGGCTCGCTCAGCGACAGTCTGCGCATCGCGCGCATCGCCGAGGTGGTCTCCCCGGCCGAGTACGAATACAGCTTCGACGGCAGCAATCCCTATGTGCCCTTTGGCGCGATCGGCGACATCACGCTCGGCCTGCCGGTCATCCAGCCCGTGCCCGACCAGACCGTCAACGAGGGCACCGGCACCGTCACCTTCACCATCACGCTGTCGCGCGCCTCCGAGCAGGCGATCAGCGTCGACTACCGCACCGTACCCGGCACCGCGCTGGCCGGCCAGGACTACAGCGCGCTCACCGGTACGCTCACCTTCGCGCCCGGAGAGACCACCAAGACGCTCACCGTTGCGATCGTCGATGACCAGGTCTTCGAGGGGGCGGAGACGTTCACGCTCGCGCTGAGCAATGCGGTCAACGCCAGCGTGAGCAAGCCGGTCACCACCGTGACCATCGTCGATGACGGCAGCGGCAGCGTGCCCCCTGAAGTCATCCCGACCGACGACACGCCGCATGTGCGCAGCGTCTCCAGCCCGACCGTCGCCGAGGGCGGCAACCTCGACTTCCAGGTGGTGCTGAGCCATGCCTCGGCCACGCCGCAGGTGATTTCGGTCGCGCCGGGCTCCGGCACCGCCACGCTGGGCACCGACACCGGCGCGCCGTGGGTCTCCTTCGACGGGGGCGTCACCTTCACCCCGATCACTGGCACCACCGTGACCGTGCCAGCGGGCAGCCGCGGCTTCATCGTCCGGGTGCCGACGGTGGACGACACCATCAGCGAGCCGACCGAGACGATCCGGCTGGACGTGCGCGCCCCGGCCGACACCGCGCCGACCACGGGCACCGGCACCATCACCGACAACGACGGCACACCGACCGTCTCGATCAGCGGCCCGGCCGAGGTGGGCGAAAAGGCCAGCACCGTCACCTACACCCTCACGCTGTCGAACCCCAGCAGCCAGAGCGTCACCGTGCGGGTGGCGGCCCAGGACGGCACGGCCACGGTCGGCAGCGACTACACGCAGATTCCTGCCGACCAGCAGCTCGTGACCTTCGCACCCGGCGAGACGAGCAAGACCGTGACCCTCACGGTCATCGATGACGCCGTCTTCGAGGGCAAGGAAACCTTCTCGGTGGTGCTCGACAGCCCGAGCAATGCCGCGCTGGGCACCGCCAGCGTCACCACCACCATCAGCGACGACGGCACCCGGGGCGAGACCGACGATCGCCCCCACGTGGCCCAGATCAGCGATGCCGTCGCGGCCGAAGGCTCGCCGCTCGACTTCACTGTCACGCTGAGCAACGCCTCCACCCAGACCACCAGTGTGACGCTGACGGCCCTCGGCGGAACGGCCACCCTCGGTACCGACACCGGTCCGATGCAGTATTCCGTCGACGGCGGCAAGACCTACTCCGCTGTGCCCGCCGATGGTGTCGTCTCCGTGCCAGCCGGCACCACCAGCTTCCTGGTGCGCATCCCCACCATCGACGACACCGTCTACGAGGGCAGCGAGACCCTCACGCTGAAGGCTGCCACGGCCGTCGACACCACGCCCGTCACCGGCACCGGCACCATCACCGACACGGCGGACCAACCGCAGCTGACCATCGACGACGTCGTCGTCAACGAGGCCGCCGGCACCGCCACCTTCACCGTCACGCTGACCGGCACCACCACCCAGCCAACCACCGTCGACTTCGCCACACAGGACGGCACAGGCACGAA
>JBJOPV010000154.1:0-8442 GCA_046050625.1 Pseudomonadota bacterium
TTTCCCAAGGCCCATGCCTTCCTGAAGAACTTCAAGATGGACCTGAAGGACATCGAGCTGATCCAGAACGAGGGCCAGGCCTCCAACAACTACGAGGCGGCCGCGAAGAAGTTCGTCGAGGCCAATCCGGACAAGGTCAAGGCCTGGCTGCCCAAGTGAGTCCGGTGCGGGCGGCCTGACCGGCGTCGGGCCGGGCCGCCCGTGACGGCCTTTCTGCGCCGATCAAAAGACATTTTGTCTAACAAAAGAATTTGAAATGCCTGCAGTCACCTCGCTGCCCGCCGACGATGCCACCTGTGGCTGGTTCCACCTGAGCCCGCGCCGCCTGGCGCGCCCGGCGCACTCCGGCCAGAGCCGCGCGCCCTGGGTGGTGGTGGGCGCCGGCTTCACCGGCCTGGCCTGCGCACGGCAGCTGGCCCTGCACCATCCCGAGCAGCAGATCGTGCTGATCGAGGCGCAGGAGGTGGGCTATGGCTCGTCCGGGCGCAATGCCGGCTTCGCGATCGACCTGCCGCACGACATCGGCGCCGAGGACTACATCGGCGATATCGCCACCGCGCGCACCGTGCTCAAGCTCAACCTGTCGGGCCAGTCGCTGCTGAAGACGCTGGTCGAGCGCCACGGCATCGACTGCCAGATGCGCGCGATCGGCAAGTACCAGGCGGCGGTCGAGGACCGTGGCATCGCGGTGCTGGAGGCCTACCGGCGCGGCCTGGACAAGCTCGGCCAGCCCTACGAGATGATCGACGGCCGGGCGCTGCCCGACCACATCGGCACCGGCTTCTACCGCCAGGCGCTGTTCACGCCGGGCACCGTGCTCGTGCAGCCCGCCGCGCTGGTCAAGGGCCTGGCCGACAGCCTGCCGCCCAATGTCACGCTGCACGAGAACACGCCCATCACCGCGGTGGAGTACGGCGACCGGCACACGGTGCTGCGCCACGCCCGCGGCCAGATCACCGCCGAGCGGCTGGTGCTGACCAACAACGCCTTCGGCATGAGCTTCGGCTTCCTGCCGGGCAGCATGCTGCCGGTCTTCACCTATGCCAGCCTCACCCGGCCGCTCACCCCGGCCGAGCAGGCGAGCCTGGGCGGGCGCGACTGCTGGGGCCTGATTCCGGCCGACCCCTTCGGCACCACGCTGCGGCGCACCGTCGACCAGCGTCTGCTGGTGCGCAACAGCTTCAGCTTCAACCCGGACGGGCGCAGCCGGCCCCAGCATCTCGAGCGCTTCGTGCGGCGCCACCGCGTGTCCTTCCTGCGCCGCTTCCCCCAGCTCGCGCATGTGGGCTTCGACTACACCTGGGGCGGCGCGCTCAGCATGGCACGCAACCACCAGTCGCAGTTCGGCGCGCTGCGTCCGAACGTCTTCGGCGCGCTGTGCTGCAACGGCCTGGGCGTGACCCGCGGCACCGCCACCGGCCACCTGCTGGCCGACTGGCTGGCCGGCGAGCGCAACGACCTGATCGACTTCCTGCTGGCCACGCCCGGCCCCAGCCGCAATCCCCCGCAGCCTTTCCTGTCGCTGGGCGTGAACCTCAGCCTGATGTGGGGCCAGCACCGCGCCGGGCGCGAGAGCTGAGGCCGCCCCCGCCCCGCGGCCTCTCGCCCCCGTTTTCCAGTTTTCCCGTTTCCCCTGTTCTGGAGCCACTCCATGCAATTCGAAGGCATCTACACCCCCGCGATCACCCCGCTCGACGCGCAGGGCCGCATCGACCTGGACGCGTTCGCCACCGTCCTGGAGTCGCTGGTCGAGGCGCGGGTGCACGGCATCATCATCGGCGGCTCGACCGGCGAGTACTACGCCCACACCGCCGAGGAGCGCTTCACGCTGGCGCGCAAGGCCCGCGAAGTGCTGGCCGGCCGGCTGCCGCTGATCATCGGCACCGGCGCGATCCGCACCGAGGACTCGGTCGAGCACGCCCGCCTGGCCCGCGAGATCGGCGCCGACGCGATCCTGGTCGGCTCGCCGCCCTACGCGCTGCCGACCGAGGCCGAGAACGCCGCCCACACGCTGGCGGTCGACGCCGCCGCGGGCCTGCCGATCATGCTCTACAACTACCCCGCGCGCATGGGCGTGACCATGGGCGAGGCCTACTTCGACGCGATCGCGGGCTGCCGCAATGTCGTGGCGATCAAGGAGAGCTCGGGCGACCTGGGGCAGGTGCACCGCCTGGCCTGCCGGCGCCCGCAGATCGCGCTGTCGTGCGGCTGGGACGACCAGGCGCTGGAGTTCTTCGCCTGGGGGGCGCGCAGCTGGGTGTGCGCGGGCTCCAACTTCATCCCGCGCGAGCATGTGGCGCTCTACCAGGCCTGCGTGGTCGAGGGCGACTTCGCCAAGGGCCGGCGCATCATGGCGGCGATGATGCCGCTGATGGACTTCCTGGAAGGCGGCAAGTTCGTGCAGTCGATCAAGCACGGCTGCACGCTCGCCGGCCTGCCGGCCGGGGGCGTGCGCCGGCCGCTGCAGGCGCTCGACGCGCTCGAGCGCGAGACGCTGGCGGGCATCGTCGCGACCCTGAAGCGCGACATCGCCGCCATCACCGGCTGAGCCGCGCCATGAAGCCGATCCTTCGGGAACCGGTCCGGCCCGGGCTGCGCGTCGGCTTCCTGCTGGCGCCGCGCTTCACGCTGACGGCCTTCGCCGGCTTCGTCGACGCGCTGCGCCTGGCCGCCGACGAGGGCGACCGCAGCCGCGCGCAGCTCGCCAGCTGGGCGATCCTGGACACCGACCACGGGCCGGTGACCTCCAGCTGCGGCGCCACGGTGGCGCCGACCGCCCCGCTGGAGAACCCCGCCCAGTACGACTACCTGGTCGTGGTCGGCGGCCTGCTGCACGGTGGCCAGAAGGTGCCGCCGCGGCTGGTCCATTTCCTGAAGGAGGCCGCGGCCGCCGGCGTGCGGCTGGTGGGGCTGTGCACCGGCTCCTTCATCCTGGCGCGCGCCGGGCTGCTCGACGGCTATGTGGCCTGCGTCAGCTGGTTCCACCGCGAGGAGTTCCGCGCCGAGTTCCCCGACTGCAGCCTGATCACCAACCAGATGTTCGTGGTCGACCGCGACCGGCTGACCTGCGCCGGCGGCACCAGCGTCGTGCACCTGGCCGCGCACATCATCGAGCGCGCCCTGAGCCGGGCCAGCGCGGTCAAGGCGCTGCGCATCATGATCGAGGAGCAGCCGCTGCCCTCGCGCACGCTGCAGCCCGAGCAGGTGATCTCGGTGGGCTCGCGCGACTCGGTGGTGCGCAAGGCCATGCTGCTGATCGAGCAGCAGCTGCACTCCTCCGCGCCGATCGAGTCGCTGTGCGAGCCGCTGGGCATCAGCCGGCGTCAGCTCGAGCGCCGCTTCCAGCAGGATGTCGGGCTGAGCCCGGCCGAATACCGCAGCAAGCTGCGCATCGAGCGCGCGCGCTGGCTGCTGCAGAACACCGATCTCGACGTCACCGAGATCTGCTTCGAGTGCGGCTTCCAGGACGGGGCGAGCTTCTCGCGCTTCGTACGCAAGTCGCTGCAGATCACGCCGCGGCAGCTGCGCGGCCAGCGCCTGGCCGCCTGAGCGCAGCGGGTCAGGCGGGTGCCTCAAACGGCATTCTTCCTGCCGCAAACAGCCCCGCGCCAGACGGCATCGCCGGCCAAGATGAGTCCGTTCGACCCCGTCAAACCGACCGACCTGACACGAAACCAGGAGCTTCCGTCCATGTTCAGCTACCGCCAGCAGACCCTGAAATCCGTCGATCCCGACCTGTGGGCCGTCGTCCAGCAGGAACACCAGCGCCAGGAACAGCACATCGAGCTGATCGCCAGCGAGAACTACACCTCGCCGGCGGTGCTGGCCGCGCAGGGCAGCCAGCTCACCAACAAGTACGCCGAGGGCTACCCCGGCCGGCGCTACTACGGCGGCTGCGAGTTCGTCGATCTGGCCGAGCAGATGGCCATCGACCGCGTCCGCCGGCTCTTCGGCGCCGACCGGCACGGCTGGGCCGCCAACGTGCAGCCGCACTCCGGCGCCCAGGCCAACGAGGCGGTGTTCATGGCGCTGATGAAGCCGGGCGACACCTTCATGGGCATGAACCTGGCCGAAGGCGGCCACCTCTCGCACGGCATGGCGCTGAACATGAGCGGCAAGTGGTTCAACGTCGTCAGCTACGGCCTGAACGAGAAGGAAGAGATCGACTACGACGCGATGGAGCGCAAGGCCCACGAGTCCAGGCCGAAGCTGATCATCGCCGGCGCCTCGGCCTACGCGCTGCACATCGACTTCGAGCGCTTCGCCCGGGTCGCCAAGGACGTGGGCGCGCTGCTGATGGTGGACATGGCGCACTACGCCGGCCTGATCGCCGCCGGCGTCTACCCGAACCCGATTCCGCATGCCGACATCGTCACCAGCACCACGCACAAGAGCCTGCGCGGCCCGCGCGGCGGCATCATCCTGTGCCGCCCGGAGCACGAGAAGGCGATCAACAGCGCCGTCTTCCCCGGCCTGCAGGGCGGGCCGCTGATGCATGTCATCGCCGCCAAGGCCGTGGCCTTCAAGGAGGCGCTGGAGCCGGAATTCCGCCAGTACCAGCAGCATGTGGTGGCCAACGCCGCCGCGCTGGCCGACACGCTGGTGGAGCGCGGCCTGCGCATCGTCTCCGGTCGCACCCAGAGCCACGTGATGCTGGTGGACCTGCGCAGCAAGGGCCTGACCGGCAAGGCCGCCGAGGCGCTGCTCGGCCAGGCCCACCTCACCGTCAACAAGAACGCCATTCCGAACGACCCGGAAAAGCCCATGGTCACCAGCGGCATCCGCCTGGGCTCGCCCGCCATGACCACCCGCGGCTTCAAGGAAGAGCAGGCGCGCCAGGTCGCGCACCTGATCGCCGACCTGCTCGACCACCCGGACGACGCGCGGACCCTGGCCGAGGTGCGCGCCCGCGTCGGCCAGCTCGCGCGCGACTTCCCCGTCTACGGCTGAACCGTCTTTCCCCGCCCCCTGCCCCCGTCCTCGCCCTCAGAAGGAGACAAGCCATGAAAAGAACCTCTCGTGCCCTCGCCGGTCTCGGCGCCCTCGGTCTGGCCACGATGCTGGGCGCGGCGCCCGCCCGCGCCCAGTCGAGCGTGACCGTGTCCGGCCTGCTCGACATCGGCCTGACCCACCAGTCGGCCAGCCTGGGCGCCGATCGCTGGAAGGTCGGCTCCATCCAGCGCAGCAACATCGCCTTCAGCGGCGCCGAGGATCTGGGCGGCGGACTGCAGGCCACCTTCAGGCTCAGCCACCGCTTCAACCCGGACGAGGGCAGCCTGGAGTCGGCCAGCAAGCCGTTCTGGCATGGCGAGTCCACCGTCGGCCTGAAGGGGGCCTTCGGCTCGGTGCAGGTCGGCCGCCGGCTCGATGCGGTCAACAGCCAGGACTGGCAGTTCGATCCCTGGGGCAACTTCGACCGCGTCGCCTCGCCGGCCTGGGACACCTGGCACTACAACTACGCCTCCGACCCGCGCGGCAACGCCGGCTCGGCCGAGTACGGCCGCCTCAACAACGGCCTGTTCTACGACTCGCCCACGCTGGAGGGCTTCTCGCTGCACCTGAGCACCTCGCCGGAGAAGGCCGCCACCGATCTGAGCCGGCCGGTGGGCGTGACGCTGAACTACAACTCGGAGCGCGCCGCCGTGATGCTCGCGCACAGCCGCAACAGCGCCGAGGACACCGACCGCATGGTCGGCGTGCGGCTCAACTTCGCGCCGCTGGCGGTGATGGCGGCCTGGAACGTCAGCGAAGCCGGCGGCTCGACCGCCCGTGCACTGACCGCCGGCCTGGAATACGGCCTCGGCGCCACCACGCTGAAGGCCGGCTGGGGCCGGGTGACCGTCGAGGGCGCGCAGGCCGCGCGGGTGCTGGGCGTGGGCGCGTCGCATGCGCTGTCCAAGCGCACCTCGGTCTACCTGGATGCGTCGCGCAAGACCTTCGGCAGCACCGCCGGCAATCTGGTCGGTGCCGGCCTGGCCCATTCCTTCTGACCCCGGCAGGACCGCAGCATGGGCCTGAGCGACCTCATCGGTCTGGCCGGCGTGGCGATCTTCGTCGTCGCGCACTTCGCCGTGCAGGTGCTGCAGCGGTCGCCCCGCAGCGATCTGGTGATCGGGCTGAATCTGGTCGGCCCGCTCCTCATGCTCGTCTCGCTGAGCCAGGACTTCAACCTGGCCTCGGTGATCTCGCAGATCGTCTGGTTCATGCTGACGCTGGCGGGCTGGTGGCGGCGCCGGTCGACTTCCGGCACCCGCCCTGGCGCAGACGCATGAGCCCGCCGCAGGCGATGTGGCTCGTCGGGCATCGCCGCCGCCTGGTGAGCCAGGGGGCGCTGCGCACCCGGCGTGCCGGTCTGCACGGGCTGCGCGCAGCCATGCTGCTGCTGTTCGGGGACGTGCCTGGAGCCTGGCCGGCGGGGGGCTCATCGCCGCCGCCGGGGTGTTCAGCGCTCGATCACCCGATCGCTGAACCGGATCGGACCCCATCACCTCTCCCCGGCATCTTCCCTCGCTGAACGCGCTTCGGGTGCTGGAGGCGGCGGTGCGGCACCGCGGCTTCTCAGCCGCCAGATCGCGCTGCTCCGAGCTCGGCACGGTGCTCTTCGTGCGCCGGCATCGCGCGGTCGAACCCACGCCGCCCTTCGATGACGGCCTGGCCTGGTCGTGGCTTCGCGCGCCGACGAGGTCTTTCCGGTCTGCTCGCCAGCCCTGGCGCAGCGGCTGGGGGGCCCCGGAGCGTCTCTTCGAGGATGGCTGGGCTCGCTGGTGCGGCTGGGCACGGCGGTCGTGCGGCCCGAGGGGCGCTACAACGTGCTGGTGCCCGCGCGACGCCGCATCCATGCGATGCGCGATCTCTTCGTCGAGTGGCTGGCCCGGCGCCTGGGGGCATGAGCGAGAGGGTGCGCAAACGATCAACCTGATGCCGCGTCCGGACAAGTGGGGGCCGGGATCCTCGTCGACAGTGCGGCCGTGTTGCCGAACCGACCGACCCCGATCTCCGGAGACCCCGCATGACCCCGTCCTCCCGCCCCCCCGGCCGCCATGCCCTGAAGGTGGTATGCCGCAGCGCCGCCGGCCAGGTCGCCGCGATCGCGGCCCTGATCGAGCGCCACGATGGCTATGTCGAGGAGTTCGCCGTCCATGACGACCGCCCCACCGGCCGCTTCTTCCTGCGCGCCGTCTTCCGCTGCACGCAGGCCGATCCGCAGCGCCTGCAGACGCTGAGCGCGGAGCTCGACCGCCTCGCGCCCCAGCTGCAGGCGCTGGACTGGCAGGTCAGCGACCTGTCCTGCCCGCCGCGCGTGCTGCTGATGGTCTCCCGGCTCGACCACTGCCTGATCGACCTGCTGGCCGGCTGGAGGCGCGGCGAGCTGCCGATGCATCCGGTGGCGGTCGTCTCCAACCACGACGACCTGCGCGGTCTGGCCGAACAGCACGGCCTGCACTTCCATGTCCTGCCGGTGACGCCCGAGACCAAGGCGGCGCAGGAAGAGCGGCTGCTGGAGCTGGTCACCGAGACCGGCGCCGAGCTGGTGGTGCTGGCGCGCTACATGCAGGTGCTGTCGGATGCGCTGTGCACCCGCCTGGCGGGCCGGATCATCAACATCCACCACGGGCTGCTGCCGGCCTTCAAGGGCGCACGGCCCTATCACCAGGCCTTCGAGCGTGGCGTGAAGCTCATCGGTGCCACCGCGCACTTCGCCACGCCCGATCTGGACGAGGGCCCGATCATCGAGCAGGAAACCGCGCGGGTCGATCACGCGCACGACCCCGAAGACCTGCTGGCGGTGGGGCGGCAGCTCGAATGCACCGTGCTGTCGCGCGCGCTGCGCAGCGTGCTCGAGCAGCGGGTCTTCATCAACGGCCCGCGCACCGTGGTGCTGCGATGAGCACCTCGCCCTTCGCCACCACGATCAACCGCATCGTGCTGCAGCGGCTGGCGATGCCGGCCCGCATCGGCGTGCACGACTGGGAGACGGCCGCGCCGCAGCCGATCACGGTCGACCTCGAGTTCGACCTGCCCGACGAGCGCGCCAGCCTGAGCGACTTGCTGGCCGACACCATCAACTACGCCGAGGTGGTCGACCGCCTGCGCACGCTGGCGATGGCGCAGCCGCACCAGCTGGTCGAGGCCCTGGCCCGCAGCATGTGCGACCTGCTGCTGCAGGACTTCGGCCTGACCCGCGTGCGGCTGACGCTGATGAAGCTGGCGCCCTTTCCCGGCGCCGAGGTCGGCATCGTGATGGAACGCTGCCGCGCCTCCCGCCTGCCCGCCCCCTGAACTGCCCTGTTTTTCCTGAAGGACCCGGCCATGACCATCAGCGTCTTCGACCTGTTCAAGATCGGCATCGGGCCGTCGAGCTCGCACACGGTGGGGCCGATGAAGGCCGCGCGGATGTTCGTGCAGCGGCTCGACGCGGCCGGGCTGCTGGCGCGCGTGGCG
>JBJOPV010000155.1:0-8403 GCA_046050625.1 Pseudomonadota bacterium
ACGAGAAGCACAAGGTGCTGACCTACCCGCGGACCGACGCGCGCGCGCTGCCCGAGGACTACGTCGGCGTGGCCAAGCAGACGCTGGAGATGATCGCCGCCGAGTCGATGCCGGGGCCGCTGCAGGAACTCTCGCGCCATGCGGCCAAGGCGCTGAGCGCCGGCTACGTCAAGCCGACCAAGCGTGTCTTCGACAACAGCAAGATCTCGGACCACTTCGCGATCATCCCCACGCTGCAGACGCCCAAGAGCCTGACCGAGATCGAGGCCAAGCTCTACGACCTGGTGGTCAAGCGCTTCATCGCGGTGTTCTACCCGTCGGCCGAGTCCATGGTCACCACCCGCGTGACGCAGGTCGAGGCGGGCGGCCAGACGCACCATTTCCAGACGAACGGCAAGGTGCTGGTCAATCCGGGCTGGATGGCGGTCTACGGCAAGGAAGCTGCCGGCGAGGACGCCAACCTGGTCGCGGTGCGTCCGGGCGAGACGGTGGTGGCCGAGGAGGTGGCGCTGTCGGCGCTGCGCACCAAGCCGCCGGCGCGCTACAACGAATCGACGCTGCTGAGCGCGATGGAAGGCGCCGGCAAGCTGGTCGAAGACGAAGAGCTGAAGGCGGCGCTGCAGGAGAAGGGCCTGGGCACGCCGGCCACCCGTGCGGCCATCATCGAAGGCCTGATCACCGAGAAGTACCTGCTGCGCGACGGCCGCGACCTGGTGCCGACCGCCAAGGCCTTCCAGCTGATGACGCTGCTGCGCGGTCTGGCGGTGGAAGACCTGACCAAGCCCGAGCTGACCGGTCAGTGGGAGCAGCAGCTCGCGCAGATGGAGCGGGGCCTGCTCAGCCGCGAGCAGTTCATGCGCGGCATCGCCGACATGGCGCGGCGCATCGTCGTCAAGGCCAAGGAATATGACCGCGACACCATTCCGGGCGACTACGCGACGCTGGCCGCGCCCTGCCCGAACTGCGGCGGCGTGATCAAGGAGAACTACCGCCGCTTCGCCTGCACCGGCCAGGACGGCCAGGGCACGGGCTGCGGCTTCTCGATCGGCAAGATCCCCGGCGGGCGCAGCTTCGAGCTGCCCGAGGCCGAGACCTTCCTGCGCGACCACCGCATCGGCCCGCTGGAGGGCTTCCGCTCCAAGGCGGGCTGGCCCTTCACCGCCGAGCTGAAGCTGGTCAACGATGACGCCGTGCCCGGCCGCTGGAAGCTGGAGTTCGACTTCGGCGACGACGCCCGCAAGGAGGCCGAAGAGGCTGCCGAGCCGGTCGACCTGTCCGGCCAGCCCTCGCTGGGCGCCTGCCCGAAGTGCGGCAGTCCGGTGCATGAGCATGGCGGCAACTATGTCTGCGAGCGCTCGGTCGGCACGGCTGCGACCTGCGATTTCAAGACCGGCAAGGTCATCCTGCAGCAGACCATCGAGCCGGCGCAGGTGACGAAGCTGCTGGGCACCGGCAAGACCGACCTGCTGGAGGGCTTCATCTCGAACAAGACCCGCCGTGCCTTCAAGGCCTTCCTGAGCTACGACCGCAAGGAGGGCAAGGTGGTGTTCGAGTTCGAGCCGCGCGCGGCCAAGTTCCCGGCCAAGAAAGCGCCCGCCAAGGTGGCCGCGAAGAAGGCGCCGGCCTGATCGCGCAGGCCTCGGCGCGTCGTCGCGGGTTCCACGTAGCCGCGACGCGGTCGGGCCGCCCTAGGCTCGGCGCATGACGCTCGATCTCTTCCTGCGGCTGCTGGCGCTGTTCATCGTCGGCGGCATCGGCTTCGGCGCGGCCCGCGCCGGGCTGACCGGTGGCGCCGTCGGCCTGCGTGCGCTGTCGAACCTCGCCTTCTTGGTCTTCGTGCCGGCGCTGCTGTTCCGGTCGATGGCGAAGGTGGATCTGGCGCATCTGCCGTGGACGCTGCTGCTGGCCTTCTTCGCGCCGCTGCTGCTCTGGAGCCTGCTGGCGCGGTGGGGCTTCGCCCGGCGCGACCGCGCTGATCCGCGCGCGCTGCAGGACGGCCCGGCCGCACCGGCGGTCAGCGCGGTGACAGCGAGCTTCGGCAACACGGTGCAGGTCGGCCTGCCCTTCGCTGCGGCGATGTTCGGCGAGGCCGGGCTCCAGCTGCACATCGCCATCGTCAGCCTGCACGCGCTGGTGCTGCTGAGCGCGCAGACGGTGCTGGCCGAGATCGGATTGGCGCGCGCCGCGGCCCGAGCGGCCGGCGAGGCCCGGCCGCCGCTCGGCGCGATGCTGCTGACCATCCTGCGCCAGTCGCTGATCCATCCGGTCACGCTGCCGGTGCTGGCCGGCCTGGGCTGGAACGCGCTGGGGCTGCCGCTGCCGCGGCTGGTCGACGAGGTCACCGCGATGCTGGCGCAGGCAGGCGTGCCGCTGTGCCTGGCGCTGATCGGGGTGTCGCTGGCGCAGTACGGCCTGGGCGAGGGCTGGCGCCGCTCGGCCGCGATCGCAGCGATGAAGCTGCTGCTGCTGCCGGCGCTGGTGGCGGCCTCGGCGGTGCTGGTGTTCCGGCTCGACGGGCTGGCACTGTCGGTGCTGGTGCTGGCCGCGGCCCTGCCCACCGGCAGCAACGCGATGCTGTTCGCGCAGCGCTATCAGGTGCGCGAGGGCGAGGCCAGCACGGTGATCGTGCTGTCGACCGCAGGCTTCATGCTCACCGCGCCGCTGTGGCTGATGTTGCTCGACCTGTGGCGCCGCGGCGGCCTCAGCGCAGCGGCTGCGGGCTGATCGGGCTGTCGCGCAGCAGCTGCAGGAAGGGATCGAGCGCCATCACCGGGAAGGGCAGGGCGGTGGCCCGCGCCGTCAGCAGCGCCGCGTCCGCGCTCACCAGCACATGGGCGCGCCCGGCCAGTGCCAGCTGCACGAAAGGCAGCATCAGCGGCTGGCTGGCGTCGGGCGGCAGCACCGCCGGTGCCCGCACCTTCAGCGTGTGGGGCAGGAACTCGCCCAGCAGCGTCTGCTGCTCGTGTGGCGTGAAGCCGAATTCCGGCCGGGCCAGCGCCTGCATCAGGTCGATCAGCGTGGCCCGGCACAGCATCGGCCGGCAGTAGCCGTGGCGCCAGGCCCGGCGCAGCCGCGCCGACGGGCTGCCCCCGAAGACCAGCGCCGAGACGATGACCGCGGTGTCGATCACCACCCGAGGGGGGCGCGAGCCGTCGGGCTGGACCGTCGGCGGAATCGGGTCGTTCAGGGTCGAGGCAGGATCGCTCACGCGGGTCATCGGCATGCGCGGATGATCGCGAGCGGCGAGGACGGACACGTCCCCCGTGTTCGCGGGGGTACCGGGCGGACATGCGAAGATTCCCGACTCTTTCCACACTTCCCTGAGGCGCGTCGGCTCATGACAACAGATCGTATTCCGGCCTCTTCCTCGTCACGGATCGATCCGCCCGAGCTGCCCGAGCCGGTCCGGCGCGTGGCCGATCGGCTCGCGCAGCTCGGGCATGCCTGCCCGCCGCGCTGGCTCGACGTGGCGGCCCGCACCGCCCAGGAGGCGGCCGATGCGCTGGGTGTCGAGCTCGGCCAGATCGCCAAGAGCGTGATCTTCCGGCGTCGCGCCGACGAGCGTGCGGTGCTGGTGGTGACGTCCGGCGACCGCCGCGTCGACGAGCGCAAGGTGGCTGCTCATGCCGGCCCGATCGGCCGCGCCGATGCGGCCTTCGTCAAGGCCCGCACCGGATTCTCGATCGGCGGCGTCTCGCCGGTCGCGCACCGGGAGCCGCCGGTGGTGCTGATCGATCGCGGGCTGTTCCGGTTCTCGCTGATCTGGGCCGCCGCCGGCCATCCCAACGCGGTCTTCCCGCTGAGTCCGACCGATCTGGTGCGGCTGAGCGGCGAGGCGCCGGTGCTCGACGTGGTGACGGATGCCACACCGGCTGCGGCACCGGTCCCCGTCCGTCCGGCCAGTCCCTGCATCAATCTGTGCCGCATGAGCCCGGCCACGGGCTGGTGCGAGGGTTGTCGTCGCACCCTCGACGAGATCGCGGCCTGGTCGTCGATGGGCGCGGCGCAGCGCGAGTCGGTCTGGCAGCAGTTGCCGACACGATCAGGGATTCACCCGGGGGTTTTTCCTGACGAAACTTGATCTTCATCATGGCCTGGGACTATCCCTAGGGGTGTGGATCAATTTCTACGATTTGTCACATGGCGGAATGAAAGGTCCGGGTTGTTCTTGATTCCGTAAGTTTCTGTTGGAATCGAGTCAGGAATCGGTCAGAAGTCCCTTCGACAGTGGACACGCGCCGTGGTCGCGGCGCCAGTTCTGGTTGAGGAGACAAACACATGTCCAGCATTCCCGCGAACGCCCGGGGCGCCGCGCCACCCATGACCGCCGAGGAAAAGAAGGTCATCTTCGCCTCGTCGCTCGGTACCGTGTTCGAGTGGTACGACTTCTATCTGTACGGCTCGCTCGCGGCGATCATCGCCAAGCAGTTCTTCAGCGGCCTGGATCCATCGGCCGCCTTCATCTTCGCGCTCCTGGCCTTTGCCGCCGGCTTCATCGTGCGGCCGTTCGGCGCACTGGTGTTCGGCCGGCTCGGCGACATGATCGGGCGCAAGTACACCTTCCTGGTCACGATCCTGCTGATGGGTCTGGCCACCTTCATCGTCGGGGTGCTGCCGAACTACGCCTCGATCGGCGTGGCCGCGCCGGTGATCCTGATCTCGCTGCGCATGCTGCAGGGCCTGGCCCTGGGTGGCGAGTACGGCGGTGCCGCGACCTATGTCGCCGAGCACGCGCCGCATGGCCGCCGCGGCGCCTACACCGCCTGGATCCAGACCACCGCGACGCTGGGCCTGTTCCTGTCGCTGATGGTCATCCTGGGCACCCGCACGGCCATCGGCGAGGAAGCCTTCGCCGACTGGGGCTGGCGCGTGCCGTTCATCGTCTCGATCCTGCTGCTGGCCATCTCGGTGTGGATTCGCCTGTCGATGAACGAGTCGCCCGCCTTCAAGAAGATGAAGGAAGAGGGCAAGACCTCGAAGGCGCCGCTGTCGGAGTCCTTCGGCCAGTGGAAGAACCTGAAGATCGTGCTGCTGGCGCTGTTCGGCCTGGTGGCCGGCCAGGCGGTGGTCTGGTACTCGGGCCAGTTCTACGCGCTGTTCTTCCTGACCAGCGTGCTCAAGGTCGATGGCTCCACGGCCAACATGCTGGTGGCCGCCTCGCTGATCGTCGGCACGCCCTTCTTCGTCATCTTCGGCACGCTGTCGGACAAGATCGGCCGCAAGCCGATCATCCTGGCCGGCATGCTGCTGGCGGTCCTCACCTACTTCCCGCTGTTCAAGGCGCTGACCGAGGCCGCCAATCCGGATCTGGCCCGCGCCCAGGCGACCGTGCCCATCGTCGTGAAGGCCGACCCGGCGACCTGCTCCTTCCAGGGCAGCCCGATCGCCCGTGAGGTCGATTTCACCAACCCCTGCGACATCGCCAAGCGCGCGCTGGCGCAGAACTCGGCCAGCTACTCGAACGAGGCGGCATCGGCTGGCTCTGGCGCGGTCATCCGCATCGGTGACAAGGAGATTGTGCCCCCGACCGGCGTGCTGACCGCTGGCGGTCACAAGTTCGACGACGCCAGCGGCAAGGCGATCGCGCAGTTCAAGAAGGATGTGACGGCTGCGCTGAAGGAGGCCGGCTACCCGCCGAAGGCCGATCCGGCCAAGATCGACAAGGTCAAGATCGTGATGATCCTGTCGGTGCTGGTGCTGTACGTGACCATGGTCTACGGCCCGATCGCCGCGATGCTGGTCGAGATGTTCCCGACCCGGATCCGCTACACCTCGATGTCGCTGCCGTATCACATCGGCAACGGCTGGTTTGGCGGCCTGATGCCGACCATCGCCTTCGCGATGGTGGCCCAGAACGGCAACATCTATCACGGCCTGTGGTATCCGATCACGATCGCTGCGGTCACCTTCGTGATCGGCCTGCTGTTCGTGCGCGAGACCAAGGACGTCGACATCTACGCCGGCGACTGAGGCCTCGGACGCAGGCCGCGATTCCGGATGATCCCTGTCATCCGGGCACGGACGCCGGGGGCTGCGCAAGCGGCACCCCGGCGTCTTGTCGACCACGCGCCACCGGCGCATCCCCTACTGCACCCTGCACCCTGCACTCAGGAGACTTCTCTCATGTGGAAACTGATTCTCGGCTTCATCGTCTTTGCCGCTGCCGCGATGTACATGCTCAGCAAGGGGGGCGACATCGACATGGGCGGCGAGAAGCATGGCGTCGAGAGCCATGACAGTGCGTCGGCCCATGGTGCCAGCGCGCCGGCGGCCTCGGCCGCCTCGAACTGAGCCGGGGGCGGACCGGCTCCGCCTTCGATCGAGGTCCCGGTCAGCGCCTCTATCAGGCCTCGATCAGGCCCCAGCGCAGCGCCAGCAGCGTCAGCTCGGCCTGGTTGGCGGCCTCGAGCTTCTGCTTGACGTGATAGAGGTGAGTGCCGATGGTGCTGGCCGACAGCTTCAGGTCGGCCGCGATGTCCTGCACCGAGCGGCCGCGCGCGAGCTGCACGAAGACCTCGAACTCGCGCGAGGACAGCCGCTCGGCCGGATGGGCGCCGCTGCCGTCGATCGCCGCCAGCGCGAGCTGGCGGGCGATGTCGGCATCGAGCCAGCGCCGCCCGGCCGCGACCGCCCGGATCGCCTCGGGCAGCGTCTCCGGTGCGCTGCGCTTGGAGAGGAAGCCGGCCGCGCCGGCATCGAGCGCACGGCGGGCATGCGCGCTGTCGTCATGCGCCGACAGCATCAGCAGCCGCAGACCGCCGCGCGCATGCAGCCGGCGCAGCACCTCCAGCCCGCCCATGCCCGGCATCGAGATGTCGAGCACGACGACTTCCGGCTGCAGCTCGGCGACGCGGGCCAGCGCCTGCTCGCCGCTGTCGGCCTCGCCGACGACCTCGATGTCGCCGCTCTCGGCCAGCAGCATGCGAAATCCCATGCGCACCAGCGCGTGGTCGTCGACCAGCATCACCCGGATCATCTCGATGTTTCCCGTCCTGCAGCAGTGTCGTCGGTGCCGTCGTTCGTGCCGGCGCGGCTGCCCGGCGGGCGGCGCGACCAGTCGCGCTCCAGCGGCAGCCAGGCCTCTATGCGGGTGCCGCCGCCTTCCGGGCGCGCGCCCAGCGTCAGCCGGCCCTCCAGGGCGGCGACCCGCTCGCGCAGGCCGCGCAGGCCGTAGTGGCCGCGCCGCGCCCAGTCCTCGGGCAGACCGCGGCCATTGTCGTCGATCGTCAGCCGCAGCGACTGCGGGTCGGCCTCGGCGCGCAGGCTCACCCGCGAGGCGCCGCTGTGGCGCAGCGCATTGGTCAGCGCTTCCTGCGCCACCCGGTAGGCGGCGCGCGCCGGCTCGGCCGGCAGCGAGCGGCTCTGCTCCAGGCCGGCGAGCGCCAGATCGATGCCGACATCGTTGAAGCGGCTGCGCGAGGCGTCGGCCAGCTCGGTCAGCGCATCGGCCAGACCCAGGTCGTCGAGCGCGGGCGGCGCCAGGCGCGGGATCAGGCCGTGCATCGCCTCGTACAGTCGCGCGGCCTCGTCGGCGATCATGCCGGCGGCCCGGGCGGCGGTGGCGTCGCGCTCGCCCAGCCGGGTGTGAATGGTGCGCGCCAGCGTGCGGATCGCGGTGACCGACTGCGCGAACTCGTCATGCAGTTCGCGCGCGATGGCGCGGCGCTCGGCCTCGGTGTGGGCCTCGAGCCGGCGCGAGAACTCGCGGCTTTCCTCCAGCGTGCGCTCGGCCTCGTAGGCGCGCAGCCGCGCCTGGATCTCGGCCTCGATCGCCTCGGCGAGCTGGTTCACCGCCTGGCCGATCACGCCGACATCGCGCCCGGGCAGCGCCGGCAGCCGCGCGGCGTAGTCGCCCTTCTCCAGCCGGCTCAGCCCGGCGACGATGGTCGGCAGCGGCCTGAGCGCGCGCCCGAGCAGCCAGAACACGCCGATGTTGAGCAGCACCAGCACGGTGGCGCCGGCGCTGGCCAGTCGCACGAAGTCGTCCCAGCCATCCAGGATGGCGCGCGAGGGCTCGGCCTCGACCGTCAGCCTTCCGCCGGGCAGCTGGATGATCTGGCGCTGCAGCGGCGGCGTGACCAGGCCGGTGTACCACCCAGGGGCATCGCGGCCCTGCTTGTAGGTCGGTGGCGGCGAGACGAACAGGCTGCGGCCGTCGTCGCTCTCCAGCCGGATGTCGTTGGCGCGCACCCGGCCGAGCTGCTGCAGGAAGCCGACCAGCGCCTCGGGCCCGGCATTGGTGTAGATCCAGCCGACGCGCTGCAGCAGCTGGCCAGCGACCCGGTTGGCCGCGACGATCTCCTCGCGCACGCTGCGCCGGGTCGCGTCGATCTGCAGCGCGATCACCGCCGCGACGAACAGCCCCATCAGCGCCGCGACGATCAGGTGGATCTGCCAGCGCAG
>JBJOPV010000156.1:0-8224 GCA_046050625.1 Pseudomonadota bacterium
CGCGGGTGCCGCCGACATCGGTGGCCACCACCGGGCGGCCGCAGGCCACGCCCTCGACGACCACGTTCGGATAGCCCTCCGACCAGCTCGGCAGCGTCAGCACGTCGGCGGCGTTGATCCACTCGGCGACCTGCTCCGGCGCCTGTCCACCCGGCAGGTGAACGCGGTCGGTCAGCCCGGTCGAGGCCACCAGCGCCATCAGCTCCGCCTTCATCACGCCGTCGCCGACGAGGGCCAGCGTCACCTTCGGGTCGTCCTTGGCGAGTTGCTGGAAGGCGGTGATCAGCTCGCGCATGCCCTTGGCCTCGACGAAGCGGCCGACGTACACGATCATCTTCTCGTCGGGCTTGACGCCCCACTTCGCGCGCAGCGCAGCCGTGTCGAGCGGCTTGAACACCGCCGTGTTGAAGCCGTTGATGATGGTGTGGACCTGCCCGGCGGGTGCGCCGAACTCGCGGATCGCGTACTGACGCATCGCCTCGCTCACCGTCAGCAGCGCATCGACGCCGCCGATGGTGCGCCGGGTCATCTTCTCGTTGACGCCCGAGCGCACATGGATGTCCGAGCCCAGCGCGCCCACCACGCAGGGCACGCCCAGCGCACGCGCGGTGCGCAGCGCGGCGAAACCGTCCGGGTAGACCCAGTAGGCCAGCACCAGGTCGGGCTGGAAGCGGCGCACCCGGGGGGTGAGCGACCAGCTGGCGATGTGGCCGTTCCAGCCACGGCTCACCACCGGCAGGCCCAGGTAGTCGAAGGTCTCGACATCGCAGCCGTCGAGCTGGTAGCCGGGGCCGACCGAGCCGTAGATGAAGCTGCGCGGGCGCAGGCCCGGCACCTTCGGGTACTGCATCGTCTGCAGGAAGGTCTTGACGGTGGCGAGCCGGCCCAGCGAGCGGGCGGTCTCGTGGATGTAGCGGCCCCGCGTCTGGTCGTGCGGAACGGGCAGCATGGGCGTGACGAGGGCGATGCGCATCAGAACAACAGCAAGAAGGTGAGAAGAAGGGTCGACCGGAGCGGCCGCCCGGGATTGTCGGGGCAAACCCGGGCCTGCCGATGAGCATCCGATGACACCCGGCCGCACCACGGCCGGACTGTCTCAGCGACGCAGCACGGGACTGTCGAGCACCAGGTCGGCGGCCGCCAGCCGGACCGCCTTCGGGTCGAGCGCGGCCAGTGCCGGACCGGCGGCCTCCAGCGGACCGACCACCAGGGTGCGCAGCGCGGTGGCCGGCCAGTGGCGCTGCACGAAGCGCTGCACGTCCGCGCCCTCGACGCCTTCGATGCCCTCGGCGAAGCCGTGCAGCTCGCCCAGACCGATGCCCTGGGCCCAGAGCTCGCCCAGGCGCGCGTTCAGACCCTCGTCGGTGTCGAGCCGGCGTGCCAGCGAGCCGATCAGCGCGGCGCGCCGGGCCGCCAGCTCCTCGGGCGTCGGCGGCTCGCGCCCGGGCGAAAGCACCCGCTCGCGCATCAGCTGCGCGACCTCGGCGGCATGGCGCGGCGCGGTGCGCGCCTGGGCGATGAACAGGCCGCCGGCGCGTTGCTGCTCGATGCGCGCATCGGCGCCATAGGACAGACCGCGGCGGATGCGCACCTCCTGGTTGAGCCGCGCCGAGTAGCCGCCGCCGACCACGGTGGCCGCCATCTGGCCGGCGCGCCGGTCCGGCGCGTCGAGCGCGACATGCGGCATGCACACCAGCACTGCGGTCTGCGCCGCGCGCGGCAGATCGACCAGCAGCGTGGCCGGCAGCAGCGGCTGCGGCGGCGCGCTGGGCATCTCGTGCGGCATCGGCGTGTCGGCGATGCGCCAGCCGGCGAACATCGGCCGCAGCAGCGCCCGCGCCTCGGCCAGGCCGATGTCGCCGGTCAGCACGACCGCCACGCGGTCGGGGCGGAACCAGCGCCGGTGCATCGTCAGCAGGTCCTCGCGGCGCACCGCCGAGAGACTCTCGGGCGTGGGCACCGCGCCGTGCAGACTGCGGCCCCAGACGGTGCGCCGCGCCACCAGCGCCGCCAGCAGCGCCGGATCCTGCAGCCGCAGGCCCAGGCCGTCGAGCGCCTGGGCGCGCACCTGCTGCAGCTCGGCCGGCGGCAGCAGCGGCCGGCGCAGCAGATCGACCAGCAGCGCCAGGGCCTGCGGCAGCAGCGGCGTCATCACCGTCATCTCGAGCCAGATCTGGCTGTCGTGCACGCCGGTGCCGATCGAGCCGCCCAGCGCCTCGGCCTGGCGCGCCAGCGTCGCGCCGTCGACCGGCCGGCCCTGGCGCAGCGCGCCGCGCGCGAGCATCTGCGACAGCAGCAGCGCACAGCCGCTGCGCCCGGGCGGATCGGCCGCACTGCCGCAGCGCACCCGCAGCGCGACGCTGACCAGCGGCAGGTCACGTCGTCCGGCCACGATCAGCGTCGGACCGACCTCGCCGAGCGGCTCCTGCTCGACTTCAGGCACATGCACCGGCACCGGTTCGTCGGGCGGCGGAGGCCGCAGCAGGAGCGAAGGCATGGGCTCGTCCCGATCCGAGCGCCCGGCCGTCGCGCAGCCAGTCAGCCCGGCCAGACCCAGCGGCACCCAGCGCGCCAGCCAGGCCCGACGATCCGCCTGCGCAGGCGGCCGCATCAGCGTCGCCCCCGCTGGACGTAGTGCAGCGTCACCCGCGGCTGCGCCAGCAGCTCGCGCAGCACGCGCCGCACATCGTCGGCCTGGACTGCGGCCAGGCGCTGCAGCTGCAGATCGGCCGCCTCGGCCCCACCCGAGAGCATCTCGGCCCAGCCGGCCGCCAGCGCCCGGCCCTCGGCCGTCTGGCGAGCCGACAGCGCCTCGGTCAGCAGCCGGGTGCGGGCCTTGTCGATCTCGGCGGCCGGCAGCGGGCCTGTCGCCAGCCGGTGGATCTCGCGCGAGAGGGCCTCCTCGAGCCGCACCAGGCGTGGATCCAGACGCGGCTCGGCGCCCTGCACCGACGGGCCAGAGGCGATCGCCCACGCACTGAGCATGCCGGCATCAGCCAGCAGGTCGGCGCTGAAGCCGGCCCCCTGGGCCAGCCGGTCGCGCTCGACCAGCGCCGCCACCAGCCGGGAGGAGTCGCCGTCGCCAAGCAGCGCGGCCACCAGGCGCCACACCGCCCCCTCCGGATGCCGTGCCGCCGGCCCAGTCCACATCAACGCCACGGCTGGCGCCGGCACCTGCGCAGCCGTCAGCACCAGCCGCTGGTCGATCTGGCGGGGCGGCTCCTGCACGGCGACACGCGGCACGGGCACGTCCGGCGCGCGCAGCGGCCCGAAATGACGCGCCACCTGCGCCGGCAGCCGCTCGGCATCAAAGTCGCCGGCCACGATCAGCACCGCGTTGTCCGGGCGGTAGTAGGTGCGGTGGAAACGCTGCACGTCCTCGAGCGTGGCGGCGTCCAGGTCATCGATCCGGCCGATGACAGGGTGTCGGTAGGGATGACGCTGCCAGAAGGCCGGCGCCATGCCGTGGAACAGCGGGCCATAGGGATCGTCCAGCACCCGCTGGCCGAACTCCGCCTGCACCACCGCACGCTCGCTGCGCAGGTTCTCGGCATCGACCTGCAGACTGCCCATGCGCTCGGCCTCGGCCCACAGCAGCCGCTCCAGGTGCGCCGAGGGCACCAGGCTCAGGTAGGCGGTGGTGTCTTCGGTGGTGAAGGCGTTGTTCTGGCCGCCGACATCTTCGGTAAGGCGGTCGAAGGCCTCGTTGGGCAGATGCCGGGTGCGCTTGAACATCATGTGCTCGAACAGATGCGCGAAGCCCGAGCGGCCCGGCGGGTCGTCCTTGCCGCCGACCCGGTACCACAGCTGCACCGCCACCATGCCCGCCCCGGCCCGGCCCGGCCGGCGCTCGTCGGGCAGGGCCAGCACCTGCAGCCCGTTGGCCAGCGTCCAGCGTCGCGGCTGCAGCCGTGGCAGTGTCGGCAGCGCCGGGGTGGACTCGTCGCCGGCTCGCACCGACCGCAGCGGCCACGCCAGCAGCGCCGGGCCGGCCAGCAGCACCGCCGCCAGCCGGCGCCGCACGCGCCTGTTTTCATCGCGGCCTGAGGCCGCGCTCCCGATGCTGCGCTCCACCGTGTCCTGTTCCCTCGGTCCGCTCGTCTCCCGAGACGGAAGACTACACCGAGGCGGCACTCAGGTCAGTGTCACCGCGGTGATGGAATCGCAACGCGTTGCGCCCGTCCCGCTTGGCTTGATACATCGCAGTATCGGCGCGCCGCATCAGCGTGGCCTCGTCCTCGCCGTCCTCGGGAAAGACCGCGATGCCGATGCTGAAGGACACCTGCAGCTCCGGCAGCGCGCCGAGCCGGTAGGACCGGGACACCTCGGCCAGGATGTGGCGGGCCACCCGCTCGGCATCCAGCGCCGCCTCGATCTGGGGCAGCAGCACCACGAACTCGTCGCCACCGAGCCGGCACACCGTGTCGCTGACACGCACCGCACCGCGGACGCGCCGCGCCACCGCCTTGAGCAGCTCGTCGCCGGCGTCATGCCCGTGGCGATCGTTGATCTGCTTGAAATGGTCCAGATCCATGAACATTAGCGCCAGCGGCTGATGCTGGCGGCGGGCCAGCCGCAGCGCCTGCTGCAGCCGGTCCTGCAGCAGCAGCCGGTTGGGCAGCCCGGTCAGCGCGTCATGGTGGGCGCGGTGGGCCAGCGTGCGCGCCAGGTCATGCGCGGCAGTCATGTCCTGCAGGGTCAGCACCACGCCATCGAAACCCAGCCCATCGGCCGTCGACATCGGCAGCACGATCTCGCGCACCACCCGCCAGGAGGCGTCACGGCGCAGCAGCCGGCACGAGGTCGGCTCGGGCCGCTGGCGATGCGCCAGACAGAGCGCCACCGGATCGGGCGGCGCCGGCTCGTCGTCGGCGACACCCCGGCGCGACAGCCACCCCGCCCAGTCGCGGCCACGGGCATCCTCGAGCGTCCAGCCGGTCATGGTGACTGCGGCCGGATTGAGGCTGCGGATCTGTCCGCGCGCGTCGATGCCGATCACCGCATCGCCGATGCATTCCAGCATCGCCGCGGTGCGCTGGTGCTCGGCGGCGAGCTGCTCGGCCAGGCGCTTGCGGGTGACATCCTCCAGCACCGCCAGCGAGCGCAGGAAACGGCCCTGCGCATCGCGCTCGCTGATGGCCGACAGCAGCACGTCGACCGGACGACCGTCACGCGCGAGCATGCGGTATTCGACGTCTCGGCACTCGCCGGTGCGCAGGAACTGCGGCAGCACCTGCTCGATGGCGCGCCGACGCGACTCGGCATCGAGGAAATCGGTCGACGGCCGGCCGATGACATCGCGCTCGTCGTGGCCCAGCCGCTCCAGCCAGAGCCGGCTGACCGCCAGCATCCGGCCATCCGGTCCGATCGAGTGCATCATCGCCGGCGTGCGCTCGTACAGGAGGCGGTAGCGCTCGCGCTGCGCCTCGAGCGCGAGCCGCCGTGCCCGCGACCCGCCGACCGCCGCCGACAGCAGCAGCTCCGGCAGCAGCATCACCACCAGCGACAGGTGCAGCAGCACCTCCTGCCAGCGTGCGGTCGTCGGCGGCTCGGCCACCAGTCCGGTGGCCACCATCGCGCCGAAGACCAGCGTGACGCCAAGCACCAGCAACTGGAAGCGCATGAAGTCCAGCAGCACCGCGCCGATCATCAGCGGCAGCGCCAGGTAGACGAACGGGTGAACCAGATGCAGCAGCGCCAGCACCGTCACCCCGGCGCCGGCGAGCAGCAGCACCAGCACCAAGGCGTCGGCATCGCTGGAGCGCGGCTCGCGCTGCGGCGGCGGCCAGGGCTGTGCCAGCGCGGCCAGCAGCAGCGGCAGCAGCACCAGCGAGCCGATCACGCCGCCGATCGCCTGGTTCAGCCAGATCATCGCCACCGGCGTGCCTGGCACCCCGGTCGAGGCCAGCATCAGCAGCGGCAGCGACAGACTGGCCGACAGCAGGGCCGGCAGCAGCACCGCCACCAGACCGACCTGCATCAGCACCGCCGGACTGCTGCCGATCTGCTGGCGCTGCGCCACGCCCTGCAGCATCCAGGCGCCGGCCGCCGTCGCCATCAGGTGACCGGGCATCCAGGCCAGCATCAGCTCCAGCCGGCCGGCCAGCAGACCGGCCGCCAGGGTGCCGCCCATCAGGCCGATCAGCACGCCCACGCGCGCCGAGGGCCGGCCGCAGAGCATCAGCACCATGCCGAAGGCGTCGGTGAACCAGATCGCGATCTGGCTGCCGGGCTGGCGCTCGAGCAGCAGCGTCAGCGACACCAGCAGCAGCGCGCCGAGCAGCGCCAGCGTCGGCGCCGGCCAGCGGGCGCCGTCCAGCCGCTCCCGCAGCGCGTCCTCCAGGCAGGGCCCCGGCGGCTGATGCTGCGGCTCCGGCGCCAGAGCGTCGGTCACGTTCATGCCGCCCCTCCGCGCCGGACATGTCGACGCCAGCCAGTCCAGCCGGCCAGCCCGAGGGCCATCAGCAGCAGCGCCGTGCCCAGCCGCTCGGTCCACAGTCGCCGCCCGGCCTGTGCGGGGGCGTGGGTCTGCACCGACCAGCGCGCCAGCAGCGCCTGGCGCCGATCGGCTGGAATGCGACGCAGCGCCTCCTCGAGGGCCTCGCCGATGTCGGGGCGGTCACGGCGCCAGGCGAAGCTCAGCGCGTACTCGAAGCCGATCGGCTCGCCGACCACGAAGCCGGACAGGCCGTGCTCGCGGGCGATGAAGTGCACGCTGGCGACATCGACCACCAGCGCATCGACCTCGCCGCGCAGCAGGCGGCGCAGGCCATCCAGGTCGCTGTCGACCGGTTGCCAGCGCACGCCGGGATGGTGCTGGCGCACATGCGCCTCGACCGCATAGCCGCGACCGACCGCGACCGACCGCCCCTCAAGGGCCTGCAACCCGGCCAGCGCCGTGCGCCCGACCAGCACCGCCGGCACGCGCACATAAGGCCGAGAGAAGGCCAGGTACTCCGCCCGCTCCGGCGTCGGCCGCAACGACGACAACAGATCGACCTCGCCGCGGCGCACCGCCGCGAGCTGCTGGGCCAGCGGCCGCGGCGGCAGCATCTGCAGCGGCAGCTCGGCGTGACGGCGCATCTCGTCGAGCAGGTCGATCGACAGCCCGCGCACCCGCCCCTGGTGGTCCTGGTACACGAAGGGGCCGTAGTCGATCTCCGGCGCGAAGCGCCAGGCCGCCCGGGTCTGGGTCCGGGCCTGACCGGGCAGCATCAGCAGCAGGGCCAGCCCTGCCAGCAGCACCATCAGCTTGAGCTTGAGCTTGAACGGCACGACATCCCCTGCAGGCGAGCAGCGCCCAGCTGGCGCCGGGATCATGGTTGTCTCGCAGTTTCATTCTCGGTGCGAAACCGCGACGCGTGCAAGCTGGCGCCCCCCAGGGAGCAGGACTTCAGCGCCGGCTGCGCTCGCGCCGCACCGGGGCACGCCGCTCCGGCCAGTCGGCCGGCACCAGCGGCACGGCGGCGTCGTCGCCGGTCTCGTCGCCGGCCTTCAGCGCCAGCGCGCGCGCATACAGCTCGCCCTTGGGCGCGCCCGTCGCACGCACCGCCAGCGTCACCGCCTGCTTGAGCGGCAGCTCCTCGAGCAGCACCCTCAGCAGCTGATCGGCCGATGCGGCCACCGCGCCGCCAGCCTCTTCGGCCTCGGGCGCCGGGCACGCGTGCAGCACCAGCACGAACTCGCCGCGGCGGTGGTCGTCGCTGGCGGCCAGCCAGGCAGGAAAGGCCTCGGCCGCGAGCGTGTGGATGGACTCGAACTGCTTGGTCAGCTCGCGGCAGACGGTCAGGCGGCGCTCGGGCATCACGTCGGCCAGGGCCGCGGCCAGCGCCTCGATGCGGTGCGGCGCCTCGAAGATCACGCAGGTGCCGGCGTCCTCGGCCAGGCGGCGCAGGTCGCGCTCGCGCGCAGAGGCCTTCGGCGAGACGAAGCCGGCAAAGCGGAAGCCCTGGCCCGCGATGTCGCCGGCCGCGCTCAGCGCCGTCACCACGCTGCTGGGGCCGGGCAGCGGGATGACGCGAAAGCCCGCCTCGCGCACCGCCGCCACCAGCCGCGCGCCGGGGTCGGAGATCGCCGGCGTGCCCGCGTCGCTGACGTAGGCCACGCGCTCGCCGCGCGCCAGGCGCTCGATCACGCGCGGCGCGGCCGACTCCTCGTTGTGCTCGTGCAGCGCGATCAGCGGCTTGCCCAGACCCAGGCGCTGCAGCAGCCCGGCGCTGACGCG
>JBJOPV010000157.1:0-8208 GCA_046050625.1 Pseudomonadota bacterium
GCGCGCGCAGCCGGGCGCGCTCGCGCTGCGCCGTCAGCTGCGAGAGCTGCTGCGCCAGCAGCTCGTCGAACTTGATGCGCGCCCAGGCCGGATGGCTGCGCTCCTCGAGCTGCCAGGCCGAGGTGCCGACCGGCGGATGGTGCAGCAGCTGCAGCGCATCGCGCAGCGCCGGCAGGTCGCGCGGCACCACGCCGGCGGGCAGCACCTCGTCGAGCGGCGCGCGGCGCAGGCCGGACTCGACCGCCTTTCTCAGGTAGGCCTGCGGCAGCTGCGCGCTGGCCGGATAGACCGGCGTGAGCGCCTCGGCCAGCGGCGCGCCGCCCTCGGGCACCGCCTTGAAGACCGGATGCACCATCTCGCGCCCGAAGAAGCCCGGGCGCACCTCGCCGCGTGCCCGCACCCGCGCACCCACCGCCAGCGTCTTCTGGTGCGACGGAAAGAAATGCACGAAGCGCAGCACCAGCTCGGCGCGCCCCTCGACCAGGCGCACGACCAGCTGGCGGCGGGTGCGCGACTCGACCACGCACGAGCTCACCACGCCCTCGACCTGCGCGGTGGCGCCCTCGCGCAGCGCCGCGATCGGCGTCAGGCGGGTCTCGTCCTCGTAGCGCAGCGGCAGGTGCAGCGCCAGGTCGATGTCGCGCACCAGGCCGAGCTTGTCCATCGCCCGCTGCGGGGCGGACTTCGCTTCAGACTTCGGGGAAGGCGCCGGAGCGGCAGCAGAAGGTGTCAAGGGCACGGACAGGGGGCCAAGGGAATCGTTATATTCTGCCCCCCCTTCGCCGCGCCCTTCAAGCCGACGCCATGACCGCCTACACCGTCGCCGACTTCGACTTCGACCTGCCCCAGGAGCTGATCGCCCAGCACCCGGCCCTTGAGCGCAGCGCCTCGCGCCTGCTCGACGGGCGCGCGCTGCCGGCCACCGAGCGGGTGTTCCGCGAGCTGCCAGGGCTGCTCTCGCCCGGCGACCTGCTGGTCTTCAACGACACCCGGGTGATCCGCGCCCGGCTGCACGGCGCCAAGGACACCGGCGGCAGCGTCGAGGCGCTGGTCGAGCGGGTGCTGCCCGGCGCGGCGGACGGCCGCCACGAGGTCTGGACGCACCTGCGCGCGAGCAAGTCGCCGCGCGCCGGGCAGACGGTGCACTTCCGCAATGCCGCCGGCCAGAGCTTCCCCGCCGAGGTGCTCGGGCGCTGCGGCCCGGAGAACGGCCTTTTCCACCTGCGCCTGCCCGGCGACGCGCTGGCGCTGCTGGAGCAGTTCGGCCATGTGCCGCTGCCGCCCTACATCACCCACGCCGACGACGAGGACGACGCGCGCCGCTACCAGACGGTGTTCGCGCGCGTGCCAGGCGCGGTGGCCGCGCCGACGGCCGCGCTGCACTTCGACGAGGGCGTGCTGGCGGCGCTCGAAGCCCGCGGCGTGCACCGCGCCAGCGTGACGCTGCATGTGGGCGCGGGCACCTTCCAGCCGGTGAGGGTCGAGTCGATCGCCGAGCACCGCATGCACAGCGAATGGTTCGAGGTGCCGCAGGCCACCGTCGACGCCATCGCCGAGACCCGCGCGCGCGGCGGGCAGGTCATCGCGGTGGGCACGACGACGCTGCGCTCGCTCGAATCGGCCGCGCTGGGCACGCCCGACCGGCTGCCGCGCGCCGGCGCCCGCGACACCGACATCTTCATCACGCCGGGCTTCGACTTCCGCGTCGTCGATCGGCTGGTGACCAACTTCCACCTGCCGCGCAGCACGCTGATGATGCTGGTCAGCGCCTTCGCCGGCTTTGACGCGATCCGCACGCTCTACGCCGACGCGATCGCACGACGGATGCGCTTCTTCAGCTACGGCGACGCGATGCTGCTCCAGCGTGCAGCATCTGCCGGCAACAGCAGCGATCCATCTGGCAACAGCGCTGTGCCACGCTGACAAAAGCCGCCGCGCGCTTGATCTTGCGCAACCTTGGGGCGCGGCGCGCCACTACCTTGGAGGCATCCGATTCAACCCGCGGCCACCACCGCGACTCCAGGAGCCTCCATGAAGACCCGCACCCAAGCCCTCGCCGCCGCGATCGCCCTGCTCGCCAGCAGCGCCGCCCTGGCCGACAAGGCGAAGGATGACGCGATGCTGGCGCTCGCCACCAAGAGCGGCTGCATGACCTGCCACCACATCGAGCCGGGCGCCAAGGGACCGGACGGCCTGCCGCCCATCGGGCCCGCCTGGAAAGATGTGGGCGCCAAGTACAAGAGCGACAAGCAGGCCGCCGACACCCTGACCCAGATCGTGCTGAAGGGCTCCAACCCTTACGACAGCCACTGGAAGGGCAAGGCCTCCGGCCTGGCCATGCCGCCCAACGCGGTCGCCATCAAGGAAGCGGATGCCCGCGATCTGGTGAAGTGGATCCTGGCACTCTGAGGCGCTGACGGCCGCCGCCGGCTCTGCGATCATCGCGGCGCCGATGACCGCTCCCTCTCCTCCCTCTCCTCCCTCGCCGTCTGTCCGCGCCGCTGCGCTCGCCCTGATCCGCTCCCGTCCGCGACGGCGGGCCGGGCTGCTGGTGCTGGCCGGCCTCGTGCTCGTGCCGCTGATGGTCGTCCTGGGGCTGCTGCTGACCGGCCCGGGCGATGCACGCGGCCGGGGTGACCCCTCGTCCCTGGGCGAGGCGCAGGCACAGGCCCCGCTCAGGATGATCGAGCTGACCGAGGCTGAATTTCGCCTGCGTCCGCGCGATGCCTGGCAGCCCGTGCCGCTGCCCGACACCTGGGCCCGGCGGGGCTTGGCCGACACCGGGCTCGGCCACTACCGCATCGAGTTCACGCTGGGGGCACGGCCCGCGGGCCTGTGGGTGCTGTGCATTCCGCGCATGAGCCGGGTGCACGAGCTGCGGCTCAACGGCGAACTGCTCGGCGGTGCGCTGATCGACCCCTTCGAGCGCCCGCCCGGCGACACCGGCGGCCGCGACCACCTGGTCAGCGTGCCCCCGCACCTGCTGCAGGCCGGCCTGAATCGCATCGAGCTGTCGGTGGTCCACAGCCGCAACGCCGGCCTGTCGATGCTGATGCTGGGGCCGCCGCAGGCCATGCCGGCCGGAGCCCGACTGATCCACCAGATGACCTGGATCCCGGCCAGCCTCTACCTGGTCGGCGCCGGCCTGGCCGTCTTCATGCTGGCGATCTGGTGGCGCCGGCCCAGCGAACGCACCTGCGGACAGTTCGGGCTGATCTGGATGCTTTGTCTGCTGATGCATGGGCTGGTGCGGCTGTCGCCACCGCAGCCTGATGCACTGCATGACGGGGCCCTGCTGCTGCTGCAGATCGCCGCGCTGGCGCTCGGGGCCTCGATCGTGCTGCGGCTGAGCGGCCGGCTGCAGTCGGCCAGCGCCGGCGTCGTCCAGGCGACGCTGCTGCTGATGGTGGCGCTGGCGCTGTGGGGCGCCTCGACCGGTGTGCTCGACGAGGTGCGCCTGTGGCTGCACCCGATGCTGATCCTGGTCTGCGCGCTGCTGATGCCGCTGGCCTGGAGCGGCTGCCAGCGCCTGCCCGGGCCGGCACGCCTGCTGCTGGCCGGCCTGCTGCTCGGCCTGCTGATCGCCGCGGGCCACGATCATCTGGTCTGGGTGGGGATGAGCTCGGTGATGGACCACTACTGGCTGCCGCTGGCCCTGCCGCTGGCGCTGCTGGCGATCGGCAGCCTGATGATCCGCCGGCTGGTCGAGGCGCTGCGGCAGGTCGAACAGCTCAACGCCGATCTGGAGCGGCGGGTGGCCGAGCGCACCGCCGCGTTGCAGCAGGCCAACCAGGCCAAGACCCGCTTCCTGGCGGCGGCCAGCCATGACCTGCGCCAGCCGGTGGTGACGATCAGCCTGCTGATCGACCTGCTGCGCGAGCAGGTGCCCGTGCCGCTGCGACCGATGACCGACCGGGTCGACGAGGCGGTGTCCTCGATGGAGGATCTGCTCAAGGGCCTGCTGGACCTGTCGCGGCTGGAGGCCGGCACGGTGCGGCCACGCCCGCAGTCGGTGGCGCTGCAGCCGCTGTTCGACGCGATCGCCGCGCACGAGGGCGAGACCGCGCGGCGCAAAGGCCTGAAGCTGCGCCTGCGCCCGAGCCCGGCCACCGTGGTGTCCGACCCGGTCCTGCTCGAGCAGATCCTGCGCAACCTGGTCAGCAACGCGGTGCGCTACACCGAGCGCGGCGGCGTGCTGGTGGGCGTGCGCCGCCGTGGCGAGCGGCTGCAGCTCGACGTGATCGACACCGGGGTGGGCATCGCGCAGGAGGACCAGGACGCGGTCTTCGAGGAATTCGTCCAGCTCGACACCCCGATCGGCGCCCCGCGCCGGGCGCTGGGCGACAGCAGCCGAGGCTTGGGGCTGGGCCTGTCGATCGTGCAGCGCAGCTGCGCGCTGCTGGGCCATCGGCTGCTGCTGAATTCGCGCCCTGGGCAGGGCAGCCGTTTTTCGGTCCAGCTCGAGAGCGTCACGCCGCTGCCGGCGCTGCCGGCACCAGCCCTGCCACGCCGGCTGCCGCTGCAGGGCCTGCGGCTGACAGTGGTCGAGGACGAGCCGGCGGTGCAGGACGCGCTGCGCGCCCGCCTGCAGGCCTGGGGCGCGGTGGTGCAGTGCCATGACGGGCTGGCGCCGCTGCGCCACCAGCTCGCGCAGCGCCCGCGCGGCCACAGCGGCATCGACCTGCTGATCACCGACCACCGGCTGCGCGGCGCCAGCGGGCTGGATGTGGTCGAAGCGGTGCGCAGCTACGGCGGACCGGTGCCGGTGCTGGTGATCACCGGCGACACCTCGCCGGGCGATCTCTCGCTGCTGTCGGCCAGCGGGCTGCAGGTGCTGCACAAGCCCTTCCGGGCCGAGGCGCTGCTGGCGGCGATCGAACAGGTGCTGGCCACCGCCGAGACCTTCGCGGTCCTCACCGGTCGAGCCGCGCCGGGCAGCCCGCCCCGTCGTCGCGGCTGAGGGCGAACTGGCGCAAGACCGCGCCCGGACGCGCTGGCGCCCTCACCCGATCGCCGAGGCCGACTTCATCTGCTGGCGCAGCATGAACTTCTGGATCTTGCCCGTCGAGGTCTTGGGCAGCGTGCCGAAGACCACGCGCCTGGGCACCTTGTAGCGCGCCATGTGCTGGCGGCAGTACTCGATGACCTCCTCCTCGGTCGCCTCGGCGCCCTCGCGCAGCTCGATGAAGGCGCAGGGCACCTCGCCCCACTTCGGGTCCGGCGCGGCGACGATGGCCGCCACCATCACCGCCGGATGGCGGTAGAGCACCTCCTCGACCTCGACGCTGGAGATGTTCTCGCCGCCGGAGATGATGATGTCCTTGCTGCGGTCCTTGATCTTGACGTAGCCGTCCGGGTGCATCACCGCCAGGTCGCCGGTGTGGAACCAGCCGCCGCGGAAGGCCTCGGCGGTCGCCTCGGGGTTCTTCAGGTAGCCCTTCATCACCAGGTTGCCGCGGAAGAAGATCTCGCCCAGGGTCTGGCCGTCGGCCGGCACCGGCTGCATCGTCTCGGGATCGAGCACCGCGATGGCGTCCTGCATCGGGTAGGCCACGCCCTGGCGGGCGTTGAGCTCGGCGCGCTCGCCGATGGAGAGCCGCTCCCAGCCGTCCTGCTTGACGCAGACCGCCGCCGGGCCGTAGACCTCGGTCAGGCCGTAGACATGGGTGATGTCGATGCCGATGCGCTCGCAGCCCTCGATGATCGCCGCCGGCGGCGCCGCGCCCGCGATCAGGCCGTGAATCGGGTGATCGATGCCGGCGCGCAGCTGCTCGGAGGCGTTGATCAGCAGGCCGTAGACGATCGGCGCGCCGCACAGGTGGGTCACGCGGTGCTCGCGGATCAGCGGGAAAATCACGGTCGGATCGACCCGGCGCAGGCACACGCTGGTGGCGGCCTGCAGCGCCAGCGTCCACGGGAAGCACCAGCCGTTGCAGTGGAACATCGGCAGCGTCCACAGGTAGACGGCGTGGCGCGGCATCGCCCAGGTGACGACGTTGGACGTGGCGTTCAGGTAGGCACCGCGGTGGTGCGTGACCACGCCCTTGGGGTTGCCGGTGGTGCCGCTGGTGTAGTTCAGCGCGATGGCGTTCCACTCATCGGCCGGAGGCTGCCAGGCGAAGGCGGGATCGCCTTCGGCCAGGAAGGCCTCGTACTCGGTCTCGCCGAGGAATTCGCCGCCCTCGAACAGCGCATCGGCCACATCGACGACCAGCGGCTTCGGGCCGCTCATCAGCGCCAGCGCGCGGCGGATGGTCGAGGAGAACTCGCGGTCGGTCAGCAGCACCCGGGCCTCGCCGTGGTCGAGCTGGAAGGCGATCGCCTCCGGATCCAGGCGCGTGTTGAGGGTATTGAGCACGGCCCCCGCCATCGGCACGCCGAAATGGGCCTCGAACATCGCCGGGGTGTTGGGCAGCATCGCCGCGACGGTGTCGCCCGCGAGGATGCCGCGCCTGCGCAGCGCACTGGCCAGGCGGCGACAGCGTTCGGCCGTCTCGTGCCAGGTCTGGCGCATCGTGCCGTGGATCAGCGCGACGCGATGCGGGTGAATGCGCGCGGTGCGCTCGAGAAAGCTCAGGGGAGTCAGGGCGGCGAAGTTCGCACGGTGGCGATCGAGACCCTGTTCGTAGGCGGAATGACCCATTCGGCTGTCTCCGGAAGACATGTGTTGACACCCGCATTGCGCTTGCGGAGCCGGGATGATCCGGGGCGAACCTTGCATCAGCTCGGAGCGAATGTATCCAATGTTTGCGTCGGCCCGGGGTCAGCTCGCTGCCTAGAATGGGACGGGATGGATCCGCTGCTTCCCCATTCCGAACCCGACCCCGAATCGGCCCCGCGCGAAGCGCTGCTGGCCGAGCTGCGCCGGAGCGAGGCGCGCCTGCGCCTGATCTTCGACAACGTGCCCGCGCTGATCGGCTACTTCGACCAGCACCATGTCTACCAGTACGCCAACAAGGGCTACACCGACTGGTTCGGTCGCGGGCGTGACATCGCCGCCGGACGGCCGATCATCGACGTGCTGCCGCCCGAGGTCTACGCGGTGGTGATCCCGCATGTGGTGCAGGCACTCAGGGGCAGCCGCCAGCGCTACGAGTACGAGATGGCGCGCGAGGACGGCCGCCTCGTCAACGCCCGCACCGAGCTGGTCCCGGAGTTCGGGCCCGACGGCGAGGTGCTGGGCTGCTTCGTGCTGTCGGTCGATGTCAGCGAGGTCAAGCAGGCGCAGGTGGCGGTGGCCCAGGCGCAGAAGATGGAGGCGGTCGGCCAGCTCACCGGCGGCATCGCGCATGACCTGAACAACATGCTGGCGGTGATGATCGGCAATCTGGCCGCGCTGCGCGACCGCCATCCGGGCGATCCGGAACTGGCCGAGTTCCTGACGCCGGCGCTGAAGGCCGCGCACAGCGGCGCCGACCTGATCCGCCGGCTGCTGACCTTCGCGCGCCAGCAGCCGCTGGCGCCGCGCGCGGTCGATGTCGGCGAGGTGGTGGCCGATGCCGCGCAGCTGCTGGTGCGCTCGCTGCCGGACTCGGTGCGGCTGCTGACCTCGCTGGCGGCGCCGCGCCAGCGCCTGATCGCCCGCACCGACGCGCATCAGCTCGAGAGCGCGATCCTGAACCTGGCGATCAACGCCCGCGACGCGATGCCCGAGGGCGGCGAGCTGCGCATCGAGACCGACGAATGCCGGCTCGACACCGCCGAGGCGGCCGAGGCCGAGGTGCTGCCCGGGCGCCATGTGCGCATCCGCGTCACCGACACCGGCATCGGCATGGACGAGGCCACGCAGGCGCGTGTCTTCGAGCCCTTCTTCACCACCAAGCGCTTCGGCCAGGGCAGCGGCCTGGGGCTGTCGATGGTCTACGGCTTCGTGCACCAGTGCGGCGGCGGCGTGCTGCTGCACAGCCGGCCCGGCGCCGGCACGCAGGTGACGCTGCTGCTGCCGGCGCTCGACGAATCGGCGATCGTGCGCGCGCCCGCCGGCCAGAGCCTGCGTGCGACGCCCGATCCGGAGACCGCACCGGCCCGGCCCGGCCGGCCGCTGGTGCTGCTGGTCGACGACCAGGCCGAGCTGCGCCGCATCGTGCGGCGCCAGCTGGTCGCGCTCGGCCATCCGGTGATCGAGGCCGGCGACGGCGACGAGGCCCGCGAGATCCTCGATGCGGTGCCCGACATCGGCCTGCTGATCACCGACATCGTCATGCCCGG
>JBJOPV010000158.1:0-8195 GCA_046050625.1 Pseudomonadota bacterium
ATCGAGATGCGCCGGCGCATGACGCTGATCGGCTCGATGCTGCTGCACAAGGGCGAGGTCGACGGCATGATCTGCGGCACCTGGAGCTCGACCTCCTACCACCTGCAGTACATCGATCCGGTCATCGGCCGCCGTGCTGGCGTCAAGACCTACGCCTGCATGAACGGTCTGGTGCTGCCGGGCCGCCAGGTCTTCCTGGTCGACACCCACGTCAACTACGACCCGAGTGCCGAGCAGCTCTGCGAGATCACGCTGCTGGCGGCCGAGGAGATGCGCCGCTTCGGCATTCAGCCGAAGGTCGCGCTGCTGTCGCACTCGAACTTCGGCTCGAGCAACCAGCCCTCGGCGGTGAAGATGCGCGAGACGCTGGCGCTGCTGCGCGAGCGCGCGCCCGACCTGCAGGTCGACGGCGAGATGCACGGCGACACCGCGCTCGACCCGGCCTACCGCGCCGAGCTGATGCCGCGCAGCACGCTTGTCGGCGAGGCCAACCTGCTGGTGCTGCCCAACATCGATGCGGCCAACATCAGCTACAACCTGCTGAAGACGACCGCGGGTGGCGGCATCGCCATCGGCCCGGTGCTGCTGGGTGCGGCCAAGCCGGTGCATGTGCTCACGCCCTCGGCCACCGTGCGGCGCATCGTCAACATGACCGCGCTGACGGTCGCCGACGCCAACGCGACACGCTGATCCGGTCGGGTCGGTTGGTCCGGCCCGGTCGCTGCCTGCATGATTCCTTCGGATCCGGCTCGGATTCCGGTCAGACAAGCCCCCTCGGCGTCCCGCGCCAGGGGGCTTGTCCCTGTCAGCATGCTGAAAATTGAGGCAGAAGGCTTGAGATCGAGGCCCTGATTCGCTACCATCGCCCCTCCACGATTCAGGAAAACCCGTGTCAGATCAGGCTCGACCTGCGGTTCCATGGCTTGCCAGGGCAACTCGCGGGCGTTTCGTCGCTGCGGCGCTCCATGTGCTGGTGGCTGGCACCATGCTGGCGGGTGCGCTGGCGCTGTCCTCGCCCGTTCTGGCGCTGTCCTCGCAGGAGGGCTCCGACTCGGTCGCTTCGACCGCCGTGTCGCTGGCCGAGCTGCCGAACGAGGCGGGCGAGGTGCATCGGCAGATCCTGGTCGGCGGGCCCTTCCGCCATCCCGAGAAGGACGGCAGCGTCTTCGGCAACCGGGAAAGGCTGCTGCCGCGACAGACGCGAGGATACTACAGAGAATACACCGTCCCGACTCCGGGATCGCGCGACCGGGGCGCGCGGCGCATCGTGTGCGGCGGCAGAGAGCCGAAGACTCCGGACGTTTGTTACTACACGCAGGACCACTACGCGAGCTTCCGCCGCATCGCGCCGTGAGTTCCTCGAGGATCGAGAGCCCCAAGGGACCATCCACCATGCTTATGCAGACCGTGCGTCCGAACATCGTGCAGGCGATCCGCGCCTTCCGTGTGGACGACCTCATGTCGGCGGCCCAGGATCTGGGTCACCACTTCCTGTACGCCAATCTTTCTGGCGCGACCACCAAGCAGGAGGTGCTGGAGACGATCGCCCGCGCTTTCCTGTTCCCGGCCCACTTCGGCAAGAACCTGGATGCGCTGCATGACTGCATGACCGATCTGGTCTGCAAGTCGGGCGCGCAGCCCGGCTTTGTCGTCGTGCTGGAGCAGCTGCCCGACAGCGCCAAGTTCGATCGCGAGGGGCGCGAGCAGCTGCTCGATGTCTTCCGCGACACGGCCGACTTCTGGGCCGAGCGGAAGATTCCCTTCCGGTGCTTCTATTCTTTTCAGTAGCCCGCTCCCAGGACAACGGGCAATGGGAGCGGGCGGAAGTCGCCCAGGAGCCGGTCAAGCCGCCTCCGAAGCCGAGCAAGAACGCCGCACCGGCGTTTGCGCCGCACATGCCAGTGATGAGCAGTGCCTTCGACACGTCGGGGTTGCTGGCTGTCGCGGCCTGATCCGGCGTTGATGCGAATCCGATTCAGGGGCCCGCCGCGTGCGGGCCCTTGTGCATCAGGCGCTCAGCCGCGCGGCGCCAGCGCCTGCGCCAGCGCAACGTAGTCGGCCACCGGCACCTCCTCGGCGCGGCGCTGCAGGTCGAATGCCGGCACGCCCTCGCGGCCCTCGAGCCAGCGTCCCAGCGTGTTGCGCAGCATCTTGCGCCGCTGCGAGAAGGCCACTGTCACCAGCTCGCCCAGCAGCGCCGCGTCCAGCGCTGGCGCCACCGCCTTGGGCACCACCCGCACCACCGCCGAGTCCACCCGCGGCGGCGGATCGAAGCATTCCGGCGGCACGTCGATCAGCGACTCGACGTCCTGGCGCCACTGCAGCATCACCGACAGCCGGCTGTAGTCCTTGCTGCCGGGCGCGGCGGCCATGCGGTCGACCACCTCCTTCTGCAGCATGAAATGCTGGTCCTCGATCAGGTCGACCGCGTCCTGCAGGTGGAACAGGATCGGGCTGGAGATGTTGTAGGGCAGGTTGCCGATCACGCGCAGCCGCCGGCCGCTGCCCGGCGCAGCGCCGAGCGACTCGGCCAGCGCGCGGAAGTCGACCTTCAGCACGTCGGACTCGACGACATTGAGCTCGGGGCGGCGGCGCAGCCGCGCTGCGAGGTCGCGGTCGAGCTCGATGACGGTCAGGCGCGCGCAGCGCTCGACGACCGGATCGGTCATCGCGCCCATGCCCGGGCCGATCTCGACCAGAATTTCGTCGGGGCGCGGGTCGATGGCGCGCACGATCGCGTCGAGAATGCCGGTGTCGGTCAGGAAATGCTGGCCGAAGCGCTTGCGGGGAATGTGCTTCAAGGTAGGGGGCCCGCTCAGGCGGACCGTCAGGCGGTTGCGGGGGGCAGGCGGGGATCAGGGGCCGGGCGTGTCGCGCAGCTCGACATAGGCGCGGGCGCGCACGTCACGGGCCCATTCTGCATAGGCCTCCTCGGACTTCTGCTCGCGCAGCGCGTTGCGGGCCAGCTCGCGCTGCTCGCGCACGTCCAGGCGCACTTCGCGGCGCTCCAGCAGCTGGATCAGGTGCACGCCGAAGCGCGAGACCACCGGATCAGACACGCTGCCCGGACGCAGCGCCGACAGCGCCTGCTCGAACTCCGGCACGAACTGGCCGGGGCCGGCCCAGCCCAGATCGCCGCCCTGCGCGGCGCTGCCGTCTTCCGAGTGCTGGCGGGCCAGGTCCTCGAAGCGGGTCGAGCCGGCCTCGACCTGGCGCTTCCAGCCCGCCATGCGGCGCACGATGGTCTCCTGCGTCAGGCCGGCGCCGGGGCGCAGCAGGATGTGGCGCGCACGCTGCTGGGTGACCGTCAGCGCGGCGTCGCGGCGCTCGACCAACTTCAGGATGTGCAGACCGGCGCCCGAGCGAAGCACCTGCGGGGCGACCTCGCCGGCCCGCAGCGGGGTCAGCGCGTCGACGAAGAGATCGGGCAGCCGGTCGGCGCGGCGCAGGCCGAGCTCGCCGCCGTTGTCCTTGGCCGCGTCGGAGAACTCGCGCACCAGCGCAGCGAAATCCTCGCCGGCGCGCAGGCGCTGCAGGATCGTCACGCCGAGCTGGCGCTTCTGCGCGACCTGGTCGGGCGTGGCGTTCTCCGGCAGCGTCAGCAGGATCTGCGCGGCGTTGTATTCGGTGGCGGCGCCGTTCTTCTGGCGCTGCTCGGTCAGCCAGCTCTCGATGTCGGCGTCGACGATGCGGATGCGGCCCTGGACCTCGCGCTCGCGCACCCGCTCGAGCAGCATCTGGTCGCGCAGCGTCTCGCGAAAGCGCGCGTAGTCCATGCCCTCGGCGCGCAGCCGCTCGCGCAGCTGCGCCACGCTGAGCTGGTTCTGCGCGGCCACATTGGCCAGCGCGCGGTCGATCTCGGCCTCGTCGACGCGGGTGCCGCTCTCGCGTGCCTGGCTGAGCTGGGCGCGCTCGTCGATCAGCTGGTCGAGCACCTCGCGCTGCAGCGTGTCGCGGTCGGGCAGGCGCGCTCCGCTGCGGGCGGCCTCCTGCTCGATGCGCGTCACCCGCAGCTGGACTTCGCTGTTGGTGACCAGCTCGCGGTTGACGATCGCGACGATGTGATCGCCACCTCGGCGACTGGCCGCCTCGGTGGCCGCCGGCAGCGCGGCCGGCACAGGCGCGGCCGCCGGGGCCGCTGGCGCGACCGGGGCGGCTGGCGTCGGCGTCGCCTTGGGCGCAGCTTGCGGGCGGACGGGCTTGCGGGCGGTGGCGGCGCCGCTCTGGGCCTGGGCCGGCAGGGCGCCGCACAGCAGCGCCGTGGTCAGCAGGACACCCAGGCGGCGCTGCCACGGCGAGGCCGCCGTGCGGCGCGGATCGGAAGGCGGGAACGTCGGCTCGGACATGGCGGGATCAGGGGGCACCGGAGTTGTCGGCAGGCGTGCCGCGCGGGTCGCGCAGCAGCTGGTAGCCGGGGATATTGTCCTTCAAGATCGACAGCGGATTGCTGCCGGCGCTGAGCCGGGACAGGCCGACCAGCTCGAGCTGCAGCATCAGCTGCGTCGAGGCATTCTGCGCGCTGGTGGACTGCCGGCGCGCGACGACACGGCCGATCCAGCAGCCGGCGTCGTACTCGAAGCCGACGATGGCGCCGCTCAGCCGGCGGTCGCGCAGGCTGTAGTCGAGGGCGCCGACACCGTAGACGCGGCCCCGGCAGTCGCCGGCCGAGGACGCCGCCGGTGCGCCACGGGTGTCCAGCAGTCCGGTCAGCGGACGGCCCAGATCAGCCAGCGGCCACTGCCAGCCCAGCGCGAGCTGCTCGCTGCTGCCGCGCTTGAGGCGGTGGCTGGCATAGAGCGTGCGCAGCGGCCCCGGCGACCAGCGGGCACTGGTGATCGTGCGCACCAGGCGGTCGGTGTCGGGGTTGAACTGCATCGAGGTGTCGAGCGTCCAGTCCGGCACCACCCCGATCGAGGCCTGCAGCAGCAGGTCGGAGAAGCGGTTCGACAGCGGCACGCCGTCGGCGGTGATGCGCTGGTCGCGCAGCAGGTAGCGCTGCGCGATGCCGAAGCGCGCCAGCTCGGCGCCGCTGGAGCGGTCCAGGTAGCGGGTGGTCAGGCCGGCGGTGACCTGGTTGGCGTCCGAGACCCGGTCGATGCCCGAGAAGATGTTGTCCGAGAAGACGGTCGTGGCATTGAAGTCGAGCGCTGCGCTGTCGAAGTCGGGCAGCGCCGACTGGTCGCGCCACGGGGTCAGCGCGTAGAGCAGGCGCGGCTCGAGCGTCTGCACCAGCGCGCGGCCGAAGGCGGCAGTCTCGCGCTCGAGCGTCCAGGCGCTGTCGACGCTGAAGCCGGGAATGGTGCGGTGGGCGCGGCGCCGGCCGTCGCTCATCGGCCGGTCGGTCTGGTAGGCGGCGCTGTTGAGGCTCAGACGCGGCGTGAGCCGCCAGCCGGCATCGCCCAGCGGCAGCGCGATCTGGCCGAGCAGATGGGCGCGGCTGCCCTGGAGGCGATCGGCATCGGCGTGCACGAACTGGTTCACCTCGGTCTGCAGCGACCACTGCAGCGGCCCGCCCCCGAGGTCGCTCCAGCGCGCACCCACCTGCGGTGCGCGCTGGTAGGGCGCCATGATGCGGGTGCTCGAGCCGCTGTCCTGCAGCAGCTGCCAGCGCTGCACCCGGGCGTAGAGCTGCTGCTCGACTTCGCCCAGCGGGGTGGCACGCAGGCGGCGGCGCTGCTCCAGCCGGCCGCGGTTCGACAGCAGCCGCGGCGTCAGCGATTCGGCGCCGCGCAGGCCGTCCTTCCAGTAGTCGCCGTCGGAGACGCGCAGCACGCTCCAGTCGTAGCGCAGGCCACCGGCCGCGGCGAAGGCGCCGCGCTGCTCCGAGCGCAGCGCCCAGCGCTGCTGGCCGGTCTGCAGGTCGTTGGGCAGCGCGAACAGATTGGCCTCGCCGCTCCAGCCGGGCTGCAGGTAGCGGTACTCGGTCTCGAGCGCCGCGCCGCGCTTGCTCATCAGCGTGGGCGTGAGCGTCATGTCCTGCTCGGGCGCGATGTTCCAGTAATAGGGCGCCGACACGCCCAGACCGGTGGTGCTGGAGGTGCTGATCATCGGCGGCAGCCAGCCGGACTTGCGCGCGTCGGTGACCGGAAAGCTCATCACCGGCAGCGCCAGGATCGGCACGCCCTGGAAGCGCAGCACCGCGCCCTCGGCCAGGCCCTCGTTGGCATCGAAGTCCAGCCGCACTCGCCGGGTGCTGAGCTCCCAGGCCGGTGTCTCGCCGTCGACCAGATCGCAGCTGCTGTAGCTGGCCCGGCTCACCACCATGCGGTTGCGGCCGATGAAGTCGACCCGCTCGGCGCGTCCGCCCGCCTGGGTGCGGCCCAGATAGAAGCGTGGCGACAGGAAATAGCCTTCCTGATGCTCGGTCTGCAGGTCCAGCTCGGTGCCGAGGAAATGGCTGTCCTCGCGCTGCAGCCGCACCGTGCCGAGCGCGTGCACCCGGTCGGCGTCCTGGCGGTACTCGATGCGGTCTGCCTGCAGCGACAGCAGGCCGCGGCGCAGCGTGGCCCGCCCTTCCGCCCGCAGCGACTGGCCGGCCTGGCCGATCAGGCGGTCGGCCTCGACCAGGATCGGATCCTCGCCACCGGCCCCGCCGGTGGCGGCATCGGAGGACGGCTCCGCAGCGCCCGGGCTCACCCAGGGCAGCTGCAGGCCGCCCTCGCGCACCCAGGCCGGCGCGGCCGGGCGGCAGGCGGCCTCCTGGGCGATGACGGGCGCGGCCAGGCCGTGCAGCAGCAGGCAGGCGCAGGCCCGGGCCACCGGCGTGAGCGATCGCGGGCGCGGCAGCGGACGAGAGCAGGGGCGGGAAGTCGGCAGGGGCGGCAAGGGCGGCTCGCTAGAATCAGCCGATTATTTCACGCAGCCCTGTTCCGCCCGTGACCACCGCCGAATCCCAGCCCACCTCGCCCGCTCCGTCGTCTTCCTCCACCGAGATCGCCTGGAGCGATGACGCGCGCCGCACGGCCTTCGCGCAGTGGCTGGCCGTGCAGGCCGCCGCGCACGGGCTGGATGCCGCCAGCGTGCGCCCGGCCAGCGCCGACGCGAGCTTTCGCCGCTATTTCCGCGTCGATGCCGCCGACGGCCGGGGGCGCAGCCTCGTCATCATGGACGCGCCGCCCAGCCACGAGGACTGCCGCCCCTTCGTGCAGGTCGCCGGCCTGCTGGGCGCGGCCGGTCTGAACGCGCCCGAGGTGCTGGCCTGGGACGAGGCGCAGGGCTTCCTGCTGCTGACCGACCTGGGTGCGTGCACCTTCCTGGCCGCGCTGCAGCAGCAGGACTTCTCCACCCGGGAAGGCCTGAAGGTGGCCGACGGCCTGTACCGCGGCGCGCTCGACGCGCTGATCGGGCTGCAGAAGATCGACGCGCAGGTGCAGGTGCCGGCCTACGACCGCGCGCTGCTGCGCCGCGAGCTCGATCTGTTCCCCGAGTGGTACGTGGCGCGCCACTGCGGCGTGACGCTGGACGCCAAGCAGACCGAGCAGCTGGAGAAGTGCTTCGAGCTGATCCTGAAGACCTGCGAGGCCCAGCCGGCCGTGCTGGTGCACCGCGATTTCCACAGCCGCAACCTGATGGTGAACGCCGACGCCGATCTGGCGCGCCCCGGCATTCTCGACTTCCAGGACGCGGTGCGGGGCCCGGTGACCTACGACGTGGTCTCGCTGCTGCGCGACGCCTACATCGGCTGGGACGAGTCGATCCAGATCGACTGGGCCGCACGCTACTGGGAGCGTGCCCGCAAGGCCGGCGTGCCGGTGCAGGCCGACTTCGGCCTCTTCTGGCGCGACCTCGAGTGGATGGGCCTGCAGCGCCACCTGAAGGTGCTGGGCATCTTCGCGCGCCTGTTCCACCGCGACGGCAAGGACGGCTACCTGAAGGACCTGCCCAAGGTCTGGCGCGACGCCCACCATGTGGCGATGCGCTACTCGGTGCTGACGCCGCTGGCGCGCCTGCTCGAGCAGCTCGGCGACGTCAAGGCCGAGGACGGGTACACCTTCTGACCCTCACCCGGATGCCGCCGTGAACCGCCTGAGCGCCTTCGGGCGCGACCTCTCCGTGTCGGCGGTCGTCGCCGGCTTCGTGGCGATGCTGGTCGGCGTGACCAGCTCCATCGTCGTCGTCTTCCAGGCCGCGCAGGCGCTCGGCGCCGATGCGGCGCAGGTCACGTCCTGGATCTGGGCCACCTGCGTCGGCACGGG
>JBJOPV010000159.1:0-8144 GCA_046050625.1 Pseudomonadota bacterium
ACTATGTGAAGAAGGTGCTGTCGAACGCCAGCTACTACGGCGCGCTGATGGCCGGGCGCGCGCAGGTCACGCTCAAGCCGCGCCTGCAGCCGGCCATCGGCCCGCGTCCGACCGAGGCGCCGGCGGAGAACCGCCAGCTGCCCTGACCGATCCCGCCGATGCTCTTCGAGGACTTTTTGCCATGGCCTTTCGCAAGCTGCTGATCCTGGGCGGAACCGGTTTTGTCGGCCGCTCGCTGGCGGCCCGCTGGGCGGCCGAGCCGGCCGCCGGCGGCTGCGCCATCGTCGTGCCGAGCCGCCGCCCGAGCCGGGGCGCTGCGCTGGCGACGCTGCCAACAGTGCAGCGCGTCGCCGCCGACGTGCACGATCCGGCCACGCTCGAGCGCCTGATGCAGGGCGCCGATGCAGTGATCAATCTCGTGGCCATCCTGCACGGCAGCGCCGCGCAGTTCGAGGCGGCGCATGTCGTGCTGCCGCAGCGCGTCGCCACAGCCTGCCTGCGTGCGGGCGTGCCGCGGCTGATCCATGTCAGCGCGCTGGGCGTGCCCGAAGGCGATCCGCAGTCGGCGCCGTCACGCTATCTGCGCAGCAAGGCCACCGGCGAGCAGGTGTTGCGCAGCGCGGCCGGCCTGGCGCTGACGATCCTGCGTCCGAGCGTGATCTTCGGCGCCGACGACCGCTTCATCCGCCTGTTCGCGCGGCTGCAGGCGCTGGCGCCGGTGATGGCGCTGGCCGGTGCGGATGCGCGCTTCCAGCCAGTCTGGGTCGAGGATGTGGCAGCGGCATTGGTGCGCTGCCTGCTCGACCGCTCGACCGTCGATCAGGTGATCGAGTGCGCTGGGCCAGAGGTCTGCACGCTGGCCCAGCTGGTGCGTCTGTCGGGGCGCTGGAGCGGCCACGAGCGCCCGGTGCTGCCGCTGCCCGACTGGGCTGGCCGGCTGCAGGCAGCCGCGCTGGGCCTGCTGCCGGGCGAGCCGCTGATGTCGGGCGACAACATCGACTCGATGACGGTGCCCAATGTCGCCACCGGTCGCCGGCCGGGGCTGGAGTCGCTGGGCATCCGCCCGGCTGGCCTGGGCGCGGTGATGGCGCCGATCCTGCAAGCCGGCCTGACAGAGGCCGACCGGCGCCGCTCGGCCCGGCGCTGAAGACGCCGGGGCCGGCCCGCGCCGAATCAGGCAGCCTGACGGCGCCGGCGGGTGGCCAGGCCCAGCAGGCCCAGGCCGGACAGCATCATCGCCAGCGTCGAGGCTTCCGGCACCGGTGCGGCCGGCGTCCAGCCGCTCAGCTTCAGGCGGTAGTCCCAGCCGGCATTGCCGCCGCCGTCGAAATCCCACCAGTGCGCGCGGTAGCCCATGACCGCGGTGTAGTAGGTGCCGGCCGACAGATTCATGTTGAAGGTCAGGCGGCTGACGCCGTCGCCGGCGTTGTCATCGGTCGCCGAGGCCAGCGTGCCGGTGGCCACCGAGCTGCCCTGGAACAGGCCCAGCACCGGCATGGCGCTGGCGCTGTCCGGGGTCAGCGTGAAGGTGACCCACATCTGCTCGCCCAGCGTGAAGCTGTAGAAGTCAGAGGAGCTGCCGCCGTCGACGGTGGTCAGGCGCGAGCCGTCGACCTGCAGCAGGCCGCCGTTGCTCAGCGTGCCCAGATCCTGGGGGATCGAGATCGCGTCGTTCGGATCGCCGCCCAGGGCTTCCTGCTCGGTGTAGGCGGCCTGCGCGGTGACGCCAGCGCAGGCCAGCATCGCGCCGATCAGGGCGGGGCGCCAGCGATGAGGTTTCGAGGTTGCGGACATGGCTGCTTCTCCCATCACGCTGCGCCGACCCGGCAATCGACTGACGCTCACAATTGGTACGGCGAAGTGTTTGGTGATTATTGAAGCATCTCGCTACAGGTGCGTACCATCCCCGGGTCGTGGGTGCAGCTTGTGTGATGGTTGATACACCCTGCACCCAAGGGGGGGAAATCCCGCATTCCGGTCGGTCGAAAATGATCAATTCACCGGTCACCTCGGGTCTCGCCTGGGGTGGCAACGGCGGCGAGAATGGCGGCATGAAAGCGTTTCTGGTTGGAGGGGCGGTGCGCGACCGCTTGCTGGGCCGCCCGTCGGGCGATCGGGACTGGGTGGTCGTGGGCGCCACGCCCGAGGCCATGGGCGCGGCCGGCTACCAGCCGGTCGGGCGCGACTTTCCCGTCTTCCTGCACCCGCGCACCCACGAGGAATACGCGCTGGCGCGCACCGAGCGCAAGACCGGTCCCGGCTACCACGGCTTCGTCTTCCGCACCGGGCCGGAGGTGACGCTGGAGGACGACCTCTCGCGCCGCGACCTGACGATCAACGCGATGGCGCAGGACGCGGACGGCACGCTGGTCGATCCCTGGGGCGGTCAGGCCGACCTCGCGGCGCGGGTGCTGCGCCATGTCGGGCCGGCCTTCGCCGAGGATCCGGTGCGCATCCTGCGACTGGCGCGCTTCGCGGCGCGCTTCGCCGACTTCTCGGTTGCACCGGAGACGCGGGCGCTGTGCCGCGCGATGGTCGAGGCCGGCGAGGTCGACGCGCTGGTGCCCGAGCGCGTCTGGCAGGAGCTCGCGCGCGGGCTGATGGAGACGCGGCCCTCGCGCATGATCGAGGTGCTGCGCGACTGCGGCGCGCTGGCGCGGCTGCTGCCGGAGGTGGATGCGCTGTTCGGCGTGCCGCAGCGCGCCGACTACCACCCGGAGGTCGATACCGGCGTGCACCTGATGATGGTGCTGGACATGGCCGAGCGCCTGGGCACGGCGCTGCCAGTGCGCTTCGCCGGCCTGACGCACGACCTGGGCAAGGCCACGACGCCGGCCGACATCCTGCCACGCCACCTCGGCCACGAGGGTCGCAGCGTGAAGCTGCTCGGGCCGCTGGCGGCGCGGCTGCGCGTGCCGGTCGAGTGCCGCGAGCTGGCCGAGCTGGTCGCGCGCGAGCACGGCAACCTGCACGCCAGCGCCAGCTTCGGCGCGCAGGCGCTGGTGCGGCTCTTCGACCGCTGCGACGCCTGGCGCCGTCCCGAGCGCTTCGAGCAGGCGCTGCAGGCCTGCGAATGCGACGCGCGCGGCCGCCTCGGCTTCGAGGATCGGCCCTATCCGCAGGCCGACCGGCTGCGCGAGGCGCTGGCGGCGGCGCGGGCGGTCGATTCCGCCCAGGTCAGCGCGGCGGCCCTGGCGAGCGGCCTGAAGGGCCCGGCCATCGGCCAGGCGCTGCAGCAGGCGCGCATCGCGGCGGTGGCGGCGGCGCTGCCCGAGGGCGGCTGAATCCGCCACCCGGACTCAGCTCAGCCGCCGGGCCGCCATCGTGTCGAGCTGCTGGACCAGTTGGGCCTCTGGCCAGTCTTCGGTCAGCGCGCGCCGCACCACCTGCTGCATGCTGTCGGGCGCCAGGCCTGCGCGGGGCGGGTCCCGGTCCAGGTTGGTCGGAAAGGCATAGCCCTCGGCACTCGCGGCGATGACTCGCCCCAGCGCAGCCTCGTCCCAGCCCTGCTGGCGCAGCCGACGCAGCACCGGATGGAGCGCCTGCGTCATGCGCTGGCGGTCGACCCTCTCCATCGCCCGTCCGAAGGGCGAAGAGATCTGCAGCAGGTTGGCCAGGCGCTGGATGCCGGTCGATCGGTTGGCACCGGCCGCGTGCAGCAGCGCCGGATTGAAGAACACCGCATCGCCACGCACCAGCGGCAGCTGCACCTGGCGGGCCTCGAAGCAGGCCTGGACATCGGTCCGTCCTGCCACCAGATAGCCATGTGCGAACTTCTGGGAATGCGGCAGGTAGAGCGTCGGGCCGCTCTCGATCGGCATGTCGACGTGCGCCACCGCCCCCTGCAGCGTCAGCATCGGCGAGAGGCGATGGACATGTGCGGGGTAGCGCTCGGCCTGTGCGGTCGTCATGAAGCCGAGGTGGTAGTCGCGGTGGGGCATCTGGGCCGCACCGCCGGGGCGCACGTTGTTGATCTGGGAGGTCAGCTGCCAGCCCGGCCCCAGCCACGCCTCGGCCGCCAGGGCCAGCATGTCGCTGGCGTAGTAGCGCGCGAAGGCCTCCGGGTCCAGCAGGCAGAGCTTCTCGAGCGCATTCCAGACCCGGTCGTTGGCGCCGGCGGCGGCGAAGTGGTCGCTGCCCGCGCCGGCCGCGCGCTCCTGCCGGATCAGCGACTCGAAGCAGGCGGTCACCGGATCAAGCACCTCGGCAGGCCCGAACGCGCCCTGGATCACCAGGATGCCGGGACCATCCTCCCAGACCCAGGCCCACTCGGCCATCAGCGCCTCGCGCTGCGCGGGGTCCTCGGTCAGGTGGCGGCGCAGCGTGGCGCTGTCGTAGATCGGCACCTCACGCACGAGGTCGACGGCCCTCGGGCAGTCGGCCGGATCGGTGTGCGAAGCCATCACCGCCTGCAGATCCTCGAGGCGAGCCTCGGCGCTGCGCAGCCAGCGGGCGTGGGGGACAGGGTTCATGGTCTTGTCTCCTGTGAAACGGGCGGTCGGGGCGGGCCCGGTTGCCATCAGTCTAGGAAGGCCATGGGCTGTGCGGATCGTCAAGACACCTCAGGAACACCTCGGCCGCGATACAGCAGACTTGCTTCGAGCCGGACGGCGGTGCGATGCTCGCGAGGGTATTGCCCAGGAGACCGGATGGCCCATGTCGTTTCACTGAAGGAGATTGCGCTGCAGGCCGGCGTGAGCCTGGCCACCGTCGATCGGGTGCTCCATGGGCGGCCGGGCGCAAGCACGGTGACGCGCGACCGCGTCCTGCAGGCCTGTGCCGAGCTTGAGCGTCAGCGCCAGCAGCTCGCGCGCCGCGGTCGACGCTTCCTGGTCGATCTGGTGATGGAGGCGCCGCTGCGCTTCTCGCGGCTGGTGCGGGCCGCGCTGGACGGCGCGATGCACAGGGCCCAGCCGGCGGTCTTCCGAGCACGCGAGCATCTGGCCGAGACCTGGCCCGAGGACACGCTGGCCCAGCGGCTCGATGGCATCGGCCTCAGGGGCAGCCACGGCGTACTGCTCAAGGGGCCGGACACCGCCGCGGTGCGCGAGGCGGTCGCCCGGCTACAGGCTGGCGGCATCCCGGTGCTGGCGCTGGTGACCGATCTGCCCGGATCGGCCTGCGGCGCCTATGTGGGCCTGGACAACCGGGCCGCTGGACAGACCGCCGCCTGGCTGATGGCGCCTGGGCTGCGCGCGACCGGGGGCGACGTGCTGCTGTCGAGCAGCGGGCCGCGCTTTCGCGGCGAAGTCGAGCGCATCGAGGCTTTCGTCGAGGCGCTCGGCCCGCAGGCCCCGCGCAGTCGCGTGCATCTGCTCGACGATGGCCAGGGCCTGCACATGCCGACCGTGGCGGGCGTGAGCCGGCTGCTGGCCACGCAGGATCGGGTGACGGCGGTCTACTCGGTGGGCGGCGCCAATGCGGCCATCCTCGAGGCCTTCGACCGGGCCGGGCGGGTCTGCGGCACGTTCGTCGGTCACGATCTGGATGAGGACAATCGGGCGCTGCTGCGCCGACAGCGGCTTTCGGCGGTGCTGCACCACAACCTCGATCACGACCTGGACACGGCCTGCCGGCTGCTGATGCAAGCCCATGGCGTGGTGCCGCGCGACCGGGCCGCGCAGCGCTCCGGGGTCGAGGTGATCACGCCGTTCAACCTGCCGCCCGACCTGGGGCGCCGCGTGCCCTGAAATCGGCACATCGACACCACCGAGGCCGGGCCCGACGGCGGCTACAGCCAGCGCATCAGCGCCAGCCCGACCAGCGTGATCAGCAGGCTCGAGCCGAGCGGGAAGTGCCAGCGCCGGCGGCCGATGCGCACGCTGAAGTCGCCCGGCACCCGGCCCAGGCCGATGCGCTCGAGCCAGGGCTGCAGGCCGTTCCAGACCAGGCAGGTCAGCACGAAGACGATCAGCCAGCGCATCGGGGGGCTCCTGGGCTCAGAGCGTGTGACTGCGGTCGCCCGCGGCGAAGCCGATCGGGTCGAACAGTTCGGCCGGCGTCACGAAGCCGACCACCTTGAACAACTCACCCATCTCGTGCTCGGTGACGAGCTTCTGCGCCATCGCGCGCTCGCGCAGGTCGGCGCCCTCCAGGTCGGCGAGCAGGCCGCAGTTGAACAGGAAGCGCGCCTGCGAGGTGTAGCCCAGCACCTCCAGCCCGGCGTCCTGCCCGGCCAGCGCCACCGCGGTGAAGTCCACATGCGCCGTCAGGTCCTTGCGGCCGACGTCGACCAGCGGATCGGCGTCGGCCTGGTGGCCGCGGTGGCACATCAGCGTGCCGCCGGTGCGCTGCGGGTGATAGAACTCGTGCTCGGGGAAGCCGTAGTCGAGGAAGAAGGCCGCGCCGCGCGCGAGCTGCGCCGCCAGCGTGCGGATGAAGCCGCTGGCCTGGCGCGGCAGCTCGGTGACGGTGCCGGGCAGGAAGGATCCCGCGACCGGCGGGCGCTCGGTCGTCGGCCAGTCGGACCAGGCGAAGCCGCCCTGCGCGTCCAGCGCCACGCCGCGCTCCAGCCACTGCGCGCCGTCCCAGTGCAGCAGCATGACCGGCATCGCGTCGAGCACCTCGTTGCCGATCACCACGCCCTCGAAGCGCGCGGGCAGCGCGTCGGCCCAGTGCAGCTTGTCCAGATGCTGCGGCGCCCGCGCGGCGCAGGTCTGGCGCTGGCGCGCGCGCAGCGTGCCCGACAGGTCGACGATGGTGTAGCGCTGGATCCGGTCGCCCAGGGCCTCCAGCAGCTGCGCGGCCAGCACGCCCGAGCCGGCGCCGAATTCCCACAGCTCGGCGGTGCCGGTGGCCTCGAGCGCCTGCGCGAGCTGGCGCGCCACCGCGCGGCCGAACAGTCCGGAGAGCTCGGGCGCGGTCACGAAGTCGCTGCCCGAGGCGGGCAGCATGCCGAACTGGCGATCGCCGCCGCTGTAGTAGCCCAGCCCCGGCTGGTACAGCGCCAGCGCCATGAAGCGCTCGAAGCCGATCCAGCCACCATGCTGGCGGATCTCGTCGGCGATGAGGAGGGCCAGCGGGTCGCTGGCTACACTGGGGGGAGATGCGGCATTCACCCGCCGATTGTAGGAACCCGAGCCCTTTCCATGTCCACCACCCGCGGCACCCAGATCCTGACGCTCACCGGCCTGCGCTTCGACGCCAACCTCGGCGTGCTCGACCACGAGAAGGAAGCCCCCCAGCCGATCGCCGTCGATGTCGAGCTCAACCTGGGCAGCCAGCCGCTGCATCCGCGCGACGACGACCTGACCCATGTGCTCGACTACCGCCGCGTGCGCGCCATCGTCATCGAGGAATGCACCGCCCGCCACGTCAACCTGCTCGAGAGCCTGATCGGCCAGGTCGCCGCGCGGCTGATGGACCTGCCCGGCGTGCTGGGCGTGCGGGTGAAGCTCGCCAAGCTGGAGATCTTCGACGACTGCGAGGTCGCCATCCGCATCGAGACCGGGCAGTGGTGACCGACAATTCCGCCCATCATGCAGACCTCCGAATCCACCTCCGCCCCGACCTCTGACGCGCCGCCCACCGAGGCCGAGCGCCGCGCCGCGCACGAGATCAACAAGCTGTCCAAGCGCCTGCACCGCCAGGTCGGCCAGGCGATCACCGACTACAACATGATCGAGGAGGGCGACCGGGTGATGGTCTGCCTGTCGGGTGGCAAGGACAGCTACTCGCTGCTCGACATCCTGCTGAACCTGCAGCAGCGCGCGCCGATCAACTTCTCGATCGTCGCGGTCAACCTCGACCAGAAGCAGCCGGGCTTTCCGGCCGACGTGCTGCCGGCCTACCTCAAGAGCCGCGGCGTCGACTTCCACATCGAGAACCAGGACACCTACTCGGTGGTCAAGCGCGTGATCCCCGAGGGCGACACGATGTGCAGCCTGTGCTCGCGGCTGCGCCGGGGCATCCTGTACCGCGTCGCCGGCGAGCTGGGCGCCAACAAGATCGCGCTGGGCCACCACCGCGATGACTTCCTGGGCACCGTCTTCCTGAACCTGTTCTTCCAGGGCCGCCTGAAGGGCATGCCCCCGAAGCTGGTCAGCGACGACGGCCGTCACACCGTGATCCGCCCGCTGGCCTATGTCGCCGAGACCGACATCGAGCGCTGGGCCGCGCACCGCCAGTTCCCGATCATCCCGTGC